>JAEKKH010000480.1 GCA_019510465.1 Burkholderiales bacterium
GTGGCGATCACGATCTTGCCCTTGGGCTTGGCATCGCCGCCGCCTTCGATCAACAGGCGCTTTTCTTCCTCGATGTAGGGCAGCAGATGGGCCACGGCGCTCTTCATCACGCGGGCGCTCTTCACCACCTGCGGCAGGAACATCTTGCCGGCGCCGAACAGGTCGCCGACGACGTTCATGCCGGCCATCAGCGGGCCTTCGATGACGTGCAGCGGCCGGCCGCCCTTGGCCAGGATCGCCTGCCAGGCCTCCTCGGTGTCCTCGGTGATGAAGTCGGTGATGCCGTGCACCAGCGCATGCGACAGGCGCTGGTTCACGTCGCCCGCGCGCCAGGCCAGCCGGGCCGAGTCATCCTTGCCGGCGCTCTTGGCGCGGTCGGCGATCTCGATCAAGCGCTCGCCGGCATCGGGCCGGCGGTTCAGCACCACGTCCTCCACGCGCTCGCGCAGTTCGGCGTCGAGGTCGTCGTAGACGCCCACCATGCCGGCGTTGACGATGCCCATGTCCATGCCCGCCTGGATGGCGTGGTACAGGAACACGGTGTGGATGGCCTCGCGCACCGGCTCGTTGCCGCGGAAGCTGAAGCTCACGTTGCTGACGCCGCCCGACACCTTGGCACCCGGCAGGTTGTCCTTGATCCAGCGCGTGGCCTCGATGAAGTCCACCGCGTAGTTGTCGTGCTCCTCGATGCCCGTGGCGATGGCGAAGATGTTCGGGTCGAAGATGATGTCCTCGGGCGGGAAGTCCACCTCGTCGACGAGGAAGCGGTACGCCCGCTCGCAGATTTCGGTCTTGCGCGCGAAGGTGTCGGCCTGGCCTTTTTCGTCGAACGCCATGATCACCGCGGCGGCGCCGAAGCGCTTTACCAGCTTGGCCTGGCGCTTGAACTCGGCCTCGCCTTCCTTCAGCGAAATCGAGTTGACGATGCCCTTGCCCTGGATGCACTTCAGGCCGGCCTCGATGACGGCCCACTTGGACGAGTCGATCATGATCGGCACGCGCGCGATCTCGGGCTCGCCGGCGATCAGGTTCAGGAAGCGCACCATGGCCGCCTGGCTGTCCAGCATGGCCTCGTCCATGTTGATGTCGATGACCTGGGCGCCGT
>JAEKKH010000067.1 GCA_019510465.1 Burkholderiales bacterium
GTGGGAAACCACGCTGAACCCCGAGACGCGTCGCCTGCTGCGCGTCGAACTGGGCCAGCTGGATCTCGTCCAGACCGAAGGCTCGTTCACGCGCCTGATGGGCAAGGGCGAAGCGCATTCAAGGCGCGAGCTGATGGAACTGCGCGGGGACGCGGTCGAGATCGACATCTGACGCCGACGTGCCCGGCCCGCGCATGCGTGCGACGAGAGCGGTCGCGCTCGCGTGCGTGACGCGAGGGCGAGGGCGCGGGGGCGCGAGGGCGCGAGCGCGCTTGAGCGCGGCGGCGCGGCGGCGCAGCGCGCGACGCGCGAAGCGCTGATGTGGATATTGATGCGGATGCGCATGCCGATGCGCATGCCGATGCGCATGCCGAGGCGGATGCAAGCCTAGGCGCGGCGTGGCGGGGATGTGGGCGCCGCATGGCGCGGATGTGGGCGCCGCGTGGCGTGAGCGTGGCGTAAGCGCGGGTGTGAGTGTGGGCGTGGGCGTGGGCGTGGGCGTGGGCGTGGGCGTGGGCGTGGGCGTGGGCGTGAGCGCGAGCGCGGGCGTAGGCCTGGAACCCGGCCAGAGCCGCGGCCTGGGCCTGGCCGTCGGCGCAAGCACAAGCGCAGGCGCAGGCGATCGCTTGGCAGCGGTCAATCGCGCATCGGCAATCGATCGGGCACGTGCGGCGGCCCCGCGGTCTCGGATCTCGCCGGCCGAACGAGTGCAGGCCTTGCCCCGCCTGCAGATCGGGGCGCCATTCACGAGCAGATACTTCAGGACACCGCCGCGTCCTCGCGAGCGACCTCCGCTCGGCCATCCGTGCCGGTTGCCTATGCGCTTACGCAACCAGGTGAGTGCCCGCGAACGTCGCTCCGGCCGTCGGACGGTCACGGCCGGGCTGCGGGCACCCGACGCCGCATCGATCGTGCCGATCGTCGTCGAGCGGCCAACCCGCCATCCATGCGCACCGAGGTCCCAAGATTCATCCGCTTACATAACCACCCGCTCGGTGGCGGAACCCGCCGCGCCGAAGCGCTACTTATCCAGTCAGGGTGCCAAAACGTGCGGAAATCCCGCGTTCATCGAGGATTGGCCGGCACGCGCTTCGGCGATCCTTTCCATAATCCACGCTCCGTTGCCCGGCCAGCGGTCGAGCACGGCTCGGCCGTCGCGCTGTCCATCACGCAAGTCCTCCGTTTTCGATCCGTCCCCTTCCGATGCCGACCAGCGAGATTGCCGAGAGCGCCCATCTTCGGATCCGTCCGACGATGCTGTCCGATCTCGACTTCGTGGTCTCCGTCGAACAGGATGCGCGCAACCTCGTGTTCATCACGCCCTGGGAGCGCACACAGCACGAGGGAGCGATCCGCTTTCCGGACTCGCGGCACTTCATCGTCGAGGCCGGCGACCAGTGGGAGCCCATCGGCTTCGTGATCCTGCAGGGCTGCCGCAACCCGAACCGGTCGGTCGAGCTCAAGCGCATCGTGCTGCAGACCCCGGGCCGCGGACTTGGGCGTGCCTGCGTGCGCATGCTCAAGCAACTGGCGTTCCGCGATCTGGCCGCGCATCGCTTCTGGCTGGACGTGAAGTCGCTCAATGCGCGTGCGCTGCGGCTGTACGCCAGCGAGGGCTTCGTCGAGGAAGGCCGGCTGCGCGAGAGCGTGCGCGTGGGCACCGGCGAGACGGCGGGCTGGGAAAGCCTGGTCGTGATGTCGCTGCTCGATCGCGAATACCAGGCGCGCGCGGACGCCGGGCTCGAGACGGCCTTCTCGGGGTACGGCGCATGAAGCGCTCGCTGATCAACACGGCCACCGCGATCTTGCTGCTGACGGGATCGATGTCGGGCTGCGACTCGGTGCCCGAGGCGCATGGCGCCCGCGGGCTCGACGCGGCGCCCACGGCGGCCGCCATCGCGCGCGCCGTGCCCAGCAGCCCGGTCGTTCCGGAGGCGGGGAAGCCGGTGCTGTGGGGCTATGTCGACGGCGCCGGCGTGGCGCACTTTGCCAGCAGCCAGATCGACGGCCGCTACGAGCAGGTGCTGCGCGAGACCGACGGCCGTCGAGTGGCGGGCAAGACGCAAGGCACCGACGGGCTGCTCACCTGGCTCGAGATCTCGCCCGACGTGAAGGCCCTGCAGCCCGTGCTGGACGAGGCTGCGCGCGCGACCGGCGTCGACGAGGAACTGCTCAAGGCGGTCATCACCGTCGAGTCGAACTACAACCCGCGCGCGGTCTCGCCGCGCGGTGCCGTCGGCCTGATGCAGCTGACGCCCGTGACGGCCGACCGCTACGGCACCCGCGAGGAACGCCAGACGCCGGCGTCCCGGCGCCTGCTGGATGCGCGCACCAACATCTTCACCGGCGCGCGCATGCTGGCCGATCTCACGCGCCGCTATGGCGGCATCGACATCGCCCTGGCGGCCTGGAATGCGGGCGAGGGCACGGTGCGCAAGGCCGGCGGCCAGATGCCCGACATCGCCGAGACCGAGGCGCATGTCCACATGGTGCTCGAGCTCTATTGGGCCCTGCTGCAACGCAAGCTGCCGCGCCACGCGCACGGCGTCGAAGTGGTGTCCTGCGCGCCGCAGACCTGCGGGCGGTGAGCGCGGACTCACCGCACGCGCCCTGAAGCGCCGGCCGGGCAACCCGGCCCGACAAATCCTCATGAAATTTGCGCTTCGGCACCGGCTGCGGCTGCATGAGCGCCGACAATGGCGTCCCGCGGGCCGCTGCACGCGCCGTCGTCGGCGTCCGCGAGCGAACAAAGGAACTCCGGCTTGACCATGGAACAGACTCCCCTCGTGTTCGGCGGCGGCGAAAGCGGCGGCGGTGAATCGCTGACCCTCGCCCACTACGCCGAGCGCGCCTATCTCGAATACGCGCTGAGCGTCGTCAAGGGCCGCGCGCTGCCCGACGTGTCGGACGGCTGCAAGCCCGTGCAGCGCCGCATCCTCTACACCATGCACCGCATGGGCCTGTCGTTCACCAACGCCAGCGCCGCGGGCCCCGCGCCGCGCAAGAGCGCGAAGGTGGTGGGCGACGTGTTGGGCAACTTCCACCCGCACGGCGACACCGCCGCCTACGACGCCCTCGTGCGCATGGCGCAGGACTTCAGCCTGCGCTATCCGCTGATCGACGGCCAGGGCAACTTCGGCAGCCGTGACGGCGACGGCGCCGCCGCGATGCGCTACACCGAGGCGCGGCTGAACCCGATCGCGCGCCTGCTGCTCGACGAGATCGACGAGGGCACCGTCGCCTTCATGCCGAACTACGACGGCACGACGACGGAGCCGAAGCTGCTGCCGGCGCGCCTGCCGTTCGTGCTGCTCAATGGCGCCAGCGGCATCGCCGTCGGCCTGGCCACCGAGGTGCCCAGCCACAACCTGCGCGAGGTGGCCGAGGCCGCCGTCGCGATGATCAGGAACGACAGGCTCGGCGACGACGAGCTGTTCGCCCTGCTGCCCGGGCCCGACTTCCCCGGCGGCGGCCAGATCATCTCCCCCTCGGCCGACATCCGCGACGCGTACCTCACCGGTCGCGGCAGCCTGAAGGTGCGCGCGCGCTGGAAGATCGAGGATCTGGCGCGCGGCCAATGGCAACTGGTGGTCACCGAACTGCCGCCGGGCGCGAGCACCCAGCGCGTGCTCGAGGAGATCGAGGAACTCACGAACCCGAAGATCAAGGCGGGCAAGAAGGCGCTGACGGCCGAGCAGCTGCAGCTGAAGACGACGATCCTCGCCGTGCTCGATGGCGCGCGTGACGAGTCGGACCGCGAGGCCTCCGTGCGCCTCGTCTTCGAACCCAAGAGCCGCGCGATCGAGCAGCAGGATCTCATCAACGCGCTGCTGGCCCACACCAGCCTCGAAAGCTCGGCGCCGATCAACCTCACGATGATCGGCGGCGACGGCCGTCCCACGCTCAAGGGCCTGCGCCAGATCCTGACCGAGTGGATCGCGTTCCGCCAGCAGACGGTCAAGCTGCGCACCGAGCACCGGCTGCGCAACGTGCTCGAGCGCATCCACATCCTCGAGGGCCGGCAGCTGGTGCTGCTCAACATCGATCGCGTCATCGAGATCATCCGCCACAGCGACGAGCCCAAGCCCGCGCTGATCGCCGAGTTCAAGCTCAGCGAGCGCCAGGCCGACGACATCCTCGACATCCGGCTGCGCCAGCTGGCGCGTCTCGAGGCGATCAAGATCGAGCAGGAACTGGCCGACAAGCGCGACCAGCAGAAGAAGCTCGAGGACATCCTCTCCAGTCCCGCGGCGCTCAAGCGCACCGTCGTCAAGGAGATCGAGGCCGACGCCAAGGCGCACGGCGACGACCGCCGCACGCTGATCCAGGCCGACAAGCGCGCCGTCGCCGAGGTCAGGATCGTCGACGAGCCGGTGACCGTGGTGGTGAGCCTGAAGGGCTGGGTGCGCGCGCAGAAGGGCCACGGCCACGACGCCGTGGGCTTCGCATTCAAGTCGGGTGACGGCCTGTACGGCACCTTCGAATGCCGCACCGTCGACACGCTGCTCGTGTTCGGCAGCAACCAGGGCGGCACGGGCCGCGTCTACACGGTGGCGGTCAGCGCGCTGCCTGGCGCGCGCGGCGACGGCGCGCCCATCACCACGCTGATCGACCTCGAGGCCGGCACCCAGCCGCTGCACTATTTCGCCGCGACGGCCGACGCCACGCTGCTGCTGGCCAACACCGGCGGCTTCGGACTGCTGGCCAAGGTCGGCGACATGACCAGCCGGCAGAAGGGCGGCAAGAGCTTCCTCAGCATCGACGACAAGGATCGGCTGCTGCCGCCGGTGCCGGTGCACGCCAGCCACACGCAGGTCGCCTGCCTGAGCATGAGCAGCCGCCTGCTGGTGTTCCCGCTCGACGAGCTCAAGCTGCAGTCCAACGGCGGCAAGGGCCTGACGCTGATGGACGTCGACGCGAAGGATCCGCTGGTGTCGGTGGCCACCTGCGCCAGCGCCGTCAAGGTGCTGGGCCTGGGCCGCGGCCAGAAACCCAGGGAGGAAGACCTCAAGGGGGCCGCGCTCGCGTCGCACGCGGGCAAGCGCGCGCGCAAGGGCAAGGCGATCGACGCGGCGATCAAGGGCCAGCGGCTGATCGCGATCTGAGGTCGTCACGCCGCACGAACGCCCGGCCCCGCCGGGCGTTTTCCTTTCCGCGCCGTCGTTCGACCCCGCCGAACCGCCGCTCGCGCCGCGGCGGCTTGCGGGCCGCGGTGCCGGCCGTAGCATCGGGTCACGGCGGCCTGCCCTGGCGGCCGCACCGGAGGTTCCGTGAAGACTCGACTGCTCGCCGCCGCCCTGTCGGCCGTCGCCGCGCTGGGCCCGCCCGCCGCCCTCGCCGGCGCGCGCCAGGACGCCCAGGTGTTCATGGCGCCCGATCCCGGCGAGCGCCGGTTCCAGCAGGATTGGGGCTATGCCGACGCGGTGGTCAGCGGCGACCTGGTCACGCTGTCCGGCGTGGTCGCCGGCGTGCGGCCCGGCGAGACCGACCTGCGCGACGCCTACGCGCGCGCCTTCGAGCGCCTGGGCGGCGTGCTGCAGCGCGCGGGCGTCTCGTGGGACGACGTCGTCGACATCACCAGTTTCCACACCGATCTGACCACGCAGATGCCCGCGATCGTCGCGGTCAAGAACCGGTTCATCAAGCCACCGTTCCCCACGTGGACGGCGATCCAGGTCGCGCGGCTGATCCCCGACAACGGCATCACCGAGATCAAGATCGTGGCACGCAAGTCGGGGAGCGAACGATGATGCGGGCGCTGTTCTTCATCGTCCTCACCGTCGCGCCGATGCTCGTCGGATTCGCCGCCGGCGCGGCCACCGCCGTCATTCGCGGATGGGGTGACCGGGACGTCCACGTCGATGTCGTCAACGAGTCCGGTCAACGCGTGAAATCGCTCGCACTGAATGTCGAGAGCTGCGGCGCCAGGAACGCGCTCGCCCGCGGGGCGCTCGAGCCGGGCGATCGGGTGACCTTCCGCTTCATGGTGTGCGGCGAAGGCGTCTACGAACTGCGCGCGCAGCTCGAGAACGGCACCGAACTGCGCGGGCGTGGCGACTACGTGGAGCGCGGTTACCGAGCGACGCAACGCGTGCGGCGCTCGGACATCGTGTCCACCGTCTCCGCGGTGTCCTACTGACTCCCAGGGGCGGGCGTTGGCATCCTTGGCCGGACCACGTGGCGCGGTACGCGCGATACCATGCGCCGTATGGCGCGACCCGGGTGCCGGATCCTTCGGACGACCGTGTGCGCCCTGGCGCGAAAGGAAGAAAGTGACGATGCTGCGAGCGATCATCCTGGCCACCCTCGTGGGCGCGACCGGCACGGCGGGCCTGGCCGCCGACGTCGCGGTGCTCCACGCCAAGGTCTACACGGCGCCCGGCGCGAAGCCGCTGGCCGATGCCACGGTGCTGATCCACGACGGGCGCATCGCCGCCGTGGCGCGTCGCGTCGCGCTGCCCAGGGGCACGACGGTGCTGGCCTGCGACGCTTGCGTCGTGATGGCCGGCTTCTGGAATGCGCACGTCCACTTCATCGAGCCGAGCTGGATGGGCGTGGCGACGCTGGCGCCCGCCGCGCTCGAGCGCCAGTTGCAGGACATGCTGACCCATTCCGGCTTCACCTCCGTGGTCGACACCGGATCGGATCCGCGGGTGACCGGCGAGCTGCGGCGCCGCATCGAGCGCGGCGATGTCGCGGGCCCGCGCATCCGCACCGCCGGCCTGCCGCTCTATCCGGAGCATGCCTTGCCCTATTACCTGGACGACCTGCCGCCCGAGTTGCGTGCCAGCCTGCCGCAGCCCGCGTCGCCTGACGAGGCGCGCGAGACGGTCGCGAAGAACCTGGAGGCCGGCGCGGACATCACCAAGCTGTTCACCGGCTCCATCGTCAAGCCCGGCCAGATCCAGCCGATGCGCACCGACATCGCGGCGGCCGCGGTCGCGGAGTCGCACCGCCGGGGCGCGCTCGTGTTCTCGCACGCGACGAACCTGGCGGGCGTGCGCGTGGCGCTCGACAGCGGCGTCGACGTGCTGGCGCACGCGCCGGAGGTCGTGGCCGGCATCGACGCGGCGCTCGTGCAGGAGATGGCGCGCAAGCACGTCGTCATCGTCCCGACGCTGAAACTGTTCTCGCGCGACGACGACATCGCCGACATCCGCAAGCTCGTGCTCGACGCCCATCGCGCCGGCATCCGCCTCGTCTTCGGCACCGACACCGGCTTCCTGACCGACCACGACGTCTCCGAGGAATTCCGCCAGCTCTCGCTCGCCGGCCTCGGCGTCGACGACATCCTGGCCATGCTGACCACGACACCCGCGGCCTTGTTCCGGGTCGACGGCCACGCCGGACGCGTGGCGCGCGGCATGGACGGCGATCTGACCGTCCTCGGGTCCGATCCGGCGACGGCGGGCGTGGGCGCGTTCTCCGACGTCCGCTACACGATTCGCGGCGGCCGGATCCTGTTCGACGGCACCGGCGCGGAGCCGTCGCGGCGCTGACGGCACCGCGCGCGGGCAAGCGCGCTCCCCAATGCAAGGCATGGCGCCGTCGCGAAGCCTGAGGCATCATCGCGCATACGGGTTGCCGTATGCGCGGCCGACCGGCCGGCGCGCGTGCGAGCCGACACAACAGGGAGATGGCGAGATGGGAAAGGATTTCGGCAGGGACGTCGAACACGAGGAAATGATCCTGCTCTTCGAGCGGATCGTCGGCGAGGTCCTCAAGCTGCAGGCCAAGGTGGACCTGCTGCGGACCTTCGGAGCGGAGCCGGAGCTCTGGCTGCGCAACGAGATCGCGCTGAACCTGCACCAGGTGTTCGGGGCGCATGTCCGCTGCGAGGCGAAGTACGCGGGCTCGACGCAGCGGCTCGATCTCCACATCGTGCAGCAGCGGCAGGTGTACTGCATCGAGCTCAAGGTCGAG
This sequence comes from Burkholderiales bacterium, assembly GCA_019510465.1. Classification (GTDB taxonomy): domain Bacteria; phylum Pseudomonadota; class Gammaproteobacteria; order Burkholderiales; family Burkholderiaceae_C; genus Scleromatobacter. The sequence goes on from JAEKKH010000067.1 coordinate 7,924, forward strand.
GATCGCAATTCGAGCAGCATGATCAAGCCGCTCGTCGCGGACGCGAAGAAGCTCATGCACTTCGTCCCCGAGGCGGGCACCGACAAGCCGATGATGCGCTGCCTGCTCGGCGTCGCGGTGTCGGACAAGGAGGGCGCGAAGCTGGCCTCGGTCGCCAGCTCGGACATCGTGCCCAACCCGGCGCGCGTGTTCCGCCAGCAAGGCGGCATGGCGGTGACGCTGGTGGCGCTCGATCAGCGGCGTCCGCCGGTGTCGGGCAACGATCGCCGCTGGTGAAACCGCGGGGCCGGGCCCGGCCCGGCCGAGGGACGATCAGCCGTTGATCCAGTCCTTGAACTCGGCCCAGTTGTAGGTCAGCTGGGCTGCCAGCATGCCCGCCTTGCCCCATACGCGCGGCAGGCCGTAGTCGGCGAAGCCGCGCGGAATCGGGATGCCGGCGGTGATCGCGTCGGCCAGCAGCTCGCCGGCGGCGGTCGTGGGGCCGACGCCGTGGCCGCCGAAACCCAGGGCGTGCCAGCTGCCGTCGGGCAGGCGGCCGATCTGCGGCATCTGGTGGCGCGCGTAGCTCATGAGTCCGCCCCAGGCGTAGTCCACCTTCACGTCGGCCAGCTCGGGGTAGACCTTGAGCATGTCGCGCTTGAGCAGCTTCGCGATGGGCTCGGCGCCGCGGTCGAGGATGGAGATGCGGCCTCCCCACAGGATGCGGGTGTCGGGCAGGGGGCGGTAGTAGTCGAACGAGAAACGCGTGTCGTAGATCGCGGCCTGGCCGGGAATCGAGCGCGCGAGCGCGCCCTTCAGCGGCTCCGTGGCCATCACGTAGGTGGCGATCGGAAGCATCGCGCGCTCCAGCGCAGGCGACACGCCGCGCAGGTAGCCGCCGCCGCAGATGACGACGTGGCGCGCGTGCACGACGCCGCCGTCCGCGTGCACCTCGAAGGCGCCGTCGGGCGTGCGCGGCGGCACGATGCGCGTCACGGGCGAGCGCTCGTGGATGCGTCCGCCCGCGCGCTCGATGGCCGCGGCCAGGCCGCGCGCGTACTTCAGCGGATGGAAGTGGAACGCATCGGGCTCCAGCAGGCCGCCGGCATAGCGCGGCGACGTCGTGAAGGCGCCCAGCTCATCGTGCGACAGCAGCCGCCAGTGCACGTCGAACTCGCGGGCCATGAACTCCTGGCGCCTGCGCAGGATCGAGTCGTCGTCGTCGAACCAGTTGGCGAGCACGACGCCGCCCTCGACCGTGTCGCACGCGATGCCGTACTGCGCGATGCGGCGGCGGATGGTGCGCACCGCCTCGCGGGTGAGGCCGTACATCGCGCGGGCGCCCTCGCGGCCCTGGTCGGCCAGCAGCTGCGCGTTGTCCAGGCTGAAGCCGCCGAACACGAACCCGCCGTTGCGGCCCGAAGCGCCGTGGCCGACCGTCTCGCCCTCGACGACGACGACGTCGCGCTGGCCGCGTTCGACCAGGCCGATGGCCGTCGCCAGTCCGGCGAAGCCGCCGCCGACGACGCACACGTGCGCGTCCACGCGCCCGCGCAACGCGTCGCGCGCGGGCGCGGGGCCGGCGCTCGCGGCGTAGTACGTCGTCGGATCCACGCCGGGGTCAGCGCGACTTGAGCGACACCCGCAGCGACCACACGAGCAGCCACGCGAGGAGCACGTACAGGAGGCAGCTCCACACCGCGAACGGGATGCCCAGCACCGAGACCGCCGCATCCGCGCACGACGCATAGGCGGTGAACAGCTGCGGCAGCAGGCTGTCGAGTTGCAGCCCGGTCATGATGCGGTCGGCCAGGGTCATCGCGCACGACGCCTCGTTGACCGCGTGCAGCTGCTGCCACAGCGCGGCCGCAAGGCCGCTGAACGCGCCCAGCAGCGCCAGCGCGATGAACAGGCGCCGGCCCAGCCCGGGCAGCGCCGCGGCCACCAGCGCCAGCACGCCCACCACGATGTAGATCAGGCGCTGCAGCACGCACCACGGGCACGGCTGCATGTCGAACACGTATTGCGCGATGGCAGCCAGGCCCACCGCGCCGAGCGAGACCAGGCCGACGGCGACCAGCACCTGCGGCAGGCGGATGACGATCCTCATGCTGCGAGCTCGGCGATCAGCTCGATCTCGACGCAGGCGCCCATCGGGATCTGTGCCACGCCGAACGCGCTGCGCGCGTGCTTGCCGGCGTCGCCGAACACCTCGCCCAGGAGCTCGGAGCAGCCGTTGGTCACCAGGTGCTGCTCGGTGAAGGTGGGGGTGCTGTTGACGAGGCTCATCACCTTGACGATGCGCCTGACGCGGCCCAGGTCGCCACCGGCGGCGGCCTGCAACGTGCCCATCAGGTCGACCGCGATGGCGCGCGCGGCGGCCTTGCCTTCCTCGGTGGTCATCGTCAGGCCCAGCTGGCCGACCCAGGGCTTGCCGTCCTTCCTGGCGATGTGGCCCGAGAGGAACACGAGCGAGCCGGTCTGCACGAACGGCAGGTAGGCGGCGGCGGGGATGGCGAGCGGCGGGAGCTCGATTCCGAGGGCTTGCAGGCGGGCGGCGATCGTCATGAAAGTTCTCCGTGCGGGGCGGGCGGCCCCGTGATGGGCACGGATGCTACACGCCCGTGCAAACACCTGCGCGCGTGCGGGACGCGGGCGGCGGCGTGCAAGGGACGAGCGGCGGCGGCGCCTGCGCCGGTGGCGGACATCGCGGCGCGGCGGCCCGCCGGCGGCCGTTCAGTCGACCGCCAGCAGCGGCGCCAGCGCCTGCCGGCCGGGCGGCGTCAGCTCGAGCGCGCGCTCGCCGCCGATGCGGCGCAGCCAGCCGCGTTCCATGAAGTGGTCCAGCAGGCCGCTGGCCAGCTTGCCGGCGAGATGGTCGCGCCGCTCCGACCAGTCCAGGCACGGATAGGCGAGGCGGTGCGACGCGCTCGCCCGCAGCGCGGCGGCGTCGAACCCGAGCCCGGCCAGCCCCGCGACGCCGGCCTCGGTCAGCGCATAGCCGTCCGCGGCGTCGACCAGCCAGGCGTTGCGGCGCAGGTGGTCGAACAGCGCGACGCCGCGCCGGCCCGCCAGGTGGCCATAGCAGCAGCGCGCCTCGCGCAGCCGCTGGCGGGCCGGCGCCGACCACGCGCGGTCGTGCGAGGAGCGCTCCGCCACCATCGCCAACGCCTCCAGCGCGTGCGCGACGTCGGCGTCGGCGATGCGGAAATAGCGATGGCGCCCGCGCGGCTCGCACGCGAGCAGCCCGGCGTCGACGAGCTTGACCAGGTGCGCACTGGCGGTGGCCGCACTCACCGAGGCCGTCCGCGCGAGTTCGCCCGCGCTGGCGTACTCGCCCGACAGCAGGAAGGCGAGCATGCGCGCCCGCGACGGGTCGGCCACCAGCGCGGCGACGCGCGCCAGCCGCGGCTCGTGCGGGGCATCGGGGGGCGGCGGGCTCGCGCGTCGCGAAGTGGGCATGCGGATGAGTTCAGGCAGCGGTGGCATCACTGTATTCCGATGCGCGCAGGTACGCCGCGTCGATCACCTCGGTGAACGTGCGCTCCTCGCGGACGATGAAGCGCTCCCGCTGGGCGAACTCGAAGTTGGCGCGGCCCTCGGCGTCGGCGCGCAGGCGCTGGCGGTAGGCCTCGTACGCGGCGAGGCTGTCGAAGGAGATGAGGCCCCAGGCCTCGTAGTTGCTGCCTTCGCTGGGCAGGAAGTAGCCGAGCAGGTGCCCGCCGCAGCGGGGAATGATGCGGCCCCAGGCCTCGCCATACTGGCGGAAGAGCTCGCGCTTGAACGGGTCGATCTCGTAGCGGATGAAGCAGGTGAGGGTCATGGTCTCTCCGGAATGATGGAACGCAGTCTCGCGCGGGAAGAGGCCGCGATGCTTCGCCGTGCGACGAAGCGTCGGTTGGCTCAGGTCTCGGCGCGGAAGTTGCGCCCGCGGCGCTCGCCCGTGCCGAAGTAATGGCGGAACACGTACAGCAGGGGGCTCCAGCGGGCGGTGTCGACGTGCTGCGTGCCGTCCAGCACGATGTCCGGATGCGCATGCACGCGCACGACCGCGAGCTCGATGACGATGAAGCCGGGATCGTGTGCGTGGTCGGCCGGCCCAGGCGTGGCGCCGCGCGCGTGCAGCAGGCGGGCCTCGAGCTGCAGCGGGCACTCGGCGATGCGCGGCGGCGCGACCACCTGCGCCGCGGCGCGCGTGAAGCCGCCGAGCGTGAACTTGTCGGCCTCGTGGCGATAGCCCATGGCCCGCTTGAAGTCCGGCACCGGCGCGCGCCCCGTCGTGCGGGCGATGCGCTCGATGGCGGCGTGCAGTGGCGGGTCGGGCAGGTTGACGACGGCCTCGCCGCTGCGCAGCAGGTTGGCGCAGCCCTGGCTCTGCCCGGACAGGCCGAGGACGAGCCGGTCGTCGAGCGCCCAGACCGAGGACATCGGCGTGATGTTGGCCGCGCCGCGTTCATCGAGCGTGGTGATGAGCGCGACGGGGGTGCCGAAGTAGAGGATGGACGGGCGGATGGTGATGGCATCGTGGCCGGAAGCGGGCATGGCGTGTTGCGCGTGGTTCGATGCGGTCCAGGGTAGGCGGGCGCGTCGCGGCGAAGCTTCGCCGCGTGTCGAAGCAGGCGATCGGTCGACGGGCGCCATTCGCGGGCGAAATCGCGGTGTTTGCCACGGGCGGTCTGGCATGGCGTTCCTAGACTGGGTCGCATGAGCCCGACGCGCGTCACCACCGATTTCGCCGGCGCCTGGCGGCGCGCCGGGGCGGCGCTGGCCTGGGTGGGCGGCGTGGCGTTGCAGCTGCAGCAGCCGGCGTTGTGGGACGCCGCCGCCTGGCCTTTGCTGGCAGCCGCGGCGTTGGCGACATGGCTCGTCGCACGCGCCGCGTGGCGACGTGGCGGCCCCCGGCTCGCGTGCGTGTTGTCCGGGCTGGCGCTGGCCATCGCCGGCTTCGGCTATGCGGGCTGGCGCGCGGAGCTGCGGCTCGCGGATGCGCTCGCGCCGGCCTGGGAGGGCTGCGACATCGAGCTGGTGGGCACCGTCGACGACATGCCGCAGCTCGCGCCCGACGGCGAGCACTTCGCGTTCGTGGTGGAGTCGGCGCGCCCGCTGTCGATGACGCCGCGCGAGCTCAAGCGCGTGCGCTCGCTTGCGGCGGCCGCCGGCCAGCCCTTGCCCGCGGCGGTCGCCGCTGCCGAGACGACGGGCGCGCAGGCGCCTTGGCCCGGCGACGCTGACGGTGACGACGACGAGGCGATCCCGCCCGCGCCGCCGCCGGGCGCGGGCACGCCGGTGCTGCCGTCGCGCGTCTGGCTCATGTGGGGCCGCAACCAGCGCGACGACCGCAGCGTCGCGGAGGCGCCACCACCGTTGCACGCGGGCCAGCGCTGGCGGCTGCCGGTGCGCCTGCGGCGTCCGCACGGCGCGATGAACCCCGACGGTTTCGACGCCGAGCTGTGGCTGTTCGACCAGGGCCTGCGCGCCACGGGCACGGTGCGCGGCAACGGCCAGCTGCTCTCGACCTCCTGGGCGCCGATCGGCAACGCCCGCCAGTGGGTGCGCGACCGCCTGCTGCTGGCCAACACCGGGCGGGGCGCCGGCGACGCGGCGGCCCATGGCGCACTCGCCGCGCTGGCGGTCGGCGACCAGGCCGCCATCGACGGCGCGGGCTGGGAGGTGTTCCGCAACACCGGGGTCTCGCACCTCATGTCCATCTCGGGCCTGCACATCACGATGCTGGGCTGGCTCGGCGGCGCGGCCGTCGGCGCGCTGTGGCGCCGCAGCGAACGCGCCGCCCTGCGGGTGCCGGCGCCGGCGGCCGCGCGCTGGGGCGGGCTCGCCGTCGCCTGGCTCTACGCCTTGCTGGCCGGCTGGGGCGTGCCGGCCCAGCGCACGGTGGTCATGCTGGCGGCGACGGCGGCGCTGCGCGGCGCCGGCCTCGACTGGCCGGCGGCGCTCGTGGCGCTGGCCGCGATGCTGCCGGTCACCTTGCTCGATCCCTGGGCACTGCTGCAGCCCGGATTCTGGCTGTCGTTCGCGGCCGTGGGGCTGTTGATGGTGTCGACCCCGGCGCGCCCGGCCTCGCGCGGCGCGACCGCCGGCGCGCCGGCAGGAGCGGGCCCTCGGCTGGCCGGCGGCGAGCACGGCTTGCCGGAAGGGCCGCGTCTGGTCGCGCCCGTGGGCGGGTGGCCGCCCGGGCGGGCGGTCGCGGGCGCGCCGGCGCATGACGTCCGCCGCGTGGGTGAGCGCGAAGGGGCGCGCGCAACGTGGGAGGCGTCGGCTGGCCACGAGGCCGGCCGTGGCCTCGCTTCGCCGGATCGTGCGTCGCTCGCGGGCCAAGGGCACGAGGCGGACGGCCCGGCGCCGGCCGCGCACGGCTGGCGTGCGGCGCGCGCCGCGCTCGCGCGACTCACGGTCATCGTGCGAGCCGGCGGCGCGCTCGCCGGCCGCGTCGGCACGGAGCTGCGCGGCGGCGTGCGGGCGCAACTGGTCGCGACCATCGGCCTGGCGCCGCTGACCCTGGTCGCGTTCCAGCAGGTGTCTCCGGCGGGCCTGCTGGCCAACCTGGTGGCGGAGCCCTGGGTCACCCTGGTCGTGACCCCGCTGACCTTGCTGGGCATCCTGCTGCCGCCCCTGTGGACACTGGCCGCGCTCGCGTTGAAGCCGCTGCTGTGGTGGCTCGCCTGGCTGGCGCGCTGGCCGCTGGCCAGTGTCCATGTCGCCACCGCGCCAGCCTGGTCGCTCGCGGCGGGGCTGGCCGGGGGCGCCATCCTGATGCTGCCGCTGCCCTGGCGCGTGCGCGGGTTGGGCCTGGCGATGCTGCCGCCGCTGCTGTGGCCCTTCGTCGCGCGGCCGCCGGAGGGGCGCTTCGAGCTCGTCGCCGCCGACGTCGGCCAGGGCACCGCCGTGCTCGTGCGCACGCGGGGACATCTGCTGCTGTTCGACACCGGCCCACGACTGGGCGACGACAACGATGCCGGTCGCCGCCTGCTGTTGCCCCTGCTGCAGGCGCGCGGCGAGCCGCGCCTGGACACGCTGCTGCTGAGCCACGCCGATGCGGACCACGTGGGCGGCGCGCAGTCCCTCATCGACCGGATGCCCGTGCTGGCGCTGCGCTCGTCGCTGCCCGCGGGCAATCCGCTGCGCGCCAACCCGATCCCGCACACCGCCTGCCTGGCCGGACAGGCCTGGCGCTGGGACGGCGTCCGCTTCACCATCCTGCATCCGTTTCCCGGCGACTATCGACCCGGCGCGAAGACCAATGCGCTGAGCTGCGTGCTGCGCGTCGATGCCGCCGACGGCAGCAGCGCGCTGCTGACGGGCGACGTCGAGGCGGCGGGCGAGGCGCGCCTGGTCGCCCGGGCCCGCGCCGCCCCCGGCGACCCGGCGGTGCGCCTGCGCAGCGATGTCCTGGTCGTCCCGCACCACGGCAGCCGCACCTCGTCCACCGACGCCTTTCTCGATGCGGTGCGGCCGGGCGTGGCGGTCATCCAGGTCGGCTACCGCAGCCGCTACGGCCATCCCGCGCCCGACGTCGTCGCCCGCTACCGCGCCCACGGCATCCCCGTGGTGCGCAGCGACCACTGCGGCGCCTGGAGCTGGTCCGACGGCCGTGCCCGCTGCACCCGCGATGCGCGGCGGCGTTACTGGCATTGGCAGGGCGCCGACCCGCCCTTGACGCCGCCCTGGATCGGACGCCCGCCCCCGCCCGGCGAGCCGTGACACGTCGCCACCGATCGCTGGCGACGCGGCGTCAGGCGTCAGGCGTCGGGCGTCTGGCATCGCCGTTCTTTCGCCAGGGGCATCGTTCCTGCGGCCAGGCGCGCGACATCGAGTCAGGATCTGTCATGACCGCGTGGCCGACGGGCAAGCAAGGCGGGAGACGCGGCAAGCCGCCGCGGACCGCCGCTTCCGGTGCGTCCTCCGCCCGTCGGGCTCAATCTGGTGCGTCCGGCTGCGCCATCCATGCCCCGCGTTGCACAGCCGCGGTGCGTCGCGGATACTGGGGTCGCCGGGCCGGTGGCCGGACTGGCCTCGGCGGCGCGTTCGGCGACGCGTTCGGCGGCCTGGCCCGTCAGGGCGCGCGGTCATCTCGTGCTGGAT
>JAEKKH010000484.1 GCA_019510465.1 Burkholderiales bacterium
GCCTCGAGCTGCAGCAGGAACTTGTCGACCACGCGCAGGATGATCTCCTCGTCGATGGCCTTGAAGTTGACGATCGCGTCGAGGCGGTTGCGGAACTCCGGCGTGAACATGCGCTTGATGTCGCCCATCTCGTCGCCCTGCTGGCGCGAGTTGGTGAAGCCGATCGTCGCCTTGCTCATGGTCTCGGCACCCGCGTTGGTGGTCATGATGATGATCACGTTGCGGAAGTCGGACTTGCGGCCGTTGTTGTCGGTCAGCGTGCCGTGGTCCATCACCTGCAGCAGCACGTTGAAGACGTCGGGGTGCGCCTTCTCGATCTCGTCGAGCAGCAGCACGCAGTGCGGCTTCTTGGTGATCTGCTCGGTGAGCAGGCCGCCCTGGTCGAAGCCGACGTAGCCCGGAGGCGCGCCGATCAGCCGGCTGACCGCGTGGCGCTCCATGTACTCGGACATGTCGAAGCGGATCAGGTCGATGCCCAGGATGAACGCGAGCTGCTTGGCGACCTCGGTCTTGCCGACGCCGGTCGGGCCGGAGAACAGGAACGAGCCGATCGGCTTGTCGGGCTTGCCCAGGCCGGAACGCGCCATCTTGATCGCCGCCGACAGCGCGTCGATGGCCGGATCCTGGCCGAACACCACGCTCTTCAAGTCGCGGTCGATCGTGCGCAGCTTGTCGCGGTCGTCGGTCGTGACGCTCGCGGGCGGGATGCGCGCGATCTTGGCCACGATCTCTTCCACCTCGTTGCGGGTGATCGTCTTCTTCTGCTTGCTCTTGGGCAGGATGCGCTGCGCCGCGCCGGCCTCGTCGATGACGTCGATCGCCTTGTCGGGCAGGTGGCGGTCGTTGATGTACTTGGCCGACAGCTCAGCCGCGGCCTGCAGGGCGCCCAGGGCGTACTTGACGCTGTGGTGCTCCTCGAAGCGCGACTTCAGGCCCTTGAGGATCTCGATGGTCTGCTCCACGGTCGGCTCGTTGACGTCGACCTTCTGGAAGCGCCGCGACAGCGCCGCGTCCTTCTCGAAGATGCCACGGTACTCGGTGAACGTGGTGGCGCCGATGCACTTCATCGTGCCGTTGGACAGCGCCGGCTTGAGCAGGTTGC
>JAEKKH010000481.1 GCA_019510465.1 Burkholderiales bacterium
ACGTTAACAAGAGATTTAGCGCGATTATGTCCAAGCCGAAGCCGGCGCCATTGCCCGCAGGCACGGTGGTTGGGGGCTACCAGATCATCAAGCGACTGGCGGCGGGCGGATTTGGCGTGGTCTACCTCGCCGAGGATCCCGACCATCACCTGGTTGCACTGAAGGAATATCTGCCCTCGTCGCTGGCCGAACGTTCGCCCGGCGAGCTGACGCCGCGCGTCAAGCCCGAAAAGCAGCCACTGTATCGGCTCGGCCTGAAGAGCTTCTTCGAGGAAGGCCGCTCGCTGGCGCAGATCTCGCACCCCAGCGTCGTCTCGGTGCTGAACTTCCTGCGCGAGAACGAGACCGTCTACATGGTCATGAACTACCTGCAGGGCGACACGCTGCAGGACTTCATCGTCACCGCGCGCGACATGAAGCGCGACAAGGTCTTCCGCGAGTCCACCATCCGCAGCCTCTTCGACGAGATCCTGCGCGGCCTGCGCATCGTCCACCAGCACAAGATGCTGCACCTGGACATCAAGCCGGCCAACATCTTCATCACCAACGACAACAAGGCCGTGCTGCTGGACTTCGGCGCCGCGCGCGAAGTGCTGAGCAAGGAAGGCAACTTCATCCGCCCGATGTACACGCCTGGCTTTGCCGCGCCGGAGATGTACCGCCGCGATGGCTCGCTCGGCCCCTGGACCGACATCTACGCCATCGGCGCCTGCATCTACGCCTGCATGCAGGGCTACCCGCCCAACGACGCGCCACAGCGCCTTGAAAAGGACCGTCTGTCCCTGAGCCTGTCGCGCCTGCGCAATGTCTATTCCGACAACCTGCTCGAGGTGACCGAGTGGTGCATGTCGCTGGACGCCCTTGCGCGCCCGCAAAGCGTTTTTGCGCTGCAGAAAGAACTCGCCCGCGAGACCGAAAGACGCTACACCAAGCTGTCTTTCAGTGAACGCCTCAAACTTCAGCTTGAGAACCTGAAGTCCGGAGCCAAGGCATGACGGCCCACGCGCTCGCATTTGCTCACTACCCCCCGAGGGAGCGTCAATCTCCCTTGGGGCGGCTCGGCGGGAGCTTGGCGTGAGATTCAACGTCTTCCAGGTC
>JAEKKH010000482.1 GCA_019510465.1 Burkholderiales bacterium
GCCGGATCCGCACCTACTACGTCAACGACAACTCGCTGGCCGGCGACGAGTACGCCTCGGCCGTGGGCAACGACGCCAACGACGGCCTGACGCCCGACAAACCCAAGGCCTCCATCCAGGCCGTCCTGCTGGCCTATGACCTGAACCCGGGCGAGGTGATCCTGGTGGACACCGGCAACTACACGCTGGGCACCAACATCTTCGTCGTGGCCCAGGACTCGGGCGTCGCCATCCAGGGCGCCCAGACCCATGCCACGGTGCTGAACCGCGGCAACAAGGCCACCGGCACGGCGGTGTTCGAGTTCCAGGGCGCCGACGACGTGACGCTGAAGCACCTGTCCATCACGGGTGCGCTGACCGGCGTCATGATCGCCGACGGTGTCGACTCCGACGGCATCGCCATCGCGGACAGCAGCGTCTACGGCAACGGCAACGGCGGCAGCACGAATGCCATCTTCGTGGGCACCGGCAACACCGGCTTCACGATGACCGGCAGCGAGGTGCGCAACAACACCGGCCTGCGCGGCGTCTACGTGAACGCGGCGGATGCGCGCATCAGCGCCAACGTCATCAAGGACAACAGCGGTGTAGGCCTGGAGCTGCACGGTGCCCGCCAGCAGGTGCTCGGCAACACCGTCACCGGCAACGCCGGCGGCGGCATCGCCATCGACAACAATGCCGGCGCGGCGGCGGACCTGGCCAAGGTCAGCGGCAACACCGTGCAGGGCAATGGCAGCGGCAAGGCGGGCATCAGCGCCGCTGGCAACGTGCAGGTGAGCGGCAACACCGTCAAGGCGCAGACCGGCATCAACGGCAGCGGCCTGTCCCTGTCCGGCGGCGCGCTGGGCACTGCCAACGAGGTGTCGGGCAACGCCATCGGCATCGCCGTCAGCGGCACCGGTATCGCCCAGGGCAACCATGTGTTCGCCAACACCACCGGCATTTCCGCCAGCGGCACCGGCGGGCAGGTGCTGGGCAACCTGGTCGAGAACAACACGGCCGGCGGCGTGGCGGTGACGGTCAACGGCGCCAGCACGCAGATCCGCAACAACCGCATCGTCGGCAACGGCGGCGCCAGCGTGCTGCTGGACAGCACC
>JAEKKH010000483.1 GCA_019510465.1 Burkholderiales bacterium
CCGACCATGCGAGCGACGCCAGCGGCGTGGCGACCCAGGCCAGCGCGGTCGCCGCGCAGGGCGGCACCGTGGTGGGCGGCGTGGTGGAGACGATGCGCGGCATCAGCACCAGTTCGTCCCGAATCGGGGAGATCCTCGGCGTCATCGACAGCATCGCGTTCCAGACCAACATCCTGGCGCTCAACGCCGCGGTCGAGGCCGCCCGTGCGGGCGAGCAGGGGCGAGGCTTTGCGGTGGTCGCCGGCGAAGTGCGCAGCCTGGCGCAACGCAGCGCCAACGCCGCCAAGGAGATCAAGCAGCTCATCACCGACAGCGGCGAGCGGGTGCAGCAGGGCTCGCGCCAGGTGGACAGTGCTGGCGAGACGATGCAGCAGGTGGTGGAGGCCATCGGCAAGGTGGACCGGATCGTCAACGAGATCAGCACTGCCAGCGCCTTGCAGGCCCGGCAGGTGAGCGACGTGGGCGAGGCCGTCAGCCAGATGGACCAGACCACGCAGCAGAACGCCGCGCTGGTTGAGCAGAGTGCTGCGGCGGCCGCGAGCCTGCGCGAGCAGGCGCAGCAACTGGTCGACGCCGTTGCCTTCTTCCGGCTGCACGAGACCAGCAGCCCCGAACGCGCCCTGGCGGAACTGGAGGCGCGCCTGGCGAAACTCGGCACGCCCAGCCTGCAGGGGACCGAGCGCGTTGGCGACAGGGAGGTGCCGGGGCTGTATTTCGGCAGGCACAAGCTGCACAGGCAGTACGGGCTGGTGGACGACATCAAAAGGAGCCTCGGCGCCACGGCCACGCTGTTCGTGAAGTCGGGTGACGACTTCGTGCGCGTCAGCACCAACGTGCTGACGCCCGAGGGCACGCGCGGCGTGGGTACGCCGCTGGCACGGGCCAAGGCCTACGAGGCGGTCCGCCGCGGCCAGGCCTTCCGTGGGGAGGTGGATGTGCTCGGTACGCTGTTCGATGCCTGCTACAGCCCGATCAAGGACAGCCGCGGCAGCGTGATCGGCGTGACCTACGTCGGCTTCAAGAAGAGCTGACGCGCCTGTGGCACGCCGATTGCGTGCCGTCGCCGAGGGGCGGCCAACCGCCTGCCGGCCTGCA
>JAEKKH010000068.1 GCA_019510465.1 Burkholderiales bacterium
TGGTCTTCACCGACAGCGCCGCCGCCAAGGTCAAGGAACTGGTCGACGAGGAAGGCAACCCCGAGCTGAAGCTGCGCGTCTTCGTGCAGGGCGGCGGCTGCTCCGGCTTCCAGTACGGCTTCACGTTCGACGAGGCCGTCGCCGAGGACGACACGCAGATGAACAAGAACGGCGTCACGCTGCTGATCGACGCCATGAGCCTGCAGTACCTGGCCGGCGCCGAGATCGACTACAAGGAAGACCTCCAGGGCGCGCAGTTCGTCATCAAGAACCCGAACGCCACCAGCACCTGCGGCTGCGGCTCGAGCTTCTCGGCCTGAGCGTTCCTGTTCCCCGAAACGACGGCGCCTGCGGGCGCCGTTCTCATTGGCGCTGCCGCGTCAGTGGGGGTGCAGCGCGCCCAGCACCCGCGGGCCGGCGGCCCCGGTGACGCCGGGGTGGTTGCCCGGCCGGCGCTCGCAGAACTGGCGCGCCAGCCAGGCGAAGGCGGCGGCTTCCACCTGCTGGGCGGGCAGGCCGGCCGTGTCGGTCGCGGCGACCGCGAGGCCTGGCCACAGCGCGGCGAGGCGGGCCATCAGCGCGCCGTTGCGGGCGCCGCCGCCGCACACCAGCAGTTCGCGCGTGCCCGGCGCCGTGGCGCGGATCGCGTCGATCGCGCTGCGGGCCGTCAGGTCGAGCAGGGTCGCCTGGACGTTCGCGGGCGCGTGCGCGCCGCCCGCGCGCGCGAGGGCCTGCGCGAGCCAATCGGCGTTGAACAGGTCGCGGCCGGTGCTCCTGGGCGGCGGCCTGCGGAACCAGGCGTCCGCCATCAGTTCGACCAGCAACATCGCGTCGACGTGGCCGGATCGGGCCCAGCGGCCATCGTCGTCGAACGGCTGGCCGGTGTGCAGGCGGCACCAATGATCCATCAGCGCGTTGCCCGGGCCGGTGTCGAAGCCGACCAGCGTCGCCGCGTCGGCGGACGTCGACCCATCGGTCGACGGCAGGATCGTCACGTTGGCGATGCCGCCCACGTTGAGGACGGCGCGCGGCGTGGCGTTGGCGAAGACGTCGCGGTGGAAGGCCGGCACCAGCGGTGCGCCCTGGCCGCCGGCGGCGACGTCGCGGCTGCGGAAGTCGCAGACCACGTCGATGCCGCAGGCCTCCGCGAGCAGGGCGCCGTTGTTGAGCTGCAGCGTGAAGCCGGTGCCGTCGAATTCGCCCGGGCGATGCCGCACGGTCTGGCCGTGCGAGCCGACGGCGCGCACGGCGCCAGGCTCGGTCCCGGTCTTGTCGAGCAGGCGGGCCACCACTTCGGCCTGCAACCGCGCCAGCGCATTGGCCGCCAGCGCGGCCCGCTGCAGTTCGTCGGGGCCGGACGTGTTCAGCGCGAGAAGCTCGGCGCCGAGCGACACCGGCATCGCCAAGTGGGCGTCGGCCAGCACGTGCAGGCCCGAGCCCACGTCGGTGCCGAAATCGGCCAGCACGCCGTCGACGCCGTCCATCGATGTTCCGCTCATCAGGCCGATATAGAGAGTCATGGCAAATGAAAACGCGCCGGTTCGTCGGGACGAAGGCGGCGCGTCGTTTCGGGAGGACGAGCGCTCAGTCTACGCGGGCCGGACGCGCCCCCAGCGACTCGGCGACCGCCAGCTCGCCCTTGAGCTCGCCCGCCAGGGCCGTGAAGCGCGGGCGCGAGGCGCTGTCCAGCGCCAGCGTCTCGGCCGACTTGGCGATCATCAGCGGGTCCTTCACGACGCCCGCGACGCGGAACTCGAAGTGCAGGTGCGGACCGGTGGCCCAGCCGGTGGCGCCGACGTCGCCGATGTGCTCGCCCTGGGCGACGTGCTCGCCGCGGCGCACGTCGATCTTGCTCAGGTGCGCGTAGACCGTCATCCGGTTGTCCGAGTGCTGCACCTGGATGACGTTGCCGTAGCCGTTCTGCCGGCCCGCGAAGGCCACCACGCCGTCGCCCACCACGTGCACCGGCGTGCCGGTGGGCGCGCCGTAGTCGACGCCTTCGTGGCGCTTCCATTCCTTGAGGATCGGGTGGAAGCGCATCGAGAAGCCGGAGGTGATGCGCGAGAACGCCAGCGGGCTGGCCAGGAAGGCGCTGTGCTTGCTGCGGCCGTTCAGGTCGAAATAGGCGCCCTTGCCGCTGGCGTCGGCGAACCAGACCGCCGAATAGGCGTGGCCGGCATTGACGAACTCGGCCGCCAGCACGCGGCCGGAGCCCTGGTTCCACGGCACCGGCTCGCCGTCGGCGGTCAACGCCTCGTAGACGACGCTGAAGGTGTCGCCCTTGCGCAGCTCGCGGTGGAAGTCGATGTCGCTGGAGAACACGTCGGCCAGCTGGGTGGCCACGGGATCCGGCAGGTTCGCGTCGTCGGTCGCGGCGAACAGCGAGCTGCGCACCGAGCCGGTGGCCAGGCGCGTGGTGCTGCCGAAGGGCACGGTCTCGAGCCTGCTCGTGAAGCCGCTGTCGCCCCGCGTGAGCGTCAGGCGCGTGAAATGGGTGGCGAACTGGTCGTCGCGCTCGGCCGGGTAGCGGGCCACGAGTTCGGTCAGGCGGCCCGTGTCGTCGGTCGATGCCGAGACGAGCTTGCCAGCGCGGCCTTGCCACAGCTTGCGCGAGGTGGCGTCCGTCTGCAGGAAGGTGTTGAGCTGCTCGTCCGCGATGCCCAGGCGCTTGATGAGCGTGCTGGCGGTGTCGTTGGCGCGCGTGACGTCGCTGCGGGCGAGCACCAGGTGCTGGGCCGCGAGGGCGTCGAGCTGCGCGTCGAGGTTCTCGGGCGTGAAGCTCTCGGTGACCAGGCGCTTCGGCAGTGCCGAGGCGTCCGGGGCCATCGGTGCGAGGCCGAAGGCGGTGCCGGCGATGACGGCCAGCACGGTGGCGGTGCCGACCGCGAGTCGGCGGGGGTGTTGGTGGGTCCAGCGCGTGACGCGTCCGAACAGCGAGGTGACGGCGGCTTCGACCGCCGCTTCGGCATGGTTCAGGGAATCCAAACGACTGCTTCCTGCGAAAGGAACTCGGGCCCGACGGTGGCCGGTTGCCCTGTTCCGGTTGACGAATGCGACGCTCCGGCAGGTCTTGTCCGCGCGTGCGCGCATAGAATCAAGCGACTATTTCGATGAAGTTGTCGACAAAAGACGACAGGAAGTTCGAAATCGTCAGCTTTCGCTCGCTGAGTCGGCCGCCGTGTGGTAGAGCGGAGCCGTCCCGCGCGAGGGACTATAGCAGTCGGTTGTAAAGTGGATCCCCCAAAAGAGGGAGCTTTACAGTCTCTCCTTACAAGCCTTGCAAGTTGCTGCAGCCCGATCCCCGGCCCGGCGACGCGAGGCCTTGCACGCCGCCAGCCCTTTCCTTGCCGATGACCGCCACGCCCGCCGCCTCCGAACATCCGATCACCGACCGCGTCCGCGAGGCGCTGCAGGTCAGCCTGCGTGGCTGCGACGAGTTGCTGCCCGTGCCCGACTGGCAGAAGAAGCTCGCCCGCTCCGAAGCCACCGGCACGCCATTGCGCATCAAGCTGGGCCTGGATCCGACCGCGCCGGACATCCACGTCGGCCACACCGTCGTCCTGAACAAGATGCGCCAGCTCCAGGACCTGGGGCACACCGTCATCTTCCTGATCGGCGACTTCACCTCCCTGATCGGCGACCCGTCCGGCCGCAACAACACGCGCCCGCCACTGACGCACGAGCAGATCAAGGCGAACGCCGAGACGTACTACCGGCAGGCCAGCCTGGTGCTGGATCCGGCGAAGACGGAGATCCGCTACAACAGCGAGTGGAGCGACCCGCTGGGCGCGCGCGGCATGATCCAGCTCGCGGCCAAGTACACCGTCGCCCGCATGATGGAGCGCGACGACTTCACCAAGCGCTTCGCCGCGCAGACGCCCATCAGCGTGCACGAATTCCTCTACCCGCTGATGCAGGGCTATGACTCCGTGGCGCTGAAGAGCGACCTCGAGCTCGGTGGCACCGACCAGAAGTTCAACCTGCTGGTGGGCCGCCACCTGCAGCAGGAATACGGCCAGGAGCCGCAGTGCATCCTGACGATGCCGCTGCTGGAAGGGCTGGACGGCATCGAGAAGATGTCCAAGTCCAAGAACAACTACGTGGGCATCACCGAGCCGGCCAACACCATGTACGCGAAGATCCTGTCGATCAGCGACGTGCAGATGTGGAAGTGGTACACGCTGCTGAGCTTCCGCAGCGAGGTCGAGATCGCCCGGCTCAAGGCGGAGATCGAGGGCGGACGCAATCCGAAGGACGCCAAGGTGATGCTGGCCAAGGAGATCACCGCGCGCTTCCACTCGGCCGCCGCGGCCGATGCGGCCGAGGCCGACTTCCAGAATCGCGCCGCCGGCGGCATCCCTGACGACATCAAGGACGTGACGCTGCCGGGCGCGCCGATGGGCGTCGCGGCCGTGCTGTGCGCGGCGGGCCTGGTGCCGTCCAACGGCGAGGGCAACCGCAAGATCGAGCAGGGCGGCGTGCGCATCGATTCGGCCGTCGTCAGCGACAAGGGCCTGAAGCTCGGCGCCGGCACCTACGTGATGCAGGTGGGCAAGCGCAGCTTCGCGCGCGTCACGCTGACGGCCTGAGGCTCGGCCAGCGCGCCTTCGTCGTCTGCCAAGCGCCTGCCTCCCCCGTTCACTAGACTGGCGCCATGACCGCTTCGAATCCTTCCTCGCTGGAGGCGCTGCTGGCGCGCGCCGAAGGCGTGCTCGCCCGCCTCGAAGGCCTGCTGCCGGCAGCCGCCGCCGAACCCGACTGGTCGGCCTCCATCGCGTTCCGCTACCGCAAGCGCCCCGCGGGCGCGCTGGCGGGCACGCGCGCGGGCGTGCTCGAGCCCGTGCGCCACGTGGCGCCGATCGCGCTCGACGACCTGCGGGAAGTCGACGCCCAGAAGGAGCGCCTGCGCGCCAACACCGCGCAGTTCGTGGCCGGGCGCTCGGCCAACAACGTGCTGCTGACCGGCGCGCGCGGCACCGGCAAGAGCTCGCTGATCAAGGCCTGCCTGCACGAGTTCGCGCCCCGCGGCCTGCGGCTGATCGAGGTCGACAAGACGGACCTCGTCGACCTGCCCGACATCGTCGCGCTGATCGAGAACCGCGCCGAGCGCTTCATCGTCTACTGCGACGACCTGAGCTTCGACGAGGGCGAGGCCGGCTACAAGGTGCTGAAGTCGATGCTGGACGGCACCATCTCGGCATCGTCGGACAACGTGCTGGTGTACGCCACCTCGAACCGCCGCCACCTGCTGCCCGAGCAGATGAAGGACAACCTCGCCGCGAAGCACGACGAGGACGGCGAGCTGCATCCGGGCGAGGCCATCGAGGAGAAGATCTCGCTGTCCGAACGCTTCGGCCTGTGGATCAGCTTCTACCCGTTCAGCCAGCCCGAGTACCTGGCCATCGTCGGCCAATGGCTGCGCCACTTCGGGCTCGCCGACGACGCCGTCGACGCGCTGCGCGGCGAGGCGCTGGTGTGGGCGCTGGAACGCGGCTCGCGCTCGGGCCGCGTCGCGTACCAGTTCGCACGCGACCGTGCCGGCCGGCTGGAGGGCTTCGAATGAGCGGCGCACGGCCGCCCGAAGGCGCTCGCTCCGCAGCCGACAGGCGGAGGGTGGTCCAGTGAGCGGCAAGCCCGCCGAGGTCAGCGACGCCGACCGGCGCGCGCACACCGCCATCGTCGATTCCGAGGACGCGCCGTCGCGCTACGGCGAGCGGCCCATCACGGAAGTCGCGGTGGGCGTGCTGGTCGACGCCGGCGGCCGCTTCCTGCTCACGTCCCGCCCGGCGGGCAAGGTCTACGCCGGCTACTGGGAATTCCCGGGCGGCAAGGTCGAGGCCGGCGAGACGGTGGAGGACGCGCTGCGGCGCGAACTGCACGAGGAGATCGGCATCACGATCGGCCCCGCGCAGCCCTGGCACACCCTGATGATGGACTACCCGCATGCCCGCGTGCGCCTGAACTTCTGCAAGGTGTTCGAGTGGCGCGGCGAGTTCGAGATGCGCGAGGGCCAGCACATGGCCTGGGAGCAGCTGCCCGTGCAGAGCGTGCCGGTGCTGCCCGGCACGATCCCCGTGCTGGAGTGGTTCGCTCAGGAGCGCGCCTTCGCCGGGGCGACGCACCGGGGTTGATGCCGCTGCGCGCTGCGCTCAGGGCTTAGAGAGCGCCAGCAGGTCGAGCTCGCCGGGGGCGCCGATCTGCACGGCCATCGCGGCGCTGTCCGCCAAGAGCACGGTCACACCGTCGTTCGCGCGAACGAGCTGCTGCAGGCCGGCCGGGCCGTTCGCCACCGGCTGCATCGCGGCGCTCGCGCCGAGCGGCCCGAAGCCGCCTTGGCTCATGAACGCCGCCGAAGCGTAGCTGGATGGCGACAGCTGCACCCGGCTCCAGTGTCCGCCGG
This sequence comes from Burkholderiales bacterium, assembly GCA_019510465.1. Lineage (GTDB taxonomy): Bacteria > Pseudomonadota > Gammaproteobacteria > Burkholderiales > Burkholderiaceae_C > Scleromatobacter. The sequence continues at coordinate 6,401 of JAEKKH010000068.1, forward strand.
CGTCGCCGATGAAGTCCTGTGCCGGCGCCGGCGGCGCGGTGCCGGGCAGGCCAATGGCGAAGTGGCTTGCGCTACCGACTTTTTCGGCGCGTACCAGGTAGCGGTCGCGCGAGTTGCGCGCGAACAGGACCTGGAAGTGCATCGTGTCGCCATGCTGGTTGTCCGTCGCCGTGTACAGCGTGCCGTCGAGGCTGAACGTGTAGCGCCATTGCGAGGCCGGCGGGCACGTATCGCTGGCCTGCGGGGCCGCGTCCATGCAGATCGTCAACGTGCTCCCGCTGATGGCCGCCGCGTGGACCGCCGTCGTCGGCGTGCCGCCGGCCGTGGCGTCGGCCGTGAACAGCGTGAACCCCGTGCCGTCGATGTCCGCGGGCGATGCGTCGATGGCGCGGCCGCCGATGAAGGTCTCGGGTCCCGCGCCGAAGTCGTGGCGGCCGATGATCATGTCAGGTGGCGTCACGAAGTGCGAGCCATCGGCGAACAGGTAGCCGCCCTGGTCGGAGGTGAATGGCACCGGGGCGTTGCCGGCCAGGTCCTGGAACCGCGCCGCGCCGTCGGCGAAGGTCACGAGCGCCGCGGTGCGGCGGCCCGAGGTCGAGAAGATCTCGTATTGCGCATCGCGCGAATCCTGCAGCGTCGCGTGGGCGGAGGCCTTGGCGGAACCGGCGCGATCCGTGGAATAGAAGTAGAACGTCTCGGCGACCCGTCCGCCGTAGTCGGCAGCCACCGTCGTCGTGACCGTGAACGTGAACACCCCGCCTGCGGCCAGCGTGCCGAGGTCGATCGAGCTGCCATGGATCGCCGGGCAGGTGGCGCCTTGCGCGCTGCACGTGATGCTCCTGATCTGCAGCGGCGGCGTGACGCCCAGGGCCGTGGAATCGCTCATGAAGCCGATCGATGTGTCGGGAATGTCGCTGCCGGACGTGTTCGTCACCGAGAACGTGAAGACGACGTCGTCGCCGCGCATCGCGATCCCGCTGGCGTCGCCGGCCGCGAGCGCGACCTTCAACGGCGGACTCGGCTGCGACGGGCCGTCGCAGCCGGCAAGCAAGGTGGCCGACGGCATCGCGACAACGAACAGGCCGCGGGCAAAGGCGCGGGTGACGAACATGGAATCCTCCCGGATGCTGGTGCCGGCCGGTCGAGCGGATGTCGCCGGCGGTTCTTGGACGCGATTCTAGGATCCCGGGGGACGCATCGCGCAGCCGGTGTCCACGCCGGGGGCAGGCTCGCCGGCTCCGGGTTGGCTACACTGTCCCGATGACCTGGCTCGACGACGTGAAATGGGATCGCGACGGCCTCGTGCCGGTGATCGCGCAGGAGCGCGGCACCGGCGACGTGCTGATGTTCGCGTGGATGAACCGCGAGGCGCTCGCGCGCACCGCCGAGACCGGTCGCGCCGTCTACTGGAGCCGCTCGCGCAACAAGCTGTGGGCCAAAGGCGAGGAGTCCGGCCACGTGCAGCAGGTGCACCAGCTGCGGCTGGACTGCGACAACGACGTGGTGCTGCTGGAAGTCACGCAGCTGGGCCACGAGCCGGGCATCGCCTGCCACACGGGCCGCCACAGCTGCTTCTTCCAGAAGCTGGTCGACGGGCAGTGGGCGCCGGTCGAACCCGTGCTGAAGGATCCCGGGAGCATCTACCAATGAGCGAGTCACCCCAGACCGGCGACAGCCTGGCCCGCCTCGCCGCGGTGATCGAGTCGCGCAAGCCCGCCAACGGCGGCGACCCGGCCGCCAGCTACGTCGCGCGCCTGTTCGACAAGGGCCTCGACGCGATCCTCAAGAAGGTCGGCGAGGAGGCCACCGAGACGGTGATGGCCGGCAAGGACGGCGACCCGACGAAGATCGTCTACGAGGTGGCCGACCTGTGGTTCCACTCGATGATCGCACTGAGCCATTTCGGCCTGTCGCCCGCCGACGTCGTGCGCGAGCTCGAGCGCCGCGAGGGCCTGTCGGGCCTCGAGGAATTCGCGCTGCGCAAGTCGCGGCAGCGCGACGGCGAATCCCAGGACTGAGGAGCCCTCACGCATGAACAGTCCCATCCCCCACGAGGCCGACGAACCGCGCACGCTCACGCACGTGATGTACGCGCTGCACACGGTCACCTGGTTCTCCGGCGGCATCTTCTCGGTGGTCGCCATCCTGATCAACCTGGTGAAGTTCGGCGACCTGCGCGACGACTTCTACCGCAGCCACTGGCGCTGGCAATCGCGCACCTTCTGGTTCGCGCTGCTGTGGTTCGCGGTCACGTCGCCGCTGTTCCTGCTGCTGTTCCTGCCCGGCGCGGCGGCGTGGTTCGTCATCGGGCTGTGGTATCTCTACCGCTGCCTGCGCGGCTGGATCGCGTTCAGCGACCGCCGTCCCATGCCTGCCTGAGGAAGTCCGATGTCCCACGACCCGAACTGCATCTTCTGCAAGATCGTCGACGGCAGGATCCCGTCGCGCAAGTTCTTCGAAGACGACGAGATCCTCGTGTTCCACGACATCGCGCCCTGGGCGCCGGTGCACCTGCTGGTGATCCCGAAGCGGCACATCCCGTCCATGGTCGAGGTGACGCCGGCCGACGCGACGCTGCTCGGCCGCATGATGACCCTGGTCCCGAAGTTGATGCTCGACAGTGGCGTCACCAACGGCTACCGCATCATGGTCAACACCGGCCAGGACGGCGGCCAGGAGGTCGCGCACCTGCACCTGCACGCGATCGGCGGGCCGCGTCCGTGGACAAAGGGGTGAATGGCCTTTGATTCTGCGCGAAGCCCCGGCCGCCCGATCCTTTAGAATGGTGGTCTCACGCGCGTGCCGCGCGCTGCGCCCCCGCGCCTGACATTGCAAGGAGCCCGCCATGGGTCTTTCTACCACCCACCTCATCATCTTCCTGGTCATCATCGTGCTGATCTTCGGCACGAAGAAGCTGAAGAACATCGGCTCCGACCTCGGCTCGGCCGTCAAGGGCTTCAAGGATGGCATGAAGGACGGCGAGAAGCCCGAGGAGGCGCGCCCGCCCCAGCAGGTCACCGCCACCGACACCCGCGCGTCGAACGACACCATCGACGTCGAGGCCAAGAACCGCTGAACACGCGTCCGGCGCGACCACTCGACCTCCCTTGAATGTTTGACATCGGCGTCACCAAGCTGGCCATCGTCGGCGGCATCGCCCTGATCGTGATCGGCCCCGAGCGCCTGCCGCGCGTGGCGCGCATGGTCGGCACGATGCTGGGCCGCGCCCAGCGCTACGTGGCCGACGTCAAGGCCGAGGTCAACCGCTCGATCGAGCTGGAAGAGCTCAACAAGATGAAGTCGCAGTTCGAGGGCGCCGCCCGCGAAGTGCATGACACCGTCCACCGGACGATGCGCGACCCCGGCTCGTTCGACGAGCCCGGCATGGCCGAGGTCTCCGACGCCGCAGCGATGCGCGCGCTCGAGCCGCAGCCGGCCTACAAGCCGCCGCGCAAGAACTGGCGCCTCAAGCGCAGCGCGATCCCCACCTGGTACAAGCAGCGCGCGGGGGTTCGCACGAACGCCCAGTCGGGCGCGGCGCGCGTGGCGCGCTTCCGTCCGCGCAGCCGCGGCGGTGAAGCGATCTGACCGCGCCGCCGGCGCCGCGCGGCCCTGCCGGGTCGCGGTCGCCCGCGGCCCCCTCGTCCAACCCTTTCGAGAGCCGCTGAGCCATGGCGACCCAACCCGATGACGAACTGGCCGGCACGGAGCAGCCCTTCGTCGCCCACCTCGTCGAACTGCGCGACCGCCTGCTGCGCAGCGTCTGGGGCGTGGCCATCATCTTCGGCGCGCTGTGCGCGTGGCCCGGCCCGAGCCGGCTCTACGACTACCTCGCGCGGCCGCTGATCGCCTCGCTGCCCGCGGGCGCGCACATGATCGCCGTGGGCGTCGTGTCGCCGTTCCTGATCCCGATCAAGGTGACGGTGCTGGTGGCCACCGGGGTCGCGCTGCCCTGGGTGCTGTACCAGATCTGGGCCTTCGTCGCGCCGGGGCTGTACAAGCACGAGAAGCGCCTCGTGGCGCCGCTCGTGATCACCAGCACGCTGCTGTTCTACACCGGCGTGGCGTTCAGCTACTTCATCGTGTTCCAGAAGGCCTTCCCGGCGATCCAGCGCATGGCGCCGGCGTCCGTCCAGGTGAGCCCGGACATCGAGGCCTACCTCGACTTCGTGCTGACGATGTTCATCGCCTTCGGCGTCGCGTTCGAGGTGCCGGTGGCGGTGGTGATCGTCGCGCGCCTCGGCCTGGTCACGGTGGAGCAGCTGCGCAAGTTCCGCAACTACTACTGGGTCGTCGCCGCCGGTGTCGCCGGCCTGGTGACGCCGCCCGACCCGGCGTCGATGATCGCGCTGCTGGTGCCGATGATCCTGCTGTACGAGGTGGGCATCTGGACGGTGCCGATGTTCATCAAGCGCACGCAGGCGCCGGACGCGGAGTCGAAGACGGAAGCCTGAGTCCGCGTGGATTGCGACTGCGCGCAGGAGGACGCCGGTTGGGCGCGAGGCGGCGACAGGGCCTCATGCGAAGCGGCAACGGCAACGGCAACGGCGTTGCCGGATCCACGCCGGCGCCGTCAGCGCCCGTCGTCCATGTCGCGCGGCTTGACCGGCGGGCGCTTGGCCACCGGCACGCTCAGCGTCATCGCGTCGCTGCCGCGCTGCACGGCCAGCACCGCGCTGGCCGGCGGCTTCAGCGCGCCGACCGCGCGCAGCAGCTGCGCGGTGTTCGACACCTTGACGCCGCCGATGGCCGTGACCACGTCGCCCGGCTTCAGGCCTGCCTGCGCGGCGGGGCCGTCGCGCAGCACGCCCGTCACCAGCACGCCTTCCTTGACCGGCAGCTGGAAGCTGTCGGCGAACTCGGGGGTGAGGTCGCGCGGCTGCACGCCGATCCAGCCGCGCGTCATCTCGCCGTCGCGGATCAGCGCGTCCATCACCTCGCGGGCGATGTCCACCGGGATGGCGAAGCCGATGCCCATGCTGCCGCCGTTGCGCGAGAAGATCGCCGTGTTGATGCCCACCAGCCGGCCCTCGCCGTCGACCAGCGCGCCGCCCGAGTTGCCCGGGTTGATGGCGGCGTCGGTCTGGATGAAGTTCTCGATCGCCGACAGCCCCAGCTGGTTGCGATCGAGCGCGCTGACGATGCCCGAGGTGACCGTCTCGCCGACGTTGAACGGATTGCCGATCGCCAGCACGGGGTCGCCCACCGACACCTGGCGGATGTCGCCGAACGGGATGACCGGCACGTTGTCCAGCGACACCTTCAGCAGGGCGAGGTCGGAGTCGGCGTCGGTGCCGACCACCTTGGCGCTGGCGGAGCGCCCGTCGGACAGCGTCACCTCGATGTCGTCGGCGCCGTCGACCACGTGCTGGTTGGTCAGCAGGTAGCCGTCGGGCGACACCAGCACGCCCGAGCCCAGGCCCATCTGCGCCTGGTTGCGGCCGTTGCCGTTGAACGGCCAGATCGGGCCGCTGCCGGCCGGGTGGCGCAGCGCCGTCCTGCTGGCCGTGATGGCCACCACCGCCGGCGCCGCGCGCCGGACCGCCGCGGCGAAGCTGTTGCTGGACGTGCCGTGCGGCGCGAGCGCCGGCGACTCGACGACGGTGCCCACGCGCGCGGGGGCCGGCGCGGAGGCGGCCGCGAGCTCGCGCGCGCGCACCGAGCCCCACCACTGCGGCTTCCAGGCGGCCAGCACGACGACGACGGCCAGCGTGACGGTGACCGCCTGCGCGAACAGCAGCCAGAGCTTGCGCATCACCGGCCGTCCGCGGGCGCCGGCGTCGCCCCGCCGCGGCCGCGATCGATCCATGCGCCGACGACGCGTTCGAGCACCGGCAGCGGCAGCGCGCCGTGGTCGAGGATCTCCTGGTTGAACGCGCGCAGGTCGAAGCGCTCGCCGAGCGCGTCGCGCGCCTTCTGGCGCAGCTCGCGGATCTTGATCTCACCCAGCTTGTAGCCCAGGGCCTGGCCCGGCCAGACGAAGTAGCGGTCGACCTCCGCGGTCGCGTCCTCGCGGGCGAGGCCGCCGTTGTCGACGAGGTAGTCGATGGCTTGCGCGCGCGTCCAGCCGAGCGCGTGGATGCCGGTGTCCACCACGAGCCGGCCGGCGCGCCAGGCTTGCGCGCGCAGGTAGCCATAGCGCTGGTACGGATCGTCGTACAGGCCCAGCTCGTTGCCCAGGCTCTCGGCGTACAGCGCCCAGCCCTCGACGTACGCGTTGACGATCGCGGCGCGGCGGAACATCGGCAGCGCCTGCAGCTCGTGGGCGCGCGAGATCTGCAGGTGGTGGCCCGGCACGCCCTCGTGCAGGAACAGGTCGACCATGTTCCACTTCGGGCGCTGCGCGAGCGCGACGGCGTTGGCGTTGAACCAGCCCGGCGTCGACGCATCGGCAGCGCCCGGCGTGTAGAACTCGACCGTGTTCGCGCCCTGGTAGGCAGGGATCGCGCGGATGCCGTACGGCGTGCGCGGCAGCGTGAGGAACAGCCTGGTCAGCTGCGGGTCGACGCGCTTGGCGATGTCGCGGTAGCCGGCGAGCAGCTCGTCGCCGCTCGTGTAGTACCACTTCGGGTCGTGCCACAGCTGCGCGGCGAACTCGGCGTAGGTGCCGGTGAAGCCGACCTGCGCCATCGTCGCGGCGATCTCCTTGTGGATGCGCGCCATCTCGTCCAGACCGATCTGGTGCACGGCCTTCGCGTCCTGCGGCAGCGTGGTCTGCGAGCGCATGAACAGCTTGTAGACCGCCTCGCCGTCGGGGTAGGCGCTCATCGCGCCGTTCTCGGGGCTCGCGGGCAGCAGCTCGTCCACCACCACCTTGCGCAGGTCCTGGAACGCGGGCACGACCTGCGACTGCAGCACGCCGGTGGCCTCGTCCAGCAGCGCGGTGCGGCGCTCGGCGGGGATGTCGGCCGGCAGGTGGTTGAACGGGGCCAGCAGCGGCTGTTCCGCGGCGGGCTTGGCGAGCAGCTTGTCGATCTGGTCGGGCACCTGCGACAGCGAGGCCTTGAACGTGACCCAGCCCACGCGCTTGCCCTCGCGCAGCCACGCGATGTCCTGCGCGATGCGCTGCGGCATTGCCTTCAGGCGGGCGATCGCGTGGCGCGCGTCGCCCTCGGTGCGCACGGGGAAATCCTCCATCAGCGACGGCAGCGCGAGCTGCACGCCGTTCTTGGCCGAGATCACGCGCGTGTGCATGGCCGGATACCGTTGCCAGTCGACGGCCAGCTGCGCGTCCTCCAGCGCGACGTCGTACGAGATGCGGTCCTCGCCGGTGAGCACGTCGACGTCGATGCGCAGCAGCGCCTTCAGCTGCAGGCGCTGGTGCTGCTCGCGGCGCGCCACGGCCTCGGGCGAGTCGTCGGTCAGGCGGTCGTCGTAGCGATGGTCGCCCAGGCGCGTCGCCTGCTCGGGGAACTGCTCCATGCGCCATTGCCAGTCGCTGTCCAGCAATTGGCGGAAGCGCGTGGCCTCGAGCGTGGCGTGGAAGCGCTTCGCGTCGCCGGGCGCGGGCGCCATCGGTGACCGTGCGGACGCGAAGCCGGTGCCCTGCGCGAGCGCGAGCGGGACGCACAGCGCGAGCAGCGCGAGGGCGGCGGGACGGCGGAGTGCTGCGGACATTGGAAGAGTCACGTTGGTGCGGTGGAGGGGCATCGAAGCGACGAGTGTGGCACGCACGGCGACCGTGGAACAATCTGTGGATGCCCTCGCACACCCGCTCCGCCGCCGAGCCGTCGCACGCCGCGCTGCCGCTGCTCGTCACCATGGGCGACGCCGCCGGCATCGGCCCCGAGATCATCGCCAAGGCCGCCGCCGCCGGCGAACTCGACGACGCGGTCGTGCTGGGCGATCTCGGCGTGCTAAGGCGCGCCGTCGCGGCCTGCGGGTTGCTGCTGCCCGTGGCGGTGCTGGAGCATCCGCGCGACCGCGCCGCGTGCCCGCGCGGCACGCTGGCCGTGTGCATGCCGGCAGGGCTTGGCGAGGGCCTGGCCGCGCTGCCGCTGGGCGCGGTCGACGCGCGGGCCGGCGCGGCCGCCGCGCGCTGCATCGAGCAGGCCGTGGCCTGGGTGCGCGCGGGCGCGGGCCGCGCCATCGTCACGGCGCCGATCCACAAGGAGGCGCTGGCGGCCGCGGGCGTGCGGTACCCCGGCCATACCGAGATGCTGCAGGCGCTGGCCGCCGCGCAGGGCGCCGAGCCGCCGCCGGTGCGCATGATGCTGGCCAACGACCAACTGCGCGTGGTGCTGGTGACGATCCACCTGTCCCTGCGGCGCGCCATCGACGCGCTCACCGAGCAGGGCATCGTCGACACGCTCGCCATCACGCACGAGGCCGGCCTGCGCCTCGGCCTGGCGTCGCCGCGCATCGCCGTCGCGGGCCTGAACCCGCATGCGGGCGAGGGTGGGCTGTTCGGCGACGAAGAGATCCGGCTGATCGCGCCGGCCATCGAGCGGGCGCGCGCGCAAGGCATCGCCGCGAGCGGCCCCTACGCGCCCGACACGGTCTTCATGCGCGCGCGCGACGCCGCAGGCAAGCCCGGCGAGTTCGACTTCGTCGTCGCGATGACGCACGACCACGGGCTGATCCCCGTGAAGTACCTCGGCGTGGAGCAGGGCGTCAACGTGACGCTGGGACTGCCCTTCGTGCGCACCAGCCCCGACCACGGCACCGCGTTCGACATCGCCGGCCGCGGCATCGCCGATCCGGCCAGCCTGGTCGCGGCCACCCGGATGGCGCGGCGCCTGGCACCCTGAGAAAGGCCGCCGGCCCTCGCGGGCGGGCGGCTCACATGTCCGGAGCGCGCGGGCTCAGCGTGCCTTCAGCGAGTCGCGGATCTCGCGCAGCAGGATCACGTCCTCCGGCGTCGGCGCGGGCGGTGCGACCGGCGGCGGCGCCTCCTTCTTGAGCTTGTTGATCTGCTTGACCATCATGAAGATGATCAGCGCCAGGATGACGAAGTTCAGCGCCACGGTGAGGAAGTTCCCGTAGGCGAACACGGCCCCGGCCTTCTTCGCCTCCGCCAGCGTGGTGGCCGTCTGGCCGGCGAGCGGGATGAAGTAGTTCGAGAAATCGAGGCCCCCGACCACCCGGCCCACGAGCGGCATGATCAGGTCGTTGACGACCGAGTCGACGATCTTGCCGAAGGCCGCGCCGATGATCACGCCGACGGCGAGATCCATCACGTTGCCCTTGACGGCGAACTCCTTGAATTCACTTGTGAAGCTCATGTCCTGCACTCCTGCCTGTGTGTGTTCGATTGATTCCAGACCCCGGGTCCGGCACGCGGGGAGCTCCCCCGCCTGCGTTGCCTGGTTCGCAGTATTGCCGGCCGTTGACGGGCGTCAATACCGGGCATTTGCACCTCGTGCGCCAATTGGCGGACCAAGGGTTTGCCTGTGGTGTCGGGGTCACTCGAACGTGCGGTTGCGCACGCTAAACTCATAGGCGTTGCCCGGAACTGGAACTTCAGCTCGAGGATGCTCATGAGTGAAAGCGTTGTAGTGCACGAAGGTATCGACGACGTGCGTGGCGGGAGCGGGAGCGGGGATCGCGACGGCCGTGCCGTTCGTCAGCACCTTCGCTCCGTCCGAGCGGGCCAAGGCGGCGGGAGCCGCCGTCGAAGTGGACATCTCCGACCTGCAGGTGGGCGAGAAGAAGACGGTGGAGTGGCGCGGCCAGCCCGTGTGGATCGTCAAGCGGTCCCCGCAGATGGTGGCCTCGTTGTCCAAGGACACGGCCGAACTGGCCGACCCCGAGTCCAAGCGCAACCCCGATGAACTGACGCCGCCGTACGCGCGCAACGAACATCGCTCGATCAAGCCGGAGCTCCTGGTGGTCGTGGGCATCTGCACGCACCTGGGCTGCTCGCCCGGCGACAAGTTCGCGGCGGGCGCGCAGCCTTCGCTGCCGTCGGACTGGCCGGGCGGCTGGCTGTGCCCCTGCCACGGCTCCACGTTCGACCTGGCCGGCCGCGTGTTCAAGAACAAGCCCGCACCGGACAACCTGCGCGTGCCGCCGCACATGTACCTGAGCGACAGCAAGCTGCTGATCGGCGAGGACAAGCATCAAGCCTGATCCGAGTTTCCAAGATTTTCGAGACAGCGCGACCCGGCTTGATCGACGAGAGCCCGGCGCGCTGGATCAAGACAAGAGGACCGCATGTCTGAATTCAAGGTAGCCCCCGCCAACGCCTCTGCCGGTGTCAAGCTGCTGACCTGGGTCGACAACCGCTTTCCCGCGACCAAGCTCTGGAAGGAACACCTGTCCGAGTACTACGCGCCGAAGAACTTCAACTTCTGGTATTTCTTCGGCTCGCTGGCGCTGCTGGTGCTGGTGATCCAGATCGTCACCGGCATCTTCCTCGTGATGCACTACAAGCCCGATGCGACGCTCGCGTTCGCCTCGGTGGAGTACATCATGCGCGACGTGCCCTGGGGCTGGCTGGTGCGCTACATGCACTCCACCGGCGCGTCGGCGTTCTTCATCGTCGTCTACCTGCACATGTTTCGCGGCTTCCTGTACGGGTCGTACCGCAAGCCGCGCGAGCTGGTGTGGATCTTCGGCTGCGCCATCTTCCTGTGCCTGATGGGCGAGGCCTTCATGGGCTACCTGCTGCCCTGGGGCCAGATGTCGTACTGGGGCGCGCAGGTGATCGTGAACCTGTTCTCCGCGATCCCGTTCGTCGGCCCCGACCTGGCGCTGATGATCCGCGGCGACTACGTCGTCTCGGACGCCACGCTCAATCGCTTCTTCAGCTTCCACGTGATCGCGATCCCGCTGATCCTGCTGGGCCTGGTCGTCGCGCACGTCATCGCGCTGCACGAAGTGGGCTCCAACAACCCGGACGGCGTCGAGATCAAGGCCGACAAGGACGAGAACGGCATCCCGCGCGACGGCATCCCGTTCCATCCGTACTACTCGGTGCACGACCTGATGGGCGTGGCCGGGTTCCTCATCCTGTTCTCGGTGGTCGTGTTCTTCTGGCCGGAAGGCGGCGGCTACTTCCTGGAGTCCAACAACTTCATTCCGGCCGACTCGCTGAAGACGCCGCCGCACATCGCGCCGGTCTGGTATTTCACGCCGTTCTACTCGATGCTGCGCGCCACCACCGACGAGATGAAACCGGTGTTCGCCATCGCGGTCGGCCTGGCGACCCTGCTGGGGCTGCTGAAGGGACGCTTCGGCAGCGCGGGCAAGGCGGTGATGGTGGTCGCCGCGGTGCTGGTCATCGCCGGCCTGTTCCGCCTCGACGCGAAGTTCTGGGGCGTCCTCGTGATGGGCGGCTCGGTGCTGATCCTGTTCTTCATGCCCTGGCTCGATCGCAGCCCGGTGAAGTCGATCCGCTACCGTCCGGGCTGGCACATGGCCATCTACGCGGTCTTCGTGGCGATCTTCCTGGTCCTGGGCTGGCTGGGCACCCAGCCGCCGGCGCCGATCAAGAACATCGTCTCGCAGGTCGGCACGGTGATGTACTTCGCCTTCTTCCTGCTGATGCCGTGGTGGAGCCAGCAAGGCAGCTTCAAGCCGGTACCCGACCGCGTCACCTTCCACGCGCACTGATCGCCATGAAGAAAGAGACCCTCATGAAGCGTTTCATCGTCAGCGCCCTCGTGGCGCTCTCGTTCTGCGGCGCCGCGTCCGCGCAGGAAGGCGGCCCGGCCTGGGACAAGTTTCCCATGGAGCGCGTGACCGACCAGGCCGCGCTGCAGCACGGCGCCAAGCTGTTCGTCAACTACTGCCTGAACTGCCACCAGGCCTCGTACATGCGCTACAACCGCATGGCCGACATCGGCCTCACCGACGATCAGATAAAATCCAATCTGCTGTTCGCCGGCGAGAAGGTGGGCGACCTGATGAAGACCAGCCTGGCCCCCCAGGACGCCAAGGCCTTCTTCGGGACCGTCCCGCCCGACCTGTCCGTGATCGCTCGTTCCCGTTCCGGTCCCAACGGATCCGGGGCGGATTACCTCTACACCTACCTCCGATCGTTCTATCGCGACGAGACGAGGCCCACGGGATGGAATAATCACGTTTTCCCGAACGTCGGCATGCCGAACGTGCTGTGGGAGCTCCAGGGCACCCAGCGCGCGGAATTTGAGGACGAAAAGGGAGAGAACGGGCAGGTCGAGCACGTGTTCAAGGGCTTCAGGATGGAGTCCCCGGGCACGCGCAGCGCAGCCGAATACAACGCCGACGTCGCGGATCTCGTTGCCTACCTGCAATGGATGAGCGAACCGGCGCAGAATTTCCGCGTGAAGCTGGGTGTCTGGGTACTCATCTTCCTCGGCGTGTTCTG
>JAEKKH010000238.1 GCA_019510465.1 Burkholderiales bacterium
CCAGCCGGTGGCGCCGGCGCTGGCCTCCTCGAGCGCGATGCAGTCCATCGGGCACACCGGCAGGCACAGCTCGCAGCCGGTGCAGTCGGCTTCGACGACGGCGTGCATGCGCTTGGGCGCGCCGATGATCGCGTCCACGGGGCAAGCCTGGATGCACAGGGTGCAGCCGATGCAGGTGGCTTCCTCGATGTAGACGACGCGGCGCGCCGCCTCGTCGCCGAACGCGGGGTCCAGCGGCAGTTCGGCCTGGCCGAGCTCGAGCGCGAGGCGGCGGATGCCCTCGGCGCCGCCGGGCGGGCACTGGTTGAGCTTCGCCTCGCCGGCCGCGAGCGCCTCGGCATAGGCGCGGCAGTCGGGATAGCCGCAGCGCGTGCACTGCGTCTGCGGCAGCAGGGCGTCGAGGCGCTGCGCGAGCGACGCGACGCCTGCAGGAGGCGTCGCGTTCTGGAAGGTGATCGGGACGGTGGGACTCACCGTCCGGATTATCCCTTCGCGCGGGCCGTGACCTTGACGGTCTTGCGCGCCTGGGACGGCGATTTCGCGGCCGCCGACGTGGCGATCACGCGCGGCTTGCGGGCCGGCGCCGCGGCCTTGGCCGGACGGCCGGCGCGTTCCTGCTCGAAGCGCGCGATGAAGTCGCGCACGTGCGGGTACACGATGTCGCGCCAGCGCCGACCCGAGAAGATGCCGTAGTGGCCCGCGCCTTCGACGTCGTAGTGGAACTGGCGCGTCTTCGGGATGCCGGTGCACAGGCCGTGCGCGGCACGCGTCTGGCCGGCGCCGGAGATGTCGTCGAGCTCGCCCTCGATCGTCAGCAGGGCCGAGGAACGGATGTCCTGCGGGCGGACCAGGTGGCCGTCGATCTCCCAGCGGCCCTCGACCAGCGAGAAGTCCTGGAACACGGTCTTGATGGTGTCCAGGTAGTACTCGGCGGGCAGGTCCAGGACCGCGTTGTATTCGTCGTAGAACTGGCGGTGCGCCTCGGTGGAGTCCTCGTCGCCGCGCACCAGGTCGAGGAAGTAGTCGTAATGCGCCGTCGCGTGGCGGTCCGGGTTCATCGCGACGAAGCCGGTGTGCTGCAGGAAGCCGGGATAGACGCGGCGCTGCGCGCCCGGGTAGTTCTGCGGCACGCGGTGGATCACGTTGTTCTCGAACCACTCGTAGCTGCGGTTCATCGCGAGGTTGTTGACCGCCGTGGGCGACTTGCGGGCATCGATCGGGCCGCCCATCATCGTCAGGCTCAGCGGCGTGGTCTCGCCGGCGCTGCCCATCAGCGAGACCGCGGCGAGCACCGGCACGGTGGGCTGGCACACGGAGATCACGTGCACGTCCGGCCCGATCAGGCGGATGAACTCCTGGATGTAGCGGACATAGTCGTCGAGGTGGAACGGACCGGCCTCGACCGGCACCATGCGGGCGTCGGTCCAGTCGGTGATCCACACCTTGTGGTCCTGCAGCAGGCTGCGCACGGTGTCGCGCAGCAGCGTGGAATGGTGACCGGACAGCGGCGCGACGACCAGCACCGAGGGCTGCGCCTTCATGCGCTCGAGCGTGGCCGAGTCGTCGCTGTAGCGCTTGAAGCGGATCAGCCGGCAGAAGGGCTTGGTCAGCGTGACCTGCTCCTGCACCGCCACGTCGACGCCGCCGCTGCGCACGGACTTGATGCCGAACTCGGGCTTTTCATAGTCCATGCCCAGCCGGTGCAACAGCTCGAAGCCGGCCGACAGGCGCTGGGCGCCGGGGACATGCGTGAACGGCGACAGCGGATGCTTGTAGAGCTTGGCCGTGGCGGCCGCGAAATCGGCGAAGGGCGCCATCAGGGCGCGCTGGGCTTCGTACAGTTGGTAAAGCATGTCGCTCTCAGCCTTTCAGGCTCGTTACCTGGCAACGCGACAGTGGCCGCGCGTCGGCGATTTTCTTCGATTCCTGAACGAAAGCTTGTCGCCCCCGTTCATTCAATTAATTGCTGCGCCGCAGCATTGGTCCAATACTACGCTCATTTGCGGTCGCCCGTGCAACTCTGCAATGTGCATGCCCAGCCTGCCGGCCGGGACTCCGGCGCCGTCACGATGATGCAACCTGCTGCGATGCACCAATCCGCTGAACAGGGGTTGGAAGTGCGCCCATCCGTGACGGGGTTGGCGCTTTGTCGAGCGTTGTCGGCGGAAATGCGGCGCCGTTGCGCGGCACAGGGTGGCGCCCAGGCACGAAAAAGGCCCCGGGGCGCTCGCGCCGGGGCCTTGTCGTGGAGCGCGCTGGCGTCAGGTCGACACGGCCGCGATCGCCTTGGCCACGTAGGCCAGGTTGTGGTCGTTCAACGCGGCCACGCAGATGCGGCCCGAATCGACCCCGTAGACGCCGAACTCGCTGCGCAGGCGCTGCATCTGGGCAGCCGACAGCCCCGAGTAGCTGAACATGCCGTTCTGCCGGGTGATGTAGCCGAGGTCGCCCTTGACGCCGGCCGTGCCCAGGTGGTCGACCAATGCGCCGCGCATGCGCTTGATGCGCTCGCGCATGCCCGCCAGCTCGGACTCCCACTGCGCGCGCAGCGCCGGCGTGGTCAGCACGGTGGCGACGATCTGGGCGCCATGCGTCGGCGGGTTGGAATAGTTGGTGCGGATGACGATCTTGAGCTGCGACAGCACGCGCGCCGCCTCGTCCTTGCTCGCGCACACGACGCTCAGCGCGCCCACGCGCTCGCCATACAGCGAGAAGCTCTTGGAGAACGACGTGGACACGAAGAAGTCGAGGCCGGCGGCCAGGAATTGGCGCACGGCGGCGCCGTCCTCGGCGATGCCGAAGCCGAAGCCCTGGTAGGCCATGTCGACGAACGGCACCAGTCCACGCTCCTTGATGGTGGCGATGACCCGGGCCCACTGCTCGGCCGAGAGGTCGACGCCGGTCGGGTTGTGGCAGCAGGCGTGCAGCACGACGATGGTGCCGGCCGGCGAGCCCGCCAGCCTGGCGATCATCGCGTCGAAGGCGACACCGCGCGTGGCCGCGTCGTAGTACGGGTATTGCTCGACGACGAAGCCGGCGTTGGTGAACAGCGCGCGGTGGTTCTCCCAGCTCGGGTCGCTGATCAGCACCTTCGCGTCCGGGCGCAGGCGCTTGAGGAAATCGGCGCCGACCTTCAGTCCGCCCGTGCCGCCGAGCGCCTGGACGGTGGCCACCCGGCCCTGCTGCACGACGTCGGAGTCGGCGCCGAACACCAGGCCCTGGACGGCCTTGTCGTAGGCGGCGATGCCGTCGATGGGCAGGTAGCCGCGCGCCTTCTGCAGGTCGACCAGCGCCTTCTCCGCCGCCGAGACGCAGCCCAGCAGCGGCAGCTTGCCGTTCTCGTCGGTGTAGACGCCCACGCCGAGGTTGACCTTGGACGGGTTCGTGTCGGCGTTGAACTGCTCGTTCAGGCCGAGGATGGGGTCGCGCGGGGCGAGTTCGACGGAGGCAAACAGCGACATGGAGTCTGGTTTCCTGGAAAGGGCTTGAAAAGCCCGGAAGATGGCGGCAGATGGAGGGGTTGCGCAGGGGTCGGGAGCTTTCTCCCGGACGTTGCGCTACGCTGTCGGATTGGCCGTCGCCGGATCGCGACTGGACGCACCACCACCGGCAGCGTCTCGATTTTAGGCCAAGAGCCAGGGATAACCCGATGCCGATTGATTCTGACGTCATGCCCGAACCCACCGCGGCGGGCTACTCGCACGCCGCGCCCGTGGCCGGGCGCGACGCCGAACCGCCCGAGGGCCAGTTCGTCTCCTTCCCCGATTCGCCGTTCCAGCTGTTCCAGCCCTACCTGCCGGCGGGCGACCAGCCCGCGGCGATCGCGCAACTGTGCGAAGGCATCGACGACGGCCTGACGTTCCAGACGCTGCTGGGCGTGACGGGCTCCGGCAAGACGTACACGATGGCCAATGTCATCGCGCGCATGGGCCGCCCGGCGATCGTGTTCGCGCCCAACAAGACGCTGGCCGCGCAGCTGTACAGCGAGTTCCGCGAGTTCTTCCCGAAGAACGCGGTGGAGTACTTCGTCAGCTACTACGACTACTACCAGCCCGAGGCCTACGTCCCGCAGCGCGACCTGTTCATCGAGAAGGACTCGTCTATCAACGAGCACATCGAGCAGATGCGGCTGTCGGCCACCAAGAGCGTGCTGGAGCGGCGCGACACCATCATCGTGGCGAGCGTGTCGGCCATCTACGGCATCGGCAAGCCCGAGGACTACACGCAGATGCGCTTCATCCTGCGCCATGGCGACAAGCTCGGGCAGCGCGACGTCATCGCGCAGCTGATCCGCATGCAGTACACCCGCAACGAGACGGAGTTCTCGCGCGGCACGTTCCGCGTGCGCGGCGACACCATCGACGTGTTCCCTGCGGAGCACTCGGAGCTCGCGGTGCGCATCGAGCTGTTCGACGACGAGGTCGAGTCGCTGCAGCTGCTGGATCCGCTCACGGGCCAGATCCGCCAGAAGGTGCCGCGCTTCACGATCTACCCGTCCAGCCACTACGTGACGCCGCGCGAGCGCATCGTCACGGCCATCGACACCATCAAGGAAGAACTGCGCTGGCGCCTCGACGAGCTCGTCAAGGCCGGCAAGCTGGTGGAGGCGCA
>JAEKKH010000069.1 GCA_019510465.1 Burkholderiales bacterium
AGAAGGGCGAGGTCGACATCCTCGTGTGCACCGACGTGGCCGCCCGCGGCCTGGACATCGCCGACCTGCCCGCCGTCTTCAACTTCGACGTGCCGTTCAACGCCGAGGACTACGTGCACCGCATCGGCCGCACCGGCCGCGCCGGCGCGTCGGGCCTGGCGGTGACGCTGGTCACGCGCGACGACGCCCGCAACATCTCGGACATCGAGAAGCTGATCAACAAGAAGATCGAGCTCGAGCCCTTCGAGGTCGAGGACGACCGCCCGCGCCGTCCGCCGCGCCCGCGCTTCGACGACGAGCCGCGCCGCGAGCGGAGCGAGCGCGACGCATTCCCTCGCAGTCTCGCGCCGGCGCGTCCGGTCGCGCCGCACAAGAGCCGCGATCCGTTCTTCGACAAGCCCTACGAAGCCGACGCCAGCGGCACCGACGTGCCCGACTGGGAAAAGGCGCCCGCCGCGAGCCCGGCCGCGCGCTCGGCGCTGTCGGCCAACATCCGTTCCAAGCGCAAGGTGGCTGCGCTGCTGGGCGGCGGCCCCAAGGCCTGACGCCTGGCTGGCGGGCGGCGCTCAGCGCTGCTCGTCGACTTCCCCCTGCAGGACGGCCGCGTGCCGCCGGCAGGATTCGCGGAAGTGCGAGATCTTCACCTCGTCGTCGCTCGGATAGCGCAGCGGTCGCGGACTCCACGAATCGGCCGGCAGGCGCTTGCAAACCTGGTGGTCCTCGTCGAAGACCCTCCGGTTGACCTCGGCGGTCGATGCGAAGAACGTCTCCAGCATGCTCGCGGCGCGCGCGTCGGCCGCGGGCGCCGTCAACAGCCGACTGCTGAAGTTGGTGCGATCCGCGGCACGGGAAGCCGGCAGGAAGTGCTGCAGCGAGTACGAGTATCCGTACGTCGACGACAACATCGTGAACGGGAACAGGTAGAGGCTGAAGTAGCCCTCGTAGGCGTAGTCGATGCGAAAGAAGCGCTTCAGGCTCTCGAGCCGGCGCCGCACGCGCGCGCTGCCCACCGGTGCCGTCCACACCGAGTTGACGCCGATGAAGCGGTTCTCGCCGTCCTGCAGTTCGAGCGTCGCGAGCGTCTGCGGATGGATCAGCGAGATGTGGTACGGCTCCAGCGCATTCTCGATGGCCAGCGGCCAGATGCATTCGTAGGCGTACTGGTTCACGTCGACGCACCTGTCGATGTTGAACGAGATGTTCTCCAGGATCCCGGCCGCGTCGCCGAGCTGGTCGTACAGCTGCGCCAGCGGCTGGATCCCGACGAACAGGAAGTCGCCGCACCATTCCGTTCGGTACTGGTGGAGGCGCGCGGTCGTGACGTCGCAGGTGCTGAACTTCTCGACCTGCGGGATGATCATCCGGCCCGCGGCGTGCGTCCACCCGTGGTACTTGCAGCTGGCCGGCTGGTTGCCCGAGGCACCGTCGTAGATGCGTGCGCCGCGATGGGGGCAGCGGTTGTCGAATGCGATCAGGTCCTGGCCGTCGTTGAACACGACGATGTCGCCGATGGCGGTCTCGAGGCGCAGGTAGTCGCCGGCCTCGGGCAGTTCGCGCCGGTGACAGACCAGGTGCCAATAGCCCCGCAGCAGCGAGGCGTCGAAGTCGTTCACAGCTTCTTCGCCGGCGCCGCGTACATCACGGTCTCGGGCTGGACCTGGCGCATGATCAGGGAGCCGGCCCCGATCTTGGCCCGTGCGCCGATGCGCACGCCGGGCAGCACCTTGGCGCCGGTGCCGAAGAAGCAGCACTCGCCGACCTGCACGCGGCCCGTCAGGTCGACGTGCGCGCTCAGCGTGCTGTAGGCGCCGAGGACGACGTCGTGCCCGATGCTGCTCATGGCGTTGATGGCGACGAACTCGCCGACGGTCGCGTCGGCCGACACCAGCGCCAGCGGGCAGACGACCACGCCTTCGCCCAGTCGCGCCGAGCCGGCGATGACGCTGGAAGGATGAACGAGGCTGGCAAACCGAGCGCCACGTTCGCGCAGCGACGCGACCACGCGCTGCTTCGCGGCCGGGTCGCCGATCGCCACGAGCAGCAGTTCGCCCTCGGCGGGCGCATAGGCCTCGGTGCTGCCGCGGTATTGCAGGCGGTAGGAGAAGCCGTCCAGGCTGCCGGGGTTGGTGTCGAGGAAGCCGGTGATCGCCGGTGCCCCCGACGCCTTCACCGCGTCCTCGTTCCAGTTGATGACTTCGCGAGCGAAGGCGCCCGCGCCGACCAGCGTGATGAATTGCTTCGTCATTTGCAGAGATATCCTCCGTCGACGACCCAGGTGGTGCCGGTGATCCAACGGCCTGCCGGGCCCAGCAGGAAAGCCGCCGCGTTGGCGATGTCCTCGGGTTCGCCGAACCCGAGCAGATGGCGGTCGCGGTAGGTCTCGACGATGTCCTGCGCGGCGCCGTGCGTCAAGCGCTCGTGCATCGCGGTCTGCACGGCACCGGCGGCGATCGCGTTGACGCGGATGCGGCGCGGCGCGAATTCGCAGGCGAGCGAGCG
This sequence comes from Burkholderiales bacterium, assembly GCA_019510465.1. Classification (GTDB taxonomy): domain Bacteria; phylum Pseudomonadota; class Gammaproteobacteria; order Burkholderiales; family Burkholderiaceae_C; genus Scleromatobacter. The sequence goes on from JAEKKH010000069.1 coordinate 2,500, forward strand.
CACCATGCCATCGATGGCGGCCTTGGCGGCCGAATAGGCGGTCATCCCGACCTGGCCGGACGAGCCGGCGACCGACGACATGAAGACCAGGGCGCCCTCGTCCTTGAGCCCGCCCTTCTGGGAAGCCGCGCGCGCCAGGCCGGCCGCGGCGAACACGGCCGCGCCGAAGACTTCGTCGAGCTGCGCCTGCTTGGTCAGCCGCACCGGGCGAATCAGCTCGATGCCGGCGGCGTGAAAGATGCCGTCGAAGGCGCCATGCTCGTCGACCAGCGACTTCATCCACGACGCCGCCTCGTCGGCCTTGTCGAGCGCCACGGGACGGGCCAGGTGGCCATCGCCCGGCCATTGCGCGATCGCCTCGGCCAGGCGCTGCTCGTCGCGGCCGCTGGCCGTCACGCTGGCGCCGCAGGCGGCCAGCAGGGCGCCCGCCGCGCGTCCGATGCCCGAGGAGGCGCCCGTCACCAGGAAGCGGCGGCCGGCGAGGTAGTCGGGTGCGAAATTGCTCATGCTTCGATGTTCTCCACGACGCGCAGCGGGCCGACGTCCAGCGAGGCCGACGCCCACGAGTAGCCGACGCCGAAGCCGTACATGGCCAGCCGCTGGCGCGACGAGGCGAGCGGCTCGCGCAATCGCGTCGTCATGAGCAGCGGGATGGACGCCGAACTCGTGTTGCCGAACTCCTCGATGTTCAAGGGGGCCTGCGCAGGCGGCAGCTTGGCCTTCTTGATCAGGTGCTTCAGCATGAACTGGTTGGCCTGGTGAAACAGGTGGAAGTCGTGCGTCCGGCCCTCCGCCAGCGCCAGCGTGCGCGCCACCAGCGGCGGCACCGAGCGCAGGGTGAAGTTGAAGATCTCGCCGCCGTCCATGTAAAGCGAATGGGCCGACCGGCCCTCGAGGCGGGGATCGCCGCTCGCGGCGTAGTCGCGGAAACCGCCCGTGGGCACGATGAGGTTGGTCGCGCCGAGGCCGTCGCTGCCGAGGATGAAGTGCGCGGGCGCGGCGTCGGGATCGAGTTCCAGCGCGGTGGCCGTGCCGCAATCGCCGAACAGCAGGGCGGTGGCGCGGTCGCTCGGGTCGACGATCTTGCTGATCGTGTCCCCGACGGCCAGCAGCACGCGGCGCGCGGCGCCCGTCTGCAACATCGTCATGCCCAGCCACAGCGCGTAGGGGTAGCCGGAGCAGCCCAGGTTGACGTCGAACGCGATGCACGAGGTGCCGATGCCCAGTTCCGCCTGCAGCGCGCAGGCGGTGGCCGGCAGGCGGAAGTCGGGCGTCTGCGACACGAAGATCAATGCGTCGATGCTTGCAGGCGCCCACTCGAGGCCGGCCATCAGGCGCTGCGCCGCCAGGCGGCAGAGGTCGCGCGTGGTCACGTCCGCGGCGGCACGGCGGCGGGTCTGCACGCCGATCATCTTCACGACGTCGGCGACGGCATCCTCGCCAAATCGGGAATGGAAGTCCTCGTTGCGGCGCACGTCGGCCGGCACGCACGTGACGACGCCGGCGATGCGCGCGCCCGCGGTGCGGGCCTCGCGGCCCACGCCGTGCTCAGGCGTTGCGGTGGCGGGCTGCATCGATCAGCGCCTCGATGTCGGCGACCTTCTCGCAGGCTGCCAGGGCCTTGCCGTCGAGCATCACGTTGAAGCTGTCGTCGGCCAGGGCGATGGTCGACACGATGGCCAGCGAATCCCAGTCGGCATTCGCGTCGGCGAACGAGAATTCGGGCGACAGCTTCGAGGCGTCGACCTCGAGAATTTCTGCCAGGCCCTCGTAGAACGTGTTCATAGGTGGATGGATTTAGGTGGTCAGGAGGCAACCGGCCCAGGACAGGCCGACGCCGAAGCCGATCAGCATCAGGCGCTTGGGCGAGGCCAGGAGGCCGTCCCGGCGCATCGACTCGAGTGCCAGGGGAATGGTGGAGGAGACCGTGTTGCCGACGTCCTGCATGCAGATCGGCAGGCGATCGGCCGGGACGTGCAGCTTCTTTCGCAAGGCCTCCAGCATGAAGCGGTTGGCCTGGTGCAGCACGAAGAAGTCGATGCTGTCGGCGGTGGCGCCCGACTTTTCCAGCAGCGACTTCATCGTGCGCGGGACCTCTCGCAGCGTGAAGGCCATGACCTCCGCGCCGTTCATGTAGAGGTGCTCGGCGGTGCGCACGTTGTCGGAATCGTCGCGTGTCTCGACCGCCGACGATTCGTCGTGCGGTTGCCGGAATCCGCCGGCCGGCACGATCAGGTGCTGCGCGCCGCTGCCGTCGGTGCCGAAGACGAACGGGCCGATGGCGGGCGTCGGGTCGTCCGAGGCGACGATCGCCGTGGCTGCGGCGCCGTCCCCGAACAGGGTGCGCACGCTCTTGTCGAGCGGGTGGATGTACTTCGAGTAGGTGTCGGCCGTGAGCAGCAGCACGCAGCGGGCGGCGCCCGTCTCGATCAGCCCCTTGGCGAGCGACAGGCCGTAGACGAAGCCGGAACAGCCCAGGTTGACGTCGAGCGCGCCGGCGTCGACGCGGATGCCCAGCCGGTGCGCAAGCACGCAAGCCGTGGTGGGCAGGATGTAGTCGGGCGCCTGCGTGCAGAGGATGACGAAATCGACGTCGTCGCGGGCGATCCTGCCCTGGGCGAACAACTTTTGCGCGGCGCCCAACGCCAGGTCGCCGGCGGTCTCGCCGGGCGCCGCGACGTGGCGCTGGCGGATGCCTGTCTTGTCGAGGATCTTCTCGGCGGACCAGGCAGGGTACAGCGCGGCCAGTTGCTCATTGCTGAGGATTTGGCTCGGGAGATGTCCTGCGATGTCGGCGATCTTGGCGGTGACGGCCATGCGGTCTCGAGAAGTGGGCTGCTTTGCTCCGGCCCGGCTGGTTCGCCGTCGGAACCGCGGGCGGGCTGACGTGCGGCTCTTCGCGGTTTTCCCGCTGTTCTGGAGCACGGGGCGCCCTGGCGGGACGACCTTTCGTCGCAGCGGGAATTATGGCATGGCGGCGCGGATGCCCCCACGGGGTGTCCGGCTTGGCCACAGGCCCCTGGGCATGCGCTCCGGACGGGGCGAGGCGCCGGCGCTACCGGGGCGACGGCGCCTGGCCACGAGCGAATTCCACCGCTTCCAGCAGCCGGCTGCCGACGGCGACGCGGCGTTCGCGCCCGCGGCGCAGCAGCTCGGCGCGATCGTCGCGTCCGCCGGCGCCTCGTTGCAAGGCTTCTTCCATCCGGTCAGCAAGCGCCTTCGCGTTGGAGGCCTCGAACCAGGTCACGGCGGGCTCGTCGATCTCGCGGTTGACGGCGATGTCCGAGACGATCGCCGGCGTGCCGACCGACAGCGCATCCGACACCGCCCCGCCTCCGGGTCCGCCCTCGAACAGCGTCGGCTGGACGAGCGCGACTGCGCCGCGGATCAGGGCGACCTGGTCCAGCTTCGGGATGAGGCCCAGCACGCGGATGCGGTCGGCGATGCCCTCGCGCTTCGCGTAGGCCATCAGCTCGTCGAAGTGGTTCGGGTGGCGATAGTCGCTCGTGGCGCCGGTGCACACGAGCGACACGTCCGCGTGCCGGCGCGCGAGTTCGGCGAACGCCTTGAACGCCGTCTCGTGGTCCTTGTGCTTCCAGAACTGGTTGCAGACGACGAACCAGGGGAACTGCACGCCATGCCGGTGGGCCGTGTCCGCCACGTCCCGGTCGAACCAGTCGTCGCCGGGCGCGGCGCTGAAGGGCAACGCGAACAGGCGTGCGCGCGAATCGGGGTAGAAGTGGCGTACGTCGTTGGCCACGTCCCGGGCGTTGACGATGACGGCCGTGGCCGAGCGCAGCATGCGCTCGAAGGCCGCGTCGCGGGCCGTGGTCTCCACGTCCGAGAAGAAGTGCGGCAGGCGCTTGTGCTGGAAGTCGAACAGGTAGCCGACCCAGGGCACACCGACCTTGTCGGACAGCGGCGCGATGGCGGGCAGGAGCACGTCCAGCCCCAGCCGCCGGCTCGCGCGGGCGAGCGCGGCGGTGCCGAGGTCGATGGCGTGCAGGCGGGCGCCGGTCTCGGAGAACGTGCGCTCGACGTGCTCCCATTTCGGGCGGTGCGCGGCGTGCGTCGGCCGCCCGAGGAACTGCTTGACGCGTTCGCGCACGTCCTGCAGCGCCACGTGCAGGCCCTTGGAAGGGATCAGCACGTGCTGTTCGATGGCGGGATCGGCGAAGTGAAGTGCGGTGCTGATGCCGCGCAGGAAATCGATGCCGCCGCCCCAGTCGACGAAGCCCTCGCCGAGGATCCCGACCTTCATCGGGCGGGTTCCGCGTGATGGCCGGCGCGGGACGACGTGCCGCCGCGCGCGTCGGGCCGCGGCGGGGAAAGGCGAAATTTGGTCATGAGGCGATCGGGCAAGGCCGCGAGTTTAGCCGCTGGGCCGCGGCGTCATCGCGGCTCGGCGATCTGCGGCGCTGCGTCCGGGCGCGCGGCGAGTCGACGCCGGGCGAGCACCGCGGGCAGGCGCGGATGGTCGAGGCCCTCCGCGGCGCGGCCGATCGCGCGCAGTAGGGACCACTGCCACGGCGCAACGTTCCAGCGCGCACCGTCGAGCGCCAGCCGCTGGCGTGTCCACGACGGCAGGCATTGCACCGCTGCTCGCACGAACAGGCGCTGCAGCGCACGCGCGGGAGCCGGCAGCAGGGCGACGCCTTCCATGATGGCGATGAACTCGGCCACGATCGGCGAAGGCTCCAGCTGCGCCCGCATCCGCTCGCACAGCTGCTGGAAGGCGTCCTCGTCGGCCGGCGGCGAAGCGACGCCATAGAGGCGGGCGCACGCCATGTTCTCGCGGTAGTAGAGGTCGCGCTGGGCCTGCGGCAGCGGGCGCACGCAGCGCACGTAGGCCTCGAGAAAGCCGAAGGTCGCGGTGGCATGCACCCAGGCCAGCAGTTCGGGGTCGTTCGCGCGGTAGGGCACGCCGCCCGGCGTCTGCCCGGCGATGCGCGCATGGCCGCGATTGACCTGGGCGATCATCGTCTCGGCGCGGCTGCGCGCGCCGAACGCGGTCACCATCGCGGCGTAGCCGGTGCGTCGCAGACGGGTCAGGGGATCGCGCCGGAACGAGGTGTGCTCCCACACGCCAGTGCGCACGCGCGGCTCGGCGAGTTCCAGCAGGACGGCCGCCACGCCGCCGACCAGCATGGCCACCGGGTTGGCGAACACCCGCCATGACACGGAGTCGGCCGCGACGAGCGCCGCCTCGCCGGGTGGCTGCAGGAAGTCACTCGCCTGCGTACCGTCGGGGTAGACCAGGTCGGCCAGACGCTCTTGCAAGGGATGTGAAAGGCGCCGGATCGGGTTCATGGGGAGTAACGAACGAGTCATGCGAAGTCGGCGACACTCACGCGTTCCAGACAAGATAACAGACGGGGTGGATGTCGATGAGGTTCGATTGGCTGGGCGTGCAGTCCCGGCATGATGAATGGTCGCGCTGGCGCAGGATCGGCGGCGTGTTGCTCGCGGGCGCATTGTCTCAAGCCGCGGGCGCGGCCTCGGTGCCGTGGATGCCCAGCCCGGCGGCCCGCAATGCGATCTCCTTGCTGGTCGACGACGGCGGCCTGCCGCTGACGGTGACGCAGTGGCCGCTGCCGCGCGATGCCGTGCAGCGGGCGCTCGACGTGTTGCCGACGGACCTGCCGCCGAGCCTCGATGCCGCGCGCGCATTGGTCCGCGCCGAGTTGCGCAGCCAGCAGCAGGCGCGCATCGGACTGACGGTGCGGGGACGCGAGGATGCGCTGACGGGTTTCGGCGACGCCGCGACGCCGGGCAGCAGCCTCTCTTTGCGGTCGAGCGAACTCGATGGGCCGCACCTCGCATTCCAGCTCGGCGGCCGGCTCGATGCCGTCGCGGACAGCGGCGCGCGCCAGGCCACGGCACGGCTGGACGACACCGCCGTCGCCGTCGACGCGTTCGGCGTGCAGGCGCAGGCCTGGGCGCATCGCAGCTGGTGGGGGCCGGGGTGGCAGAGCGCGCTGCCGCTGAGCAGCAATCCGCCGCCACTGGACGGCATCGGCCTGCAGCGCGCCGCGGCCACGGCGTCGGAATCGCCGTGGCTGTCGTGGCTCGGGCCGTGGAACATGGAGTTCTTCCTTGCCCGCACGGTGGGCGAGCCGACCGGTCCCGGCAGCAATCCGCTGATCACCGGCCTGCGGCTCACGGCGCGTCCGTTCTCGCACCTGGAGATCGGCATCACGCGGATGGCGCAGTTCGGCGGCAGCGGACATGCCGAGACACTCGGCAGCTTCGCGCGCGCCGTCGCCGGGTCGCACGCGAATGCGCAAACCGTCGAGGAGCAGAGCCGGGACTCGGGCAACGGACTCGGCGGCGTGGATGCGCGCGTGCGATGCCCGGACATCATGCGCTGCGCCTTCTACGCCCAGATCATGGGCGAGGACGACCGCAAGCACCTGCCGTACAAATACCTGAGCCTGTTCGGCGCGGAGATGTGGACGCGCGATGGCTCGATGCGCTTCTATGTCGAGGCGTCGGAACTCGGGTGCCGCGTGACCTGGCGCGGCCCGTCGCCGGCCGGCTGCGCCTACCGCAACTACGCCTATCCGGGCGGCTACACCTCGGGCAACCGCTGGATGGGCGCGAGCGCCGGTCCGGACGCCCGTTTCGTGGCGCTCGGCTGGTTCGACGCCGACCTGGACGCCTCCGTGCGCCTCGACTACGGCCGCATCGGCTCGCGCATCGGCACCTTCGGCGAGCCGAACGGCCCGTTCTCCGCAACGGGACGGCTGGCGGCGGTCTCCGTGCGACGCTCCTGGCACTTCGGCTCCGCGAGCCTGACGCCCGAGTTCGACTGGAATCGGGTCTCGACGCCGAACGGGGTGCGCGTCGAATCGCGCGCCGGCGTGGAGATGAACCTGTTGCTGGACGACCTCGGCCCGATCGCGCCGTCGCGCCTCGCGAACGCGCTGTCCGGCACGAACAGTTCCACCACGACCCGCCTGCTGTGGAGCGCGGCGGCGATCGGCGGAGCGGCCCTGTTCGATCGCGCGGCGTCGAGCTACGCCGACGAACACAAGAGCGAGCCGTCGCTGAAGGTCGTGCGTCAGGTCGGTTCGGCGCTGCCCTATGTCGGACTGGGTCTCGCCGGGGCGGCGTGGCTGGCGCCGGAAGATCCGCGCGAGCGTTCCGTCGCCACGGCGAGCGTCGAGGCGGGCGTGAGTGCCGTCGTGCTCGCGGAGGTCTCGAAGCTGGCCATCAATCGCTCGCGCCCGTCCGATGGCCGCGGGGCGGCCGACTTCGGCCATGACCGCGCCACGCACAGCTCGTTCCCGTCGGTGCATACCGCGCTGGCGTGGGCCGTCGTCACGCCGTTCGCCCAACGCTACGACGCGCCGTGGCTATACGGGGTCGCCGCCCTGACGAACGCGGCCCGGGTGTCGGAGCGCAAGCACTGGCTGTCCGATACGGTGGCCGGCTCGGTGCTGGGCTACGTCGTCGGCGACTGGTTCGCAGGACGCGTCGACGGGGCCACCGGCACCAGCGTCGTGCTCGTGCCCCATGGCGTGGTGGTCTCGACCACCTTCCGCTAGGTCATCCGAGCAGGCTGAACACCGCCGGCACGCGGTCCGGCAGGACGGCCTTCGCGGCCTTCCACTGCGCCACGCCGCGCGTGTGCGCCCAGCCCTCGGCCAGCGTGAGGCCGCACGCGATCGCGAGCCGCGTCCCGGGTTGCAACGCCTCGAGGCAGGTCTCCAGCATCGCCGCGTTGCGATACGGCGTCTCGATGAAGACCTGCGTCTGCTGCAGCTGGCGCGACGTCGCGTCGAGCTCGCGCAGGCGCGCGCGCCGCGCGCCCGACTCGGCTGGCAGGTAGCCGTGGAACACGAAGCTCTGGCCGTTGAGGCCGCTCGCGGCGATCGCCAGCGTGATCGAGCTGGGCCCGCTCAGCGCGACGACGCGGATGCCGAGCTCGTGCGCCGCGGCCACCAGCAGCGCGCCGGGGTCGGCCACGCCGGGCAGGCCGGCTTCGCTGAGCAGGCCGATGTCGTGGCCGGCCAGCGCCGGCGCGAGCAGCGCGGCCCAGGGCGACGGGCCCGCCGGCTGCGCGGGACGCGGCGCGCCCTTGGGCGGCCGCGGCAGCTCGGCGATCTGCGTCTGCTGCAGCGGCTGCGCGAGCGGCGCCACCTTGTTGACGCGATTGAGGAAGGCGCGCGCGCTGCGGGCGTCCTCCACCACCCAGTGCAGCAGGCGGCTCGCGGCCAAGATCACGCCCGTGGCCAGGACGTCGGTCAGCGGGACCTCGGCGGCGCCGAGGTCCAGCGTGTTGGGCATCAGCAGCAGGCGGCCGCGCGTGTCCGGCGCGGTCATCGGCCCGCTCCGTCGACCGCGGGCGCGCGCAGCGGATCGAGGCCCGCGGCGCGCAGCAGCTGCGCGGTGCGGATCAGCGGCAGGCCGACCAGCGCGGTCGGGTCGTCCGAGTCGATCGCCTCGAGCAGCGCGATGCCCAGGGTCTCGCACTTGGCGCTGCCGGCGCAGTCGTAGGGCTGCTCGGTGCGCAGGTAGGTCTCGATCTCGTCGTCGGTCAGGGTACGGAAGCGCACCGACACCGGCGCGCGCCGCACCTCGGCGAAGCCGGTCGATTCGCGCACCACGGCCAGCGCGGTCTGGAACACGATGGTGCGGCCGCTCATCGCGCGCAACTGCCGGACGGCGCGCTCGTGGGTGCCGGGCTTGCCGATCGCCACGCCGTCGACGTCGGCCACCTGGTCGGCGCCGATCACCACCGCGTCGGGAAAACGCCCCGCGAGCGCGCGCGCCTTCGCGAGCGCGAGCCGCTCGGCCAGCCGCGCGGGCGGCTCGCCGGGCAGCGGGGCCTCGTCGGTCTCGGGCGACATCGCCTCGAAGGGCAGGCGCAGGCGTTCCAGCAGCTCGCGCCGGTAGCGCGACGTGGAGGCCAGGATCAGGCGGGGTGGGGTGGGCATCAGGAATTGTCGCTTGCCCGGACGCCGGTCGGGCGGGTCGTCCGACCCGGACGGCGGGCCGGTCGACCCGACCTACAATCTTTTCATGACCTCGCCCGCCCTCGATCCGCTGCGCCTGAACGTCGCTCATTTCGCCGCCGATGCGCAGGACGCCGCGGGCGACTGGGCCGTTGCCGAGCTGCCGCGCCTGGCCGACAGCGAGTGCCCGCCGGACGCCGGCGCGCCGCTCAAGGGCGCGGTCGGCGCCGACGCGCCGAAGCTGCCCGGTCGCGCCGCGCGCGACACCGCGCGCCGCGTGCGCTGGCACGCCGTCGGTTCGCTGCGCAAGCTGGGCGGCGAGGACCAGGTCTGGTTGCACCTGCAGGCCGACGCGGACGTCGTGCTGCAGTGCCAGCGCTGCCTGCTGCCGCTGGCCGAATCCGTCCACGTCGACCGCCACTTCCGCTTCGTCGCCGACGAGGACGCCGCCGCGGCGCTGGACGACGAGATCGAGGACGAGGTCCTGGTGCTCGCCAGGAGCCTGAACCTGCGCGACCTGGTCGAGGACGAGATGCTGCTGGCGCTGCCGCTGGTGCCGCGCCATGAGGTCTGCCCCGAGGCGGTGGCCATGCAGTTCGGCGACGTCGAGGCGGTCGAGGAAAAGGCCAACCCGTTCGCCAGCCTGGCCATCCTGCGCAAGGACAAGTCCGGCGACGGCGGCCCCGATATCGCCTGACAAGCGTGGGATTTGCGGCCCTTATCCGCCGCAGGACATGCTGGATGGACGTACAATATCTCCATCGCCGAGTTAACTGAACAACTTGTGGGGCGACTACAAATTCCACTAAAGCGTTCGCCGGGACCCACGCGCAAAGGCGGCCGAACGCGATTTCCTCGAACTCGCGCATCTGGAGCACCGACACGTGGCGAATGACTTCCTCTTCACTTCCGAATCCGTCTCGGAAGGTCACCCGGACAAGGTCGCTGACCAGATCTCCGACGCGATCCTCGACGCGATCTTCGCGCAGGATCCGCTGTCGCGCGTCGCCGCCGAAACCCTGTGCAACACCGGCCTGGTCGTGCTCGCCGGCGAGATCACTACGCAGGCCAACGTCGACTACATCCAGGTCGCGCGCGACACCATCAAGCGCATCGGCTACGACAACACCGAGTACGGCATCGACTACAAGGGCTGCGCCGTGCTCGTGGCCTACGACAAGCAGAGCAACGACATCGCCCAGGGCGTCGACCGCGCGAGCGACGACTACCTGAACCTCGGCGCCGGCGACCAGGGCCTGATGTTCGGCTACGCCTGCGATGAAACCCCCGAGCTGATGCCCGCGCCGATCTACTACGCGCACCGCCTCGTCGAGCGCCAGGCGCAGCTGCGCAAGGACGGCCGCCTGCCGTTCCTGCGCCCGGACGCCAAGAGCCAGGTCACGATGCGCTACGTCGACGGCAAGCCGCACTCGATCGACACGGTCGTGCTGTCGAGCCAGCATGCGCCCGAGATGAGCGACGGCGCGAAGATGAAGCCCGAGTTCGTCGAGGCCGTGATCGAGGAGATCATCAAGCCGGTGCTGCCGGCCGAGTGGCTCAAGGACACGCGCTACCTCGTCAACCCGACCGGCCGCTTCGTCGTCGGCGGCCCGCAGGGCGACTGCGGCCTCACCGGCCGCAAGATCATCGTCGACACCTATGGCGGCGCCTGCCCGCACGGCGGCGGCGCGTTCTCCGGCAAGGATCCGACCAAGGTCGACCGCTCGGCCGCCTATGCCGCCCGCTACGTGGCCAAGAACATCGTCAAGGCGGGCCTGGCGCGCCAGTGCCAGATCCAGGTCGCGTACGCGATCGGCGTCGCGCGTCCGATGAACGTCACGGTCTACACCGAAGGCACGGGCGTCATTCCCGACGACAAGATCGCCGAGCTGGTCAACGAGCTGTTCGACCTGCGCCCCAAGGGCATCATCCAGATGCTGGACCTGCTGCGCCCGATCTACGCCAAGACCGCCGCCTACGGCCACTTCGGCCGCGAGGAGCCGGAATTCTCGTGGGAACGCACGGACAAGGTGAAGGCGCTGCGCGACGCCGCCGGCCTGAAGTGATCTGCCCCTGCCGGGGCGCCTCGAGATCTGGTCTGGCCGCCTGACTTGGCGGCCGGTTCCGAAGCCGCTATAATCGCTGGCTTTCCCCAATCTTTGCCCGGTTGCTGCAGTGGTTTGCAGTGTTCGGATCCGCAGCAAGGGCATGGGTTCACAGAACGGTCGCCGGCCTCCGGTGGCGTTCCCAGGAGTTTCAAAATGGCTGTCCAGCAAAACAAGAAGTCGCCCTCCAAGCGCGGCATGCACCGTTCGCACAACGCCCTGACCACCCCGGGCACGGCCATCGAGGCCACCACGGGTGAAGTGCACCTGCGCCACCACATCAGCCCGACGGGCTTCTACCGTGGTCGCAAGGTCCTGAAGACCAAGGCCGACGCCTGATCCTTCCGGCGGCAGCGCTCGTCGCGCCCGCCCGCGATGCCCGGCGCGGCATCGTCCTGGCAGCCCACCCGCTTCGCGGATGCGGCGGGCCCGAGGCGGCAAGACACGGCGAGCGTTCCGGCCCGGGCCGCGGCTTTCGTTCGCGCCCGACCCCACGATCCCCAACCGCCTTGCGGCGTCTCGCGTTCCGGCGTGCAGGCGTGGCTCGGCTGTTTCCGATGCGGCGCGGGGTCATTCGGGTTGTCATGTGGCCGGCCGACAGGCGCGTCTGCTATGGTCCCGGATTGCTGGAATTAGATCGCCCCGATCGATCCCGACTGTGATTCAACCCGTACCCCTGACTCCGCGTTCGCGCGTTCGCCTGGCGGTGGACTGCATGGGCGGCGACCACGGTCCCTCCGTGACGCTGCCGGCCTGCAAGGCCTTCCTGGATCGCCACCCCGACGCCGAACTGCTGCTGGTCGGAAGCCCCGGTGCGCTCGCGCCTGCCACCGACTGGCCGCGCTGCACGCTGATCACGGCGAGCCAGGTCGTCACGATGGACGACACGGTGGAGACGGCGCTGCGCCGCAAGCGCGATTCGTCGATGCGCGTGGCCATCGAGCAGCTCAAGGCCAACGAGGCCGGCGCCATCGCCGCCGACGTCTGCATCTCCGCCGGCAACACCGGCGCGCTGATGGCGGTCTCGCGCTACCTGCTCAAGACGATGGACGGCATCGACCGTCCGGCGATCGCCACGTTCATGCCCAACATCCAGGATCGCTTCACCTGCGTGCTGGATCTGGGCGCCAACGTCGACTGCAGCGCCGAGCACCTGATGCAGTTCGCCGTGATGGGCAGCGCGCTGGTCACCGCCACCGAGGGCCGCCCCGAGCCGGTCGTCGGCCTGCTCAACATCGGCGAGGAGATGATCAAGGGCAGCGAGGTCATCAAGCGCGCGGGCGAGCTGCTGCGCGCCGTGGCGTCGCACGGCCACCTGAACTACCTCGGCAACGTCGAGGGCGACGACATCTTCAAGGGCAGCGTCGACGTCGTCGTCTGCGACGGCTTCGTCGGCAACGTCGCGCTCAAGAGCAACGAGGGCGTGGCCAAGATGATGAAGTCGATGATCCGCCAGGAGTTCGAGCGCAACTTCTTCACCAAGCTCGCCGCGCTCGTGGCGATGCCCGTGCTGCGCCGTTTCCAGGCGCGCGTCGACCCGCGCCGCTACAACGGCGCCGCGCTGCTGGGCCTCAAGGGCCTGGTCTTCAAGAGCCACGGCGGCGCCGACGCGTTCTCGTTCGGCCAGGCGCTCATTCGCGCCCACGACGCCGCCCGCAACCGCCTGCTCGACGGCGTCCACGACGCCATCGTCGACACCATGCAAGCCCTGCCGCCCACCGGCGGCGAGTCGGTTCCGCAAGCTGCATGAGCGCGCCCGTCGCACGCCGCGGCTCGCGTTGAGCCAGGAATTGGGGAGTACTCTCAAATTACCGCTGTCCATTCACGTATCGCCGGCACCGGCAGCGATCTGCCGCCGCTGCGCCTGACCAACGACGACCTGGTCAAGATGCTGGCCCGCCGCGGGGTCGAGACGTCCGACGAATGGATCGTCGAGCGCACGGGCATCCGCGCGCGCCACTTCGTGGCCGACGACCTGCACGCGAGCGACCTCGCCACCGCCGCCGCCAACCGCGCGCTCGAGGCCGCGGGTTGCACCGCGGCCGACGTCGACCTGATCATCGTGGCCACGTCGACGCCCGACATGGTGTTCCCGTCGACGGCCAGCATCGTGCAGCGCAAGCTGGGCGTCCACGGCTGCGCGGCGTTCGACGTGCAGGCGGTGTGCTCCGGCTTCATCTATGCGCTGAGCGTGGCCGACGCGATGATCAAGGCGGGCTCGGCCAGCCGCGCGCTGGTCATCGGCGCCGAGGTGTTCTCGCGCCTGCTCGACTTCGACGACCGCACCACCTGCGTGCTGTTCGGCGACGGCGCCGGCGCCA
>JAEKKH010000487.1 GCA_019510465.1 Burkholderiales bacterium
ATCCAGTGGTTTGGCGGCCAGCAGCGCAATGGCCTGGCGCGCGGCGCGCGGGCGGCCCTGCTCGGTGGCCAGCCGCGCCTTGGCCCACAGCGTGTCGGCCTTGAAGAGACCGGCGTCGACCAGGGCGCTGGCCAGCTGCTGGCAGCCGTCGTCGCCGTCCTTCTGCGCCATCCAGGCGGTGCGAGCGGCGTCGACGCTGATCTTGGCGCCGCTCGCGTGCTCGGCCAGAAGCGCGTAGCAGGCGACCTCGCGGTCGTCACGCATCAGGTAGGCCGCGTGATCGTGGCGGAAGTTGGCCCAGTCGCGGCGCCGGCCCAGCTCCAGCAGCCAGTCGTTGCGCAGCCGGTCCTCGACATAGCTGCCGGCGTAGCGCGCATAGAAGGCGTCTAGCTCGGCCTGGCGCGCTTCGCTCAGCCGGGCATTCAGCTCGAAGTAGTCCACCCAGCCGGCCAGTGCGTGGTTCTGCTCGCGGGCGGCGTCGGCCAGCACGGCCAGGCGCTTGCGGTCGCGCTTGACCCAGGCGTCGCGGGCCTGCACGGCCAGGTCGGCGTCCGCGGCTGCTGGTGCCGGTGGCGCCGCCGGAGCGCCGAACACCGTCATCAGCAACAGCGCCGCCAGGGCGCCGCGGCCCGTCAATTCCCAAAATCGCCCGCCCATTTGACTCATCTGTACTGCCTGCCCGGATCGGGCCAATTTAACCCAGGGCACTTGCCCTTCCCACGCACATTGGCGTTTGCCACGTCCTAGGGGCTGGTGACGGCCCCGCCGCGCTTCTACCCTCGCCCCCTCGATGAGGAGACTGCCGATGAGAACCCGAGCCCAACGTCCGATCCTGATGGCCGCCGCCGCGCTGCTGAGCCTGGCCGCTCAGGCCAACCCGGATGTCTACCCGACACCCGGCACGCAGGCCCCGGCCAGCAGCTTCACGGCCGGCGCCAGCGGCCAGCTGGTGGCCTACTACACCGGCGAACGCGGCGGTTACACCAACCTCGTCGGTGCGCGCATCAACGGGGTCGACGGTCCCATCGGCCTAAACAACCAGACCAGCGCCTACGGCGACAAGTTCGTGCTGGGTGCGGTATCGGCGGGCGAC
>JAEKKH010000488.1 GCA_019510465.1 Burkholderiales bacterium
GACGGCTCGCCCGCCGCGCTGGCCGAGGTGCGCGCCAACGTCGAGCGCTCCGGCGAGATCGGCCAGATCGTCGCCGGCGACGCCAAATCCAGCATCGTCTTCGTGCCGCTGCTGGACGTGAACCCCAAGACCGGCCAGGCGCTGGACTACGGCGACCTCGGCCGCCAGGTCGAGGCGCTGCGCACCAAGTACGACAGCGACGCCATCGCGCTGCACGTCACCGGCTTCGCCAAGGTCATGGGCGACCTCATCGAGGGCCTGCAGCAGGTGCTGGTGTTCTTCGCCGTGGCGCTGGTCATCTGCGCCGGCGTGCTGTGGGCGTATACGCGCTGCGTGCGCAGCACCGCGCTGGTGGTCGCCTGCTCGCTGGTCGCCGTGGTCTGGCAGTTCGGCCTGCTGGCCTTGCTCGGCTATGCGCTGGACCCGTACTCGGTGCTGGTGCCCTTCCTCGTCTTCGCCATCGGCATGAGCCATGGCGCACAGAAGATGAACGGCATCATGCAGGACGTGGGCCGCGGCACGCACCGCGTGGTGGCCGCGCGCTACACCTTCCGCCGCCTGTTCGTCGCCGGCCTCACCGCGCTGCTGTGTGACGCCGTCGGCTTCGCCGTGCTGGCCCTGATCAAGATCCAGGCCATCCAGGACCTGGCGCTGGTCGCCAGCATCGGCGTGGCGGTGCTGATCTTCACCAACCTCGTGCTGCTGCCCATCCTGCTGTCTTACGTGGGCGTGAGCCCGGCGGCCGCAAAGCGCAGCCTGCGTGACGACCCCGAGTTCAACCCCAAGGCGGGCAACTCCTGGATGTGGCGCCAGCTCGACCGCTTCACGCAGTGCGGCCCGGCGGTGGTGGCTCTCGGCGTGGCGGCGGTGCTCGCCGTCGCGGGCTATGCCGTCAGCACGCGGCTGCACGTTGGCGACCTGGACCCCGGCGCCCCCGAGTTGCGCGCCGACTCCCGCTACAACCGCGACAACGACTACGTCACCCAGCACTACGCCGCGTCCAGCGACATCCTCGTCGTCATGGTCGCCACGCCCGAAGACCAGTGCACCCGCTACGGCACGCTGGCCAAGGTCGACGAGTTGGCCTGGCGGC
>JAEKKH010000489.1 GCA_019510465.1 Burkholderiales bacterium
CAGGGCTCGCAAGGCACCGTGATCGACGTGCAGGTGTTCACCCGCGAAGGCATCACGCGCGACAAGCGCGCCCAGCAGATCATCGACGACGAGCTCAAGCGCTTCCGCCTCGACCTGAACGACCAGCTTCGCATCGTCGAAGCCGACGCGTTCGACCGTATCGAGAAGCTCCTGACCGGCAAGGTTGCCAACGGCGGCCCGAACAAGCTGGCCAAGGGCACCAAGCTCGACAAGGCCTACCTGTCGTCGGTCGAGAAGTTCCACTGGTTCGACATCCGCCCGGCGGACGACGAAGTGGCCACGCAGCTCGAGTCGATCAAGAACTCGCTGGAGCAGACGCGCCACAGCTTCGACCTCGCGTTCGAGGAAAAGCGCAAGAAGCTCACGCAGGGCGACGAGCTGCCCGCAGGCGTGCTCAAGATGGTCAAGGTCTACCTGGCCGTCAAGCGCCGCCTGCAACCCGGCGACAAGATGGCCGGCCGCCACGGCAACAAGGGTGTGGTGTCGAAGATCGTTCCGGTCGAAGACATGCCCCACATGGCCGACGGCACGCCGTGCGACATCTGCCTGAAGTGCTCGCCATGGCAGCCAACCTGCAGAGCGGTGCGACCTTCGCCACGCCGGTGTTCGACGGCGCCTCGGAAGAGGAAATCCGCGGCATGCTGAAGCTCGCCTATCCGGACGACATCGCCAAGCTCAAGGGCCTGACCGAGACGCGCACGCAGGCCTACCTGTACGACGGCCGCACCGGCGACCAGTTCGAGCGTCCGGTCACCGTCGGCTACATGCACTTCCTGAAGCTGCACCACCTGGTGGACGACAAGATGCACGCCCGTTCGACCGGCCCGTACTCGCTCGTCACCCAGCAGCCGCTGGGCGGCAAGGCGCAGTTCGGCGGCCAGCGTTTCGGCGAAATGGAAGTGTGGGCGCTGGAAGCCTACGGCGCCGCCTACGTGCTGCAGGAAATGCTGACGGTGAAGTCCGACGACGTGCAAGGCCGTACCAAGGTGTACGAGAGCATCGTCAAGGGCGAACACTCCATCGAAGCCGGCATGCCGGAATCGTTCAATGTGCTGGTCAAGGAAATCCGTTCCCTGGGCCTGGACATCGAACTCGAACGTTCTTAAGTTGAAAAGGGAAAGAGTCTTATGAAATCGCTACTCGACCTGTTCAAGCAATTCACCCCTGATGAGCATTTCGATGCCATCAAGATCGGCATGGCTTCGCCCGAGAAGATCCGTTCGTGGTCTTTCGGCGAGGTGAAGAAGCCCGAGACGATCAACTACCGCACCTTCAAGCCCGAGCGCGACGGCCTCTTCTGCGCCA
>JAEKKH010000239.1 GCA_019510465.1 Burkholderiales bacterium
CGGCGTACTCGCGCTCGACGCCGAAGCGCGGGTGCATCAGCTTGTTGGCCAGGTCGCCGGAGTTCGTGAACAGCAGCAGGCCCTCGGTGTTGATGTCGAGGCGG
This sequence comes from Burkholderiales bacterium, assembly GCA_019510465.1. Classification (GTDB taxonomy): domain Bacteria; phylum Pseudomonadota; class Gammaproteobacteria; order Burkholderiales; family Burkholderiaceae_C; genus Scleromatobacter. The sequence continues at coordinate 105 of JAEKKH010000239.1, forward strand.
CCGACCGACTGCCACTTGCCGTGCGCCAGCCGCGGCAGGCGGCGGAACACGGTCGGGCGCTTCTCGGGATCGTCCATCGTGACGACCTCGCCGGCGGGCTTGTGGTACGCGATCACGCGTGCCGGCGGCGGCGCGATGCGCAGCTTGACCACGCGGCCTGCGACGCGCACCTCGTCGCCGAACGAGATGCGCTGGCCCGTGTGGGCGACCTCGCCGTTGACGGTGACCTTGCCGTCGGTGATCAGCTGCTCCATGTCGCGGCGCGACCCGATGCCCGACTGCGCGAGCACCTTGTGCAGCTTGGGCGCGTCCGGCTCGGCCGCCAGCACGCGCTTGGCCGGGATGGCGCTCTCGCCGTCAGCCAGTTCGGGTTCGTTGTCGTAGTCGCCCGACAGCACGCCGGCGAAGGTGTCGGAGACGTCGGCCGTGGAGAATTCGACGATCGGGCGATTGCCGCGTTCCGGGCGCGGGCCGCGCTCACCGCGCGGCGGCCGGCCCTCGCCGCCCTCCTCGCCGGGCTCGGCATCGGTATCGCCATCGGCATCGGCATCGGCCTCGTCGTCGCCCTCGGCACCGTCGGCACCGTCGGCGCGCGCGCCGGTCGGGTCGTCGGCGCCACCGCCGCGGCGGCCGCGACGGCGGCGGCGGTTGCGCGAGCGGCGACCTTCGCGGCCCTCGCCTTCGCCTGCCTCGCCACCTTCGCCGCCCTGGGACGCCGCCTCGGCATCGCCGCCGGCATCGCCCTGCGCGACCTGGCGGCCCGCGTCGTCGGACACCCGCTCGACGGCCTCGCCGGCGGGCGCCGTCGCCTCGACCGCAGCGGCGGCCGCGGGCGTCCTGCGGGCGCGCGGCGGACGTGGCTCGCGCACCTCGAGCACCTCGGCGGCCGCTGCCGTTTCGGCGACCGGCGCGGACTCGGCCGCCACCGCCTCGCCGGCCTCGGCCGTCTTGCGCGCGCGCTTGCGCGGGGCCGCGGGCGCCTCGGCGTCGGACGCGGGCGCGTCGGCGCCGGCGGCGGCCTCGGCCGCCTTCTGCGCGGCGGTCTTGCGCGGAGCGCGCGGCTTCTTCACCGCGGGCGTCGCGCCCTCGGTGGCGTTCACGTCTGCCGACGCGTTCTCGGGCGTCACATCCGGGGTATCGGGACTCATTGCAGCGGACCTTGTTTCAGTGGTCTTCGGGTGATTCGGTCGCGCCGCCGGTGGCGGGCGCGTGGCCGCCGGTGGTCGGCGGCGCGTCGGTGGTCGGGTTCTGTGCGGCCAGCTGGGCGGCATGTGCCTGGTCGGCCGCGATGGCGGCCGCGATCGCGTCGGCCTGGCGCGCCGCCTGGGCCGCCTCGGCGTGCGCCAGCGTGGGCTCGGCACGGGCGTGCGCGGGCGCCTCGACGTGCGGTGTCGTCGTCATGTCGGCCGGGCCGGCGGTTTCATGGCCGGACGCGTCGGCGTCGGCGTCGGCGTCGGCGTCGGCGTCGGCGTCTTCGGCTGACGATCCGACGGCGACCTCGGCGACCTGCTCGTGCGCACTCGCGGGAGCCACCGCCTCGACGGGCTCCGCGACCAGGCCGGTGCCGGCCGGCTCGGCAGCGGGCCGGCCGGCCTCGGCCTCGTCGACAGCCGTCTCGGCGGCGACGGCCTCGCCGCCCTCGGCCGGCGCCTGGCCCCCGGCGCCGTCCTCCAGCGTCGGCGCGAGCTCGAGCGAGCCCTGGACCTCGCCCAGCAGGCTGGGCTGGAGGTCGGCCAGCGCGTCGGACGGCGGCAGGCCGCCCTCGAGCGTGGGCAACTGGTCGAGGCTGGCCAGGCCCAGGTCGTCGAGGAACTGGCGCGTGGTGGCGAACAGCGACGGGCGGCCGGGGGCGTCGCGATGGCCGATGGCCTCGATCCAGCCGCGATCCTCGAGCTGCTTGATGATCTGGCTGCCCACCATCACGCCGCGGATGTCCTCGATGTCGCCGCGCGTGACGGGCTGGCGGTACGCGATGATGGCCAGCGTCTCGAGCACGGCGCGCGAGTACTTGGGCGGCTTCTCGGGGTGCAGGCGATCGAGGAACTCGCGCAGCTCGGGGCGGCTCTGGAAGCGCCAGCCCGAGGCGATCGAGACGAGCTCGACGCCGCGGCCCGTCCACTCGCGCACCAGCTCGTCGAGCATGCTGCGCAGCGTGTCGCTGCCGATCTGGTCATCGAACAGACTGCGCATCGCACGCATCGGCAGCGGCTGATTGGCACAGATCAGCGCGGTTTCGAGAACGCGCTTGGCATCCTGGGTATTCATCGACGAATTCGCGGATATCCGCCTGCTCGCGCAGGCCAATGGAAAGACCGGGTTCGGGGCAGCATGGCGACGCCATCCTTCGAGGCGCAGGCCACCATGCACGGCCGCGTGTTCAGGGGACAGGTTCCAAGGTCAAAGCGGGGCCGGCGGGCTTCGTTGAGCACGGCGCGCGGTGGAATCGCCCCATTCCTTGCTCCGGCCGACGTGTGACCGGGCACCTTCACGGCGGGTCACGAACTCACGGGCTGGAGGCGGAATGGCCCATTGTAACCGCATTGGCGGACCCCGCCCCGACTATCTCGCCCGGCGCGTGTCCGGAGTTTCCCCGGCCGGCCTAGTCGACCTTGTCGTCGACGTCCTCGCCGAAGTCCTCCAGCAGGTCGTCGCCGACGATCTGCGCCCAGGCCTGCTGGAAGTCGGGCGGCGGCGCGGAGTCGAAGCGCAGCGGCTCGCCGGTGATCGGGTGCTTGAATGCGAGATGCGCGGCGTGCAGCGCCTGGCGCGTCATGCCCAGCGCGAGGCGGCCGCCATAGAGCTCGTCGGACACCAGCGGATGCCCGCGGAACGCCAGGTGGACGCGGATCTGGTGCGTGCGGCCGGTGTGCAGCGTGCAGCGCACGGCGGCGATGCCCTGGTCGTAGGCGACGAGCTCGACGTCCGTCTTCGCCCACTTGCCGGTGTGGATCACGGCCATGCGCACGCGCGTCTTCGGATCGCGCCCGATCGGCGCCTCGATCGTGTCCTCGTCGAGCTTCAGGCGCCCGTGCACCAGCGCGAGGTACTTGCGGCTAACGACGCGCGCGGCGATGTCGCGCATCAGGCCCGTGACGGCCGGCAGCGTGCGGCCCACCACCATCAGGCCGGAGGTGTCCTTGTCGAGGCGGTGCACGATGCCCGCGCGCGGCAGGCCGGCCGCCGCGGGGTCGCGCGCGAGCAGGCCGTTGAGCAGCGTGCCCGACCAATTGCCGGCCGCCGGATGCACCACCAGCCCGGCCGGCTTGTCGACGACCAGCACGTGCTCGTCCTCCCAGACCACGTCCAGCGGGATCGGCTCGGGCTGGAAGGCCAGCTCGTGCGCGGGCTTGACCAGTTCGACCTGCACGCGCATGCCCGCCTTCACCTTGGCGGACGCGGTTGACGAAACTTTACCGTCGACCTGGACGCGCCCGTCGGCGATCAGGTGCTGCAGATGGGCGCGCGAAAACTCGGGCGCGAGGGCCGTCAGCAGCTTGTCCAGCCGCTGCCCGTGCTGCTCCAGCGTGACGGCGTGGATGCGCATCTCGGAGGACTCGTCTTCGGGCTCGACCTCGTCGGGCCGTTGGTCCGCCTCGAAGTCTGAAGGGGCACTACTCATATAATTCCGGGGTTCTTTCCATGTTCGCGGCTTAGACGCCGCAGCGCAGCCCAAGCCAATGACCTTCTCGATCGCCATCCGCCGCCTCGCCACTGTCCTGGCGCCGATCGCCGTCGCCGCCGCCCTCGCGGCCTGCGGCGCCACCCAGGCCGAGAAGGACAACGCCACGCCGGTGGAGAAGCTCTACGCCGACGCGATGGACGACGTCGAATCGGCCAACTACGACCGCGCGATCAAGCAGCTGGACCGCATCGAGGGCAAGGCCGCGGGCTCCATTCTCGCCCAGCAGGCGCAGCTCGAACTCGCCTACCTGTACTGGAAGACGGCCGACAAGACGCAGGCGCTGTCTACCATCGACCGCTTCATCAAGCTGCATCCGTCCAGCCCGGCGCTGGACTACGCCCTGTACCTGCGCGGCATCATCAACTTCAACGACGACCTCGGCTTCCTGGGCACCCTCAGCGGCCAGAACCTGGCCGAGCGCGACCAGGCCGCCGCGCGCGAGTCCTACCAGTCGTTCAAGCAGCTCGCCGAGCAGTTCCCCGACTCCAAGTACTCGGCCGACGCGCGCCTGCGCATGGACTTCACCGTCAACATGCTGGCCGAATACGAGGTGCGCGTGGCCGCGTACTACATGCGCCGCGCGGCCTACGTGGCCGCCGCCAACCGCGCCAAGGAATCGGTGCTCGAGTTCCCGCAGACGGCCTCCACCGCCGAGGCGCTGTCCATCATGGTCAAGGCCTACGACAGGCTGGGCCTGGCGACGCTGCGCGACGACGCCCAGCGCGTGCTGGACAAGAACTTCCCGAACAGCGACTTCAACGAAGCCGCCAAGCCCAAGGCGTGGTGGAA
>JAEKKH010000240.1 GCA_019510465.1 Burkholderiales bacterium
CGCGATGCTGCGCACGATGGTCGATGCCGGCGCGATGGTCGCCACCGTGCCCTTCGCGCCCTTCTATCGCCGGCTCGCGGCGCAGGACGGGCGCTGCACCTATGGCCCGGGCGCCTTCGAGAACCTTGCGCGCTACCTGCAGGCCTACGAACAGGTGCCGGGCTACCTGCTGCCGACGGTCGCCGGCGCGGACAGGATGGCGTCCTACGTCCATACGCTGCTGCTCCAGGCGCCGGCGGGCACGTTCGCCGCCGGGCTGGCGCTCGCCCCGCGACCGCTGTCGCTGGAGCCGCCGCCTTGCGGACCCCAGGCCCCTGTCGCAGGATCGCCCGGGGCATCGGGCGCCCGCGGCGCGGCGCCGGCGACGCCCTGGATCACGGTTCCCGCGAGCAGGGCTGCCGCGTCCGGCGGCGCCCTGGATCCGATGGCCGAATTCGGCTCTGCCTTCCGCCGGATCGCCGGACAGCAAGCGGCGCTCGGCGCGCCGCCGTCCGAGCTGGGTGGCCTGCCCATCGTCGAGGTGCCCGTCGAGCAGCCCGGCCAGCGTTTCGTGGTGCTGTTGTCGGGCGACGGTGGCTGGGCGGGCATCGACAAGAGCCTGGGCAACGCGTTCGCCGCGCGCGGCGTGCCCGTCGCCGGCGTCGACTCGCTGCGCTACTTCTGGAGCGCCCGCACGCCCGACGAACTGGCCGCCGACCTCGACCGCATCATCCGCTACTACTCGGCGCACTGGAGCCGCGGCGAGGTGCTGCTCGTCGGGTACTCGCAGGGCGCCGACGTGCTGCCCTTCGCACTCAACCGCCTGCCCGCGGCCACGCGCGCCAGCGTCCGCCTGACCGCCCTGCTGGGCCCCGGCCAGAAGGCCGCGTTCGAATTCCACGTCTCCAACTGGATCGGCCCCGGCGGCGACCGGCCGATCGCGCCGGAGGCCCTCAAGCTCGCGGCCGCCGACACGCTATGCATCTATGGCCTGGAGGAAAAGGATTCGCTGTGCCCCGAGCTCGCGCCCGGCCACGCGCGCGTGGAGCCGCTGAAGGGCGGACACCATTTCGGCGGCGACTACGATGCGCTGGCCGGACTCATCCTGGACGCGACGCCGCGCTGAGGCACGCAACGCCGTGCCGTCGCGATCGCCCGCGGCTCGGATGCGCCATGAGAAAAGCCCCAGAAGATGGCTCCTCTGGGGCTTCGCGTTGGTTGGCGGAGTTGGAGGGATTCGAACCCTCGATGCAGCTCATCACCGCATGCTCCCTTAGCAGGGGAGTACCTTCGACCACTCGGCCACAACTCCAACCTAAGCTGGCATTCTAGCCTGGATTTCGAGGGTCGATCAAGGTGCGGACGCCGCAGGTTCTTCCAGGTCGAAGGCCTTGTGCAGCGCGCGCACCGCGAGCTCCATGTACTTCTCGTCGATAACCACCGACGTCTTGATCTCGCTGGTGGTGATCATCATGATGTTGATGCCTTCCTCGCTGAGCGTGCGGAACATCTTCGAGGCCACGCCCACGTGGCTGCGCATGCCGATGCCCACGATCGAGACCTTGCAGATCTTCGGATCGCCGATGACGCTGGCCGCGCCGGTGGCCGGGGCCACCTTGTTCTTGAGCAGGTCCATCGTGCGCGCGTAGTCGTTGCGGTGCACGGTGAACGAGAAGTCGGTCTTGCCGTCGTGCGAGACGTTCTGGATGATGACGTCGACGTCGATGTTGGCGTCGGCCACGTCGCCCAGGATCTGGTAGGCGATGCCCGGCTTGTCGGGGACGCCCATCACGGTGACCTTGGCCTCGTCGCGGTTGAACGCGATGCCCGAAACGACTGCTTGTTCCATGTTGACGTCTTCCTCGAAAGTGATCAGCGTGCCCGAGCGGGCTTCCTCATTGATGTCGATGTTCCAGTCGGTGAAGCTGGACAGCACGCGCAGCGGCACCCGGTACTTGCCGGCGAACTCCACCGAGCGGATCTGCAGCACCTTGGAGCCGAGGCTGGCCATCTCGAGCATTTCCTCGAACGAGATCGTCTGCAGGCGGCGCGCCTCCGGCACGACGCGCGGGTCGGTGGTGTAGACGCCGTCGACGTCGGTGTAGATCAGGCACTCGGCCGCCTTCATCGCGGCGGCGATCGCCACGGCCGACGTGTCGGAGCCGCCGCGGCCCAGCGTGGTGATGTGGCCGGCCTCGTCGATGCCCTGGAAACCCGTGATGACCACCACCTTGCCGGCGGCCAGGTCGGCGCGCACGCGCACGTCGTCGATGCTCTCGATGCGCGCCTTGGTGTACGACGAGTCCGTCTTCACCGCCACCTGCCAGCCGGTGTAGCTGACGGCCTCCAGGCCCTCGGCCTGCAGCGCCAGCGACAGCAGGCCCACCGACACCTGCTCGCCGGTGGAGGCGATCATGTCGAGCTCGCGGTCGGAGGCGGCCGTGTTCACGCCCGGGAACAGTTCCTTGGCCAGGCCCAGCAGGCGGTTGGTCTCGCCGCTCATGGCCGACGGGACGACCACCATCTGGTGGCCGGCGCGCGCCCATTTGGCGACGCGTTTGGCGACGTTGCGAATCCGCTCCGTCGAACCCATCGAGGTGCCACCGTACTTGTGAACTATCAATGCCATGGTCTGAAACGCCCGGTTGAACCTGAGACAGGTCCACGCGGCCTGCCCACCCAAACCTCCAAGTTTATCGTGCGATCAGGGGTTTTCCCGGGCGGGCCCGGTTCGCGGCTGGTGGAGCGGCGCTTCTTTGGGCACGAATACAGCTTGTCTAGACAGGCTCAGCCTTCGCGTCGGCCGCGGTCCAGCGGGCCGCAGCCTTCGCCGGCTACGCAGGCGCCAGCCAACGCAGCCCCCACTGCGGGGCGCCCGGCGGCGCCCAGGCGCGCGCATCGATGCCCAGGCCCGGCACGAACAGCAGCGCACCCGTCGCATCGCAGAGCAGCGGGCCGTCGCGGCCCTCGGCCGGAATGCCTTGCGACTGCCATTGCTTCTTCAGGCTGCGCGCGCCGCCGGCCGGATTGAGCGCGAACCGCTCGCCGCCAGCGCGAACGCGAACCTCCACCTGCGCGAGGCGGTGCGGCGCGATGCCGCGGTCGACGGTCGCGAAGACCTCCAGGGCGCCATCCCAACCCGGCAAGCGATAGCGCGCGCAGCGCAGCAGCGACAAGGCCTCCCCTGCCCGCCCTGCGGCGCACGCAGGCGTCACGTCCGGCTGCGCGCGCGCGGGCGAGACCACGGCCAGCTCGCCGCGCCAGGCGCGCAGGACGCGGCCGCTGCCGATCGGCCAGCGCCGCGTCGCGTCATCCGTCGTCTCGGCCAGGAGACGATCGACCAGCGTCTGCGGCACCGGACCGCCCAGCGCGCGCGCCAGCCACGCGCGCAAGGCGTTGCCGCGGCGAGCCAGGGACAGCGCCCGCCAGGCCGGCAGCGGCAGCACCGCGCCGGCGCCCAGGTGCTGCAGATCCTCCGCGGCGACGTCGTCCAGCACGGCCCTCGCCTCGCCCGCGCGCCGCGCGACGGCGGCCAGGGCGGCGTCGGCGTCGGGAAACGCCCGTCGCAGCACCGGCATCACGTCCCGGCGCAAGCGGCTGCGGGCAAAGCGCGGATCGGCATTGCTGGGGTCGGCGGCCACGGCGACGCCGAGCGGGGCGACGTAGGCGTCGATCTCGTCCCCGGCGCGCGCCAGCCAGGGCCGCGCCCACACCAGGCCGTCGCGCTCCGCGACGCGCGGCATGGCGGCCAGCCCCGCCGGCCCGGCACCGCGCAAGGCCTGCAGCAGCACGGTCTCGGCCTGGTCGTGCAGGTGATGGCCCAGCAGCACGATCGTCGCACCGGCCTTGCGCGCCAGGCGGGCCAGCGCGGCATAGCGCTCGCGCCGCGCCCAGGCCTCGACGCTCTCGCCCGCCTGCGGCGCGCCGCCGAGGCGCGCTTCGAGCAGAGGCACGTCCCAACGCCGGCACAGGGCCGCCAGGTCCGTGGCCCAGCGGTCGGCGTCGGCCATCAGGCCATGGTGGACATGCAGCGCGACGACGCTCGTCCCGAGCGCATCGCTCGCACGCCGCGCGGCGTGGAGCAAGGCGACCGAATCGCGTCCGCCGCTGCAGGCAACCGCAACGACGGGGCGATCGGCCATCTGCTTAGCGGTCGGTGGTGTCGGAGAAGCGGCCGTAGGCCATCAGGCGCTCCTGGCGGCGCGCCAGCAGTTCCTTGGGCTTGAGGTCGGCCACCTGGCGCAGGCCATCGGCCAGGGCGCGCTTCAGGCTCGAGGCCATCACCTTCGGATCGCGATGGGCGCCGCCCACGGGTTCGTTGACGATCTTGTCGATCAGGCCCAGCGCCTTCAGGCGGTGCGCGGTGATGCCCAGCGCCTCGGCGGCCTCGGCAGCGCGCTCCGAGGTCTTCCACAGGATCGACGCGCAGCCTTCCGGCGAGATCACCGAGTAGGCCGAGAACTGCAGCATCAGCATCTGGTCGCAGACGCCGATCGCCAGTGCGCCGCCAGAGCCGCCTTCGCCGATGATGGTGGAGATGATGGGCACTTCCAGCTGCGCCATCTCGAAGATGCTGGCGCCGATGGCCTCCGA
>JAEKKH010000485.1 GCA_019510465.1 Burkholderiales bacterium
AACTGCGCGAACGCCGCGAGTTCGCGGTATTGCGCGAGGTCGGTACGGATGCCGCCCGACTGGCCCTTGATCACCTTGGTCTGCGCCGACGAGCCGACGCGCGACACCGAGATGCCGGCGTTGATCGCGGGGCGGACGCCGGCGTTGAACAGCGAGGTCTCCAGGAAGATCTGGCCGTCGGTGATCGAGATCACGTTGGTCGGCACGAACGCGGACACGTCACCGGCCTGCGTCTCGATGATGGGCAGCGCGGTCAGCGAGCCGGTCCGGCCCTTGACTGCGCCCTTGGTGAAGGCTTCGACGTAGTCGGCGTTCACGCGCGCGGCGCGTTCGAGCAGGCGGCTGTGCAGATAGAACACGTCACCCGGATACGCTTCGCGGCCCGGCGGGCGGCGCAGTAGCAGCGAGACCTGGCGGTATGCGACGGCCTGCTTGGACAGGTCGTCATAGATGATCAGCGCGTCTTGCCCGCGGTCGCGGAAGTACTCGCCCATCGTGCAGCCCGAATACGCCGACACGTATTGCATGGCGGCCGATTCCGACGCCGAGGCGGCGACCACGATGGTGTACTCCATCGCGCCGGCCGACTCGAGCGCGCGCACCACGTTCTTGATCGACGACGCCTTCTGGCCGATGGCGACGTAGATGCAGGTCATGTTCTGACCGCGCTGGTTGATGATCGTGTCGATCGCCACCGCGCTCTTGCCGGTCTGGCGGTCGCCGATGATCAGCTCGCGCTGGCCGCGGCCGACGGGAACCATCGAGTCGATCGACTTCAGGCCGGTCTGCACCGGCTGGTCGACGGACTTCCGCGCGATCACGCCCGGGGCGACCTTCTCGATGACGTCGGTCAGCTTGGCGTTGACCGGGCCCTTGCCGTCGATCGGCTGGCCCAGCGCGTTGACGACGCGGCCGATCAGCTCGGGGCCGACGGGCACTTCCAGGATGCGGCCCGTGCACTTGACGGTGTCGCCTTCCGAGATGTGCTCGTACTCGCCCAGGATGACGGCGCCGACGGAGTCGCGCTCGAGGTTCAGGGCCAGGCCGAAGGTCTGGCTGCCGTCCTTGGCGACCGGGAATTCGA
>JAEKKH010000486.1 GCA_019510465.1 Burkholderiales bacterium
CGTGGTCGGTGCCGCAGTGGTTGAGCTTGTGCACGACGCGCCAGACCGCGGGCTGTTGCGTCGCGTCCTTGTAGACGAAACCCAGGTGCGACCACTGCACGCCGTATTTCGAGAGGTCCTGCCCCGCGCGGGCGAGGATGAGCACCTGGGCGCCGCTCGCGTCCAACTGCTTTGCCGTGGCCTGGGCCAGGGCGAGGCCCTGCTCGACCTGGCGCGTCGTCTGCGGCTTTTCCTCGCAGGGTCGGCCGGCGTGCGCCGAGGCCGCTACCGCGAGCAGCAGGGCCGCGACGAATTTCACCGGCTCACCTGTTCGTTGTAGAGCAAGGCCTTGCCGATCTCGTTGGGGACGAAGCAGATGACCTCGCCGGCCACCGACAGCACCGTGCCGGCGCCGATGACCGAGACCGTCACCGCGGCGCCGGTGGACACGACGACGCCCTTGGCGAGCTGGCCCGCGGTGCGCAGGCTGATGCGCACGCCGTCGGACGCGCGCTCCAGCACCCAGACCGTGACACCGCCGACCACTTCGACGCTGACGACCACCAGCGTCACGCCGGCCGACAGGATGGCCGCGGGTACCACGCTCAGGGCCGCCCCGGTGGCGCTGACGGCGACGACGGACAGCGCCACCGGCGCGACCGAGATGGCGCTCAGTTCGGACTGGGCCAGGGCCGAGGCCAGCGCCAGGGACAGCGTGAGGGCGGCAAGCAGGGGTTTCATGCGAGGCTCCGGGTCAGGCGGTTTCGGTGTCGCCGGCCATGGCTTCGCGGCGGCCTTGCAAGCGGGCTTCCATCAGGTCGGCTTCGTGCGCGTCGCGCAGCATCTTGGCCAGCGTGAAGACGTTGGAGATGAGGTAGAGCCAGCAGACGCCGAGGTAGGCCTTCCACACCGGCTGTATCTCCATGCGCCACAGGCCCCAGCCCGTCAGGCCCATGGCCAGCGCGAAACCGGTCCAGGCGACCAGGCGCCACATCGGCGTGTCGACCTTGCGGTCCTGGTTGTCGCGGATGAACTTGGCCAGCGCGAACGCGGTGGACAGGCAGAACACATAGCCCATGACCATGAAGGCGCGGTCCAGGTCCTG
>JAEKKH010000070.1 GCA_019510465.1 Burkholderiales bacterium
TCGATTCAGGCCAGCTCGCCGGCTTCCTTATCATGTGGAAGCCATGACACGATCCACACCCGGGCGCAAGGCCCCCGCGCAGGCGGCCCAGAGCATCGACTCGCGACTCGTCCTGCGCCAGTTCCGGCAGATCTTCAATGCCGTGAAGACGCACTTCAGGCAGGTCGAGAGCAAGGCCGGCCTGGGCGGTGCGCAGATCTGGGCGCTGGCGCTGGTCCGCGAGCAGCCGGGCATCGGCGTCACCGAACTCGCTCGCCGCATGGACGTGCATCCGTCCACTGCCAGCAACCTCGTCAAGGTGCTGATCGAGAAGGGACTGGTCGCGACCGAAAAGGACGACGTGGATCGGCGCGCGGTGCAGCTGCGCGTGCTGCCGGCCGGCACGCGCGTCCTTCGCAATGCGCCCGGCCCGATGGAGGGCGTGCTGCCGGACGCGCTGGAATCCCTCGATCCGGCGCTGCTGCTGCGACTGCATCGGGATCTGTCCGTGCTGATCGAGAGGCTCCGCATCGATTCCGATGGCGCTCAGACGCCGCTGGCCGAACTGTGAGGACCGCGTGCCTTGCCCGACTTCACGGCGTCGCCCCTGAGGGGGCCTGTGCCGATGCCTGGTATTCCTGGTTGCGGGCTTCCCGGATCGCCTCCTGGTCGGCAGGACTCGAGGCCAGCAGTCGCCTCAGCTCGGCCAGGCGACGCTTGACACGCCTTTCGTTCGCGAGGCCCATCCGCACCAGGAGGCGCTGCCCGGCGCTGAGCGCGCGCAAGTCCGGGTCGTCGAACTCGTAGAGCACCCACGGACGACTCGGCGCCGCGGCCTGGAACCGGGGTAGATGGACCTGCGGCGGCGCCAGAGGTTCGGGCGTGGCGAGCAACTGGTCGAGCACCTGGACGAAGCGGTCGTTGAAGTAGTGCCCGGGGAACCCGAGTTCTTCGTATTGGCGCTGCAGGCTCGGGTAGTGCCACACGTACATCCGGATCGCCTCGTGCAAGTCGACCTTCTCGAGCGCCTCCACGAAAGGCAGGTAGCGCAAGCCGTTGTCCGGTGCGACGGATTCCATGCCACCGGAATCGGCAACCTCGAATCGATCCTTCGCGGGCTCGACGGGCCAGAGGCTGGACGGCGCGGACGACCGGCCCAGGTTGTCGACCGTGGCCACGAAGCGGTGATCGAGATCGTCGCTTCTGAGAAGCGCGCCGACGGGGCTGCGCCGCAGCAATTCGGTGAAGTCCTGCGCCAGCGTGCGAGCCGCGGCCACCTCCGGAGAGTCCAGCGATGGCACCGGGTGCCGGATGGTCGGCTCGCTTGCCGCGGCGGACATCGCCGGGGCCGCAGCGGCGGGGGCCGCGCTGGCGGCCGGCTCCGGGACTCGGGCGACATGGACGCTTCCGCCCCACCAGACTCCCGCACCGACGGCGGCAGCGCCCAGCAACGCGCCGATCGCAACGGCAGCCATGGTCTTCACGTTTGATCTCCAGTTCTGACGAGTTCTTCGGGCCGGCAGCTCAATGTTATTGTACAAACGCACAATCGTGAGAAGAGAACGGCACGACGCCGTGAACTCCGGATCGGAAACATGCGACAAATGTTCGTACACGGGGGTGCGAAATGGCGGCCTCGCACGGCGGCCCGCCACCTGCGATGACCGCGGACCACCCCGTCGACGACGAACTGAGGCGATTCGTGATCGCCAACATCCCGTCCGTCTCCTGCCTGGAGGCGGCGCTGCTGTTTCGCAGCGAGGCAGTGTCCCGATCGATCGACGAGGTCGCGCGGGCGCTGTACATCTCGCAGCGCGAGCGTGACCAATGCCATCCACGACAAGACCCACCGGACCGCACGTCGGTTCGCCGACGCGTTCAGGATTAGGAAGGACACTTGATGGACCGGGTGACCTACGGCCTCGGCGCCGCCACCGCGTTCGCCCGAACCCGGCTTGCAGATCAACCTGTTCCAGCCGTCGTCGCGAGCCAGGGTGGGACGGCCGGCCAGCCGCCGCCGGCCTCCATCTCCCACTCGGTCGCGCCATGCGGCGCCGCCCGGCCCCTCACTCGACCTGCGCCGTGCGCAATCGAAGCGCGTTGCCGATGACGCTGACCGACGACAACGCCATGGCCGCGGCGGCCACCACCGGGGACAACAGCAGGCCGAAGAAGGGGTAGAGGACGCCGGCGGCCAGCGGAATGCCCGCGGTGTTGTACGCAAAGCTCAGGAACAGGTTCTGGCGGATGTTGCGCATGGTCGCGCGCGACAGCGTCCGCGCCCGCACGATGCCCATCAAGTCGCCCTGGAGCAGCGTGATGCCCGCGCTCTCCATCGCCACGTCCGTTCCCGTGCCCATGGCGATGCCGACCGTGGCCTGCGCCAGGGCCGGCGCGTCGTTGACGCCGTCGCCGGCCATGGCCACCACGCGCCCCTCGGCCTGCAGGCGCTTGACCACGACGGCCTTGTCCCCGGGCAAGACTTCGGCCACCACCTCGTCGATGCCGAGTGCCCGGCCCACCGCCTCGGCCGTGGTCCTGCCGTCGCCGGTGAGCATCACGACGCGCACGCGCGCCGCCTGCAGCGCCTGCAGCGCGCGTCGCGTGGTGGCCTTGATCGGGTCGGCGATCGCGACCAGGCCGGCCAGCCTGCCGTCGACGCCGACGAAGATGACGGTCGCCGCCTGCTGGCGCTGGGTTTCCGCCGCTGCCGACAATGTCGCCGAGTCGATGCCGTGTTCCGACAGGAATTTCGAGCTGCCGGAAACCACGCCGTGGCCGTCGACGGTTCCGATCACGCCCTTTCCGACGGGCGAGTCGAAATCCGTGACCGGCGCGAGTGCGAGCTGGCGATCGGCGGCCGCGGCGACGATGGCCATCGCCAGGGGATGTTCGCTCGCGCGTTCGACGCTCGCGAGCAGTTGCAGCACGCGCCCGGCGGTGAAGCCTTCGGCGGTCGCGATGTGAACGACCTTGGGACGGCCCTCGGTCAAGGTGCCCGTCTTGTCGACGACCAGCGTGTCGACCTTCTCCATCTTCTCGAGCGCCTCGGCGTCGCGGATGAGGACGCCGTGCTGCGCGCCCTTGCCGACGCCCACCATGATGGACATCGGCGTGGCCAGCCCCAGCGCGCAGGGACAGGCGATGATGAGCACCGCCACGGCGGTCACCAGCGCATAGGTGAACGCCGGCGCAGGGCCCCACGCGAGCCAGGCGACGAACGTCAAGGCGGCCACGACGATGACCACCGGGACGAACCACCCGGCGACCTGGTCGGCCATGCGCTGGATGGGGGCGCGGCTGCGCTGCGCCGCCGCGACCATGTGGACGATCTGGGACAGCAGCGTGTCGGCGCCGACCTTCTGGGCGCGCATCACGAAGCCGCCGGTCTGGTTGAGCGTGCCCGCGGTGACCTTGCTGCCAGTGGTCTTGGCCACGGGCATGGGCTCTCCGGTGACCATGGACTCGTCGACGTTGCCCCGCCCCTCGACCAGTTCGCCGTCGACGGGCACCTTCTCGCCGGGCCGCACGCGCAGCAGGTCGCCGGCCTGGATGCTGTCGACCTGCACGGTCATGTCCGTTCCGTCGGGGCGCACCTTGAGCGCGGTCTTGGGCGCGAGCCCCAGCAGCGCCTTGATGGCGCCCGACGTCTTTTCGCGGGCACGCAGTTCGAGCACCTGGCCGAGCAGCACCAGCACCGTGATGACGGCCGCGGCCTCGAAGTAGACCGCCACGGCGCCGCCCTGGCCGCGCAGCGTGTCCGGGAACAGCGACGGGGCCAGCGTGCCCACGATGCTGTAGACCCAGGCCGCGCCGGTGCCCAGCGCGATGAGCGTGAACATGTTCAGGCTGCGGTGCCTGACCGAGGCCACCGCGCGGACGAAGAACGGCCAACCGGCCCACAGGACGACCGGCGAGCCCAGCAGCAGCTGGACCCAGTTCGAGGACTGCTGCCCGACCAGGTGGTGAAGATCGAAGAGATGGCTGCCCATCTCGAGCGCGAACACCGGCAGCGTCAGCGCGGCGCCGATCCACAGCCGCCGCGTCATGTCGCGCAGTTCCGGGTTCGGTCCGTCGCTCTGCGTGGCGACAACGGGCTCCAGGGCCATGCCGCAGATCGGACAGTGGCCGGGGCCCATCTGGCGCACCTCGGGATGCATCGGGCAGGTGTACTCGACTTGCGCCTGGCTGCCCGCGGGCAGCGGCCGCGCCAACGGGCGCTTCGACGGCTGCGCCTTGCCGCGCGGCGATGCGCCCGCAGGGTCGGCATGAGCATGGCAGCAATGCGCGCCTTGCATCACCGTCCCGTCCGGCATGACGTGCGTGGCGTGGGCGGGGCTGCCGGCGGATGCCTCGGCGGGCGCGGCCTCGTGACGGTGCCCATGGCCGGCGTGGTCATGGACGGCATGCGTGCGTTGGTCAGTGTTCGTGGACATGGCTCGTTCCTGTTGTCGCTGACAGTTTCAACCTTGCCATGCTTGGAAGGTCAAGCAGTTTCCTGTCCGTGTCATGGGCAATGCCGCGAGATGCACTGCAATCCGGATTCCCAGCAGGACGCCGGACGCTGCCGAAGGCGCGCGGCCACGCGGCGCGCTCGGTGCCGATGCCGCGCCAGAAGCGATGGCGCACGGAGGTGGAGGCCAGCTCGGCCGCCTTGGCGGCAGTCCGCCGTCCCGGGGCTGCGACGTCACTTCCTGGAGTCGTCCCGGTGCGAGGCGCCGTGATGATGGCCGCCGTGGTGATGCCCGAACGCGTGCATCAGCGGACAGGCCAGGAGGAACAGGTATGGAATGGCCTGCGTCACGTGGTCCAGGTGCCCGGTCAGCAGGTAGCCGACGCCGACCGCGCCCGCGACGAGCATGAAGACGCCGGTCGGCGAGCGCCAGCGGGCGGGAGCGGCGCGGGGGGCGTCCATGCTTGTCTCCACCTGGCGGCCATCATCTTGTCGTGCATCTCGTGCATGGACTGCATCTGGGCGTCTGCTGCGCATGGACATCTCCGGTTCAGGCGAAGCGTCGCATCGTTGGAATCGCGCCGGCTTGACGGGCATCAATCGGCGCATGCGCAGCGCACGCTCGCGCAAGCGCAGCAGCCGCCGACCGCGGCCGGAACGGTTTCGGATGCGGCGACGTGGACAGGGGAATAGCCCGCCTGTTCCAGCGCCTGGTGCACGCGTGGCGCATCGAGGCGGCTGGCGTGCACGCGCACCAGGTGGCGCGGCAGGTCGACATCGACGACCGCGTCGGCATCGAGTGCGCGCACCGCGTCCTTGATGGCGCGCACGCAGTGCCCGCACGTCATGTCGTCTACTTGGAAGGTCAGCATGTCAGGCTCCAATCGCATCGGATGCCATCCACTCTGATCCTTGACATGATGGGAAGGTCAAGCGGGTTTCCGTCATCGGAGCATCTAGACTGACGCCGTCACTTCCGTCGATCGCATCCATGCTCAACATCGGACAAGCGGCCAGCGCTTCGGGCGTGTCGGCCAAGATGATTCGCCACTACGAAGGGGTGGGCCTGCTGCCCGAAGCCCACCGCACGGAGGCCGGGTACCGCCAGTACGGCGACGCCGACGTGCGGACGCTGCGCTTCATCCGTCACTCGCGAGACCTGGGCTTCTCGCTGCAGGAGATCGCCACGCTCGTGAGCCTCTGGCAGGACCGCAGCCGGCCCAGTCGCGAAGTCAAGGCGCTGGCCCGCAAGCACATCGAGGAGCTGGACGCCAAGGCCCAGGAACTCCTGGCCATGAAGTCGGCCCTGGAGCACCTCGTCCAGTGCTGCCGTGGCGACGACCGGCCCGACTGCCCCATCATCGACTCGCTGGAAGCCGCCGATCCGGCCGAGCGCGTGAAGAAGGCCTCCGTGCCCCGCAAGGCCGGGCTGCGGGCCGGCCGGCGCTGAGTCGGACCCTGACCGGCGATGACCGTCGCGCATGCGCTTGACCCTGCCACCGTGGCAAGGTTGAGAATGGCGCGATTCGACCCCGTGCTAACCTTTGAGCCGTGAAAATCCTGCGCATCTGGCTGCTCGTGCTGCTGGCGATCTTGCTCCCCCTGCGGGGCGCGATCGCGGCGGCGCTGCCGTGCGAGGGCATCGATCACCCGGCGCCGGCCGAGCACGCGCACCTGCACGCGCAGACGCACATGCACATGCACATGCACATGCACATGCACATGCAGCATTCCATGGATGCGGCAGGCGCCGAGGGCGGTTCCTCGGCGGCGATCGACCCGGGCAGCCATCATCACGACCAAGCCGGCGCACACAAGTGCACCCCGTGCTCGTCGTGCTGCTCGTCGGCGCCATTGCTCCTGGCGTTCTCGCCCGTGGTGGCGGCGCTCGACGGCTCGAGCATCGATTTTGCGCTCCTCCAGGCGCCGGCGCCGACGTTCCTGTCGGACGGCCAGGAGCGGCCTCCCCGAAGCATCTGACCCCGCGAGGCCTCCGCGCGAGGCCGGGATGCGCTCGTGCCGACGGCACGGGCAGTTGCGCAGCCCTCGTCGGCTGACGCGCCAGATGACTTCGAATCATGAACCACGACTCACCGGGGGCGGCGCCTGAACGGACGCTCGCCCTGGCCGCGACCGCCGATCCCAGGGCGGCAGGCCGCCGCAGGCATGGCCCGGCCCCGACGGCGCCCGGACGCGCGCGTCCGATCCTGCGCCTGACGTTCGCTGCCATGGCCGCCACGGCCGCCCTGGCGCTCGCCGGCTGCGCCAGCTTCTCCGCCGACGGCGGCATGTCGCGCGTCTCCCGGCTCACGCAGGAGCGCACGGGCCATCCCGTCGCCTTCCAGCGTGACCCGCAGGATGCGGACGCCGCGCGTTCCCGCGTCGCCGACCTGCTGAAGACGCCGCTCACCGCGGACGGCGCGATCGAGATGGCGCTGTTGAACAACCGCATGCTGCAGCAGCAGCTCGGCAACGTCGGCGTTTCCGAGGCGGACCTGGTGCAGGCCGGCCGACTGCGCAATCCGGCGATCTCGCTCGGCAGGCTCGCCGGCGGCGGCGCGCTGGAGATCGACCGCTCCGTGATGTTCGACGTGCTGGGCCTGCTCACGCTGCCGAGCCGCTCGCGCATCGCGCAGGGCCGCTTCGACCAGGCGCAGTTGCAGGCCGCCTCCGACGCCGTCGCGGTCGCCCAGCAGGCGCGCCAAGCCTACGTCGACGCGGTCGCCGCGCGGCAGCTCGAAGCCTATGCCCGACAGGTGATGGAGGCCGCCGACGCCGCCGACGAGGTCGCGAAGGGCATGCTCCGGGCCGGTAACGCCAGCAAGCTCGACCAGATGCGCGAGCAGGCGTTCCACGCGGACGCGACGGCGCAGGTCGCGCGCAGCCACCAGCAGGCCCTGTCCGCCCGCGAGCGGCTGGTGCGCGCGCTGGGCCTCGGCGACGAGCAGGCGCAGCTGCAGTTGCCCGATCGGCTGCCCGACCTGCCCGGGGACGTGGCCGAGCCCCAGGACGCCGAGCGGGCGGCGCTCGACAAGCGGCTGGACGTGCTGATGGCGCGGCGCGACGCCGAGTCGACGGCCAGCCAACTGGGGCTGACCCGGGCCACCGGCTTCATCGACGTGCTCGACGCCGGCTGGCAGAACAAGAGCCAGCGTGGCGCGCCGCAGGAGCGCGGCGGCCAGGTGCAGTTCGAGCTGCCGATCTTCGACTTCGGCGGCGCCGGGCGCGCCCGCGCCGAGGCGGTCTACATGCAGGCCGTCAACCGCGCCGCGGCCACGGCCGTCAACGCCCGCTCGGAAGTGCGCGAGGCCTACGCGGGCTACCGCAGCGCCTTCGAGCTGGCGCGCCACTACCGCGACGAGGTCGTGCCGCTGCACAGGCGCATCTCCGAGGAGACGGTGCTTCGCTACAACGGGATGCTCGTCGACGTGTTCGAGCTGCTCGCCGACGCGCGCGAGCAGATCGCGAGCGTGACGGCTTCCGTCGAGGCCACGCGCGACTTCTGGCTCGCCGATTCCCGGCTGCAGGAAGCGCTCGCCGGCGCGGGCGCGACGCCCGCGTCCAGCGCCTCGTCCATCTCTCGCTGAACACTGCCATGACCAATCGAAGAACCTTTTTCAAGACGGCGGGCGCGACGATGCTCGGCGCCGCCGCGGTCAGCCGCGCGGGCGCGGCGATGCTGCCCGAAGCGGTGATCCAGAGCTCGCCGACCATGCTGCCGCCGCCGGCGCCGCCCAACGGCCGGCCCTACCGCCCGGTCGTCACGCTCAACGGCTGGAGCCTGCCGTGGCGCATGAAGGACGGCGTCAAGGAGTTCCACCTCGTGGCGGAGCCGGTCGTGCGGGAACTCGCGCCCGGCATGAAGGCCAACCTGTGGGGCTACAACGGCTCCAGTCCCGGTCCCACCATCGAGGCGGTCGAGGGTGATCGCGTGCGCATCTTCGTGACGAACAAGCTGGCCGAGCACACGACGGTGCACTGGCACGGCGTGCTGGTGCCCAACGGCATGGACGGCGTCGGCGGCCTGACGCAGCCGCATGTGCCGCCCGGCAAGACCTTCGTCTACGAGTTCGTGCTGCAACGCCCGGGCACCCACATGTACCACCCGCACGCCGACGAGATGGTGCAGATGGCCATGGGCATGATGGGCCTGTTCATCATCCACCCCAAGGACGTCCGCCAGCTCCAGGTCGACCGCGACTTCGCGTTCGTCATGGCCAGCTACGCCATCGATCCGGGAGCCGCGACGCCGCGCACCAGCGAGATGACGGACTTCAACCTCTGGGCCTGGAACAGCCGCGTCTTCCCCGGCATCGATCCGCTGGTCGCGCGCACGGGCGACCGCGTGCGCGTGCGCGTGGGCAACCTGACGATGACCAACCACCCGATCCACATGCACGGGCCGCACTTCGAGGTGACCGGCACCGACGGCGGCTGGGTGCCCCGGTCCGCGCGCTGGCCCGAGGTCACCACCGATGTCGCCGTCGGCCAGATGCGCGCGATCGAGTTCGATGCGATCGCGGGCGACTGGGCGATCCACTGCCACAAGTCGCACCACACCATGGGGCCGATGTCGCACAGCGCCGCCAACCTGATCGGCGTCGACCAGCGCGCCGCCTCGCAGAAGATCGCCAGGCTCGTGCCGGACTACATGGCCATGGGCTCGGCCGGCATGTCGGACATGGCCGAGATGCAGATGCCCCTGCCGGACAACACGCTGCCGATGATGACTGGCGACGGCCCGTACGGCGGGCTCGAGATGGGCGGCATGTTCAGCGTCGTCAAGGTGCGCGACAGCGTCAAGCCCGGCGACTACGGCGACCCCGGCTGGTTCAAGCATCCGCCGGGCACCGTCGCCAGCGAATACACCGCCGACGACGCCGCGCCGGCGCCGCAGGCGAGCCAGCCGGCGAGCGACGCGGCGACGCTGCACGTCCACAAGCCCGCCGGCCACCAGGGCCACTGACCCTTCCCCATTTCCCACACCCTTCGAAAGGAACATCACCATGAAGAAGACCTTCACCCTCGCAGTCCTGAGCCTGGCCTCGGCCGTCGCGTTCGCGCACGCCAGGCTGCAGTCCTCCACGCCCGCCAACGGCGCATCGGTCGGCCCCGCGCCCACCGAACTGCGCCTGCAGTACAACGAGCCCGTCGAAGCGGCGATGAGCAGCGTCAGGATCACCGGCCCCGGCGACGCGGCCGTCGCCACCGACCGCGTCGTCGCCGACCCGGGCGACGACAAGGTCCTCGTGCAGCCGCTGCCCCGGCTCGCCGCCGGCGACTACCGCGTCCAGTGGACGACGATGGGCCATGACGGCCATCACACCAAGGGCGAGATCCGCTTCGCGGTCAAGTGATGGGCGAGGGCACCCTGCGCATCGGGACGATGGCGGCCGCGGTCGTCGTCCACCTGGGACTCGCGCTCGTGGTCGGCGCCATCGCGTCGCAGGCGTGGTCGTGGCGCCGGACTTCCGGCTGGCGCGACGCGGCCGTCGGGCAAGCGCTCGCCATGCGGCGGCTGGGCTTCGTCCTCGGCCTGGTGGGCGTGATCGCGGCGCTGTGGTTCGAGGCGGCCATCATGACCGGGCAGCCACTGATGCAGGCCGGCCCGGCCATCTGGACGCTGCTGTCGCACAGCCACTTCGGTCACGCGGCGCTGGTCGGCATCGTCGTGTGGCTGGCGGCGGCCGCCTTGCTGGTGCCGCAGGCCAGCCGCCGCGACGAGCCGGTCCGCTTCGCCCTGTCGCTCGGGGCCGTGGCGGTCTTCATCGCGACGCGCAGCGTGGTGTCCCATGCCGCGAGCCATGGCGACGTCACCCTGGACGTGGCCGTCGACTGGCTGCACCTGTTGCTGGTGTGCACGTGGGTCGGGATCGTCGTGGCCGGTGCCCGGCTCGCCCTGCCGCGGGCGGGCGCCTCGACGGTCGAGCGCGCGGCGGCGACGCACTGGGTCATGCGAATGTCGACGACCGCAACCATCGCGCTGGTGGGCATCGTCGCGACCGGGCTCTACAAGCTGTGGCGGGTCTTCGAGCCCGCTGCGCCGCTCCTGCAGTGGCTCGACTCCGACTATGGCCGCGCGCTCGCCGTCAAGCTCGTCCTCGTGGGCGTGGCGGCGGTCCTCGGCGGGGTGAACCGCTTCGTCGTGCTGCCGCGGCTGTTCGCCGAGCTGGCCGGCGCCGACGATGATGGACGCTGGCGGCGCGGCCTCGTGCGCATCCTCCGCTTCGAGGCCGTGACGCTCGTGCTCGTGCTGATCGCGGCTGCCGTCCTGGGCAACACCGAACCGCCAGGCGACGGATGACCCGCTGGAACGGCACGCCGACCTGGCGGCCGTTCCGCCTTGGAATGCGGCTTGCCGGCTCGCCGCCTGTCCCCTGGAGGCACGATGTTCATCCAGCCCATCGACTACTTCCTCGCCGCGTGGTTCGTCCTGGCCGCGGCCTCGACGGCCTACGTCGCGTGGGACCAGTTCAGCAACAACCCCGAACCGGTCGTGATGAAGTGGGGCTTCGTCCTCGTGACGCTGTACATGGGCCCGCTGGGACTGCTGCTCTACGTGATGGCGGACAAGGAGCCGCGGCCCGGTGCCCACGAGGAATTCATCAAGCCGCTGTGGAAGCAGGGCGCGGGCTCGACCATCCACTGCGTCGCCGGAGATGCCACCGGCATCATCGCCGCGGCCGCCATCACGGCGGCGCTCGGCCTGCCGATGTGGCTCGACCTGATCGTCGAGTACCTGGCGGGCTTCGCGTTCGGGCTGTTCATCTTCCAGTCCCTGTTCATGAAGAGCATGATGGGCGGCAGCTACCGGGACAACGTCAGGAAGTCGTTCATGCCGGAGTTCATCAGCATGAACGCGATGATGGCCGGCATGGCGCCCGTGATGTCGCTGCTGATGATGGGCCGCGACATGCGCGCCATGGAGCCCACCGAGCTGCTGTTCTGGGGCGTGATGTCCTTCGGGGTGATCGCCGGGTTCGCGGTGGCCTACCCGGTCAACGTGTGGATGGTGTCGCGCCGGATGAAGCACGGGCTCATGACCGACCGGAAGGACCCAGCGGCGTCATCCGCGCGGCCTGCCAAGGGCGGCGATGGGGGAGCGGACGGCGCGGAGGGCCATCGGCAGCACGCCATGCGGCCCGACGTCACCCGGCCCCAGCTGGCGGCCGTGACCATGACGACGGGCCTGCTGCTCGTGGCAGGCATGACGCTGCCGTCGCTCGTCGTGAACATGCGGCTTTCGGCGCGGGACGTGGACGGCGCCATCATGCCGCCCGGCATGATCATGGGCTGGGATACGCCCGCCGATGCCATGCGCGACATGGCCGCCGTGCGCCCGTCGAGCGTCGAATTCACCGCGCCGCCGCTGGCACGCGGGGACCAGCCCTTGCAGCCGCGCATCGAGGACGGCGTCAAGGTCTTCGACCTCGAGGCGGCCGTCATCCGATGGAACATCCTGCCGGGCGTGCAGGTGGAGGGCTACGCATTCAACCACCAGATTCCGGGGCCGCGCATTCGCGTGACGGAAGGCGACCGGGTCCGCGTCAACGTGGTCGACCACCTGCCGCAATCGACCACGGTGCACTGGCACGGCCTCGTGGTTCCCAATGTCATGGATGGGCCGGCCGGGATCACGCAGGCGCCGATCGAGCCCGGCGGTCGATACGTCTACGAGTTCACGGTGCGCCAGTCGGGCACCTACTTCTACCATTCGCACGACCATCCGGATCGCGAGCAGGGACTGGGCCTGTATGGCGCGTTCATCGTCGATCCGAAAGGCGCGGATCCGGAGCCGAGGGCCGACCACGAGTACGTCGTCCAGCTGCAGGAATGGCTGCGGCGGCAAGGCCTGACCTATCCGGCCATGCCCATGGAAGGCGCCCTGCCGAACTACTTCACCATCAACGGCAAGGCGTACCCGTCCACGGACACCGTCCGGATGAAGGTCGGCGAGACGATCAAGCTGCGATTCATCGGCAGCAGCAACAACTTCATCCATCCGATGCACGTGCACGGCGGCCCGTTCACCGTGGTCGCCGTCGATGGCAACGCGCTGCAGCCCGGCGCGCGCTTCGATGCCGACACGGTCGATGTGGGGCCGGGGCAGCGCTACGACGTCATCTGGACGGCACGGCAGCCCGGGAAATGGCTGATCCACTGCCACATCCCGCACCACACCACGAACGACAACGTCGAGGAGCACGGCGGCGGTGGCCTGATGATGGTCCTGGATGTGAGCGGATGACGAATCGCGCGGCAACCGCGCGGCGCGGCGGGCGCGGTCCAGCCGTCGCCTGATGCGGATCGAGGCGAAGCGGCGCGCGCCGCACGGCGCTGGTCGACCCGGCCGCGTCGGTGGCGTCACCTCGGGTCTGCAAGGTCGAACGTCCCGGTTGCGCGGTGCTGCCCAGCGCGCGGAAGCGCGAACAAAGTCGCACGGCGCATCCCCATTCCGTGCACAGGGCCTTCAACTTAGGTATGATGAGCATCATGCGAAACGAAAAAGCCAACGCCAGGGCCGCCGCCAAGGATGCGTCGCACGAGCGCATCGTGTCGGCGGCGGCGCGAGCGATCCGCCGCAGCGGTTACGACGGCACGGGCGTGGCCGACATCATGAAGGAGGCGGGCCTGACGCACGGCGCGTTCTATGCCCACTTCGCCTCGCGGGAGGCGATGCTGGCCGAGGCGGCCAGCCGGGCATGCGCGGAGACGGCGGCCGCGGCGGCGGATGTCGCCGCCAGCGTGCCCCCCGGCAAGGCGTTGGAGGCCATGCTCCGCACGTATCTTTCGCCGGAGCATGTGGCCAGCATCGAGGTCGGGTGCCCGATGGCGGCCCTGGGTTCCGAAACGCCTCGCCAGGTGCCCGAAGTGCGTCGCGCAGTGACGCGCCATCTCAAGCAGATGATCGATCTCGTGGCGCGCCAACTTCCGGACTGGGGGCAGCCGGGTTCCCACGAACAGGCGCTGGTGATCGTCTCGACCATGGTGGGTGCGCTGTTCCTGGCGCGGGCGGTCGACGAGCCTGCGTTGTCAGAGCGCTTGTGCGACGCCGCCTTGAAGCATTTCATCCCCGCGCAGGCGTAGGGCGGCGCAGGCAGGCCCTTTTTTTTGCCACAACATATGACGAACATCATGCGAAATATCGCCCTTCGACCGGGCCCGCACATCCGGCTGGCCGGTCCGTCGGCAGCTCGCGCGGGCCAGCCCTTCGGACCGGCTCGAACCGACGGATCGCAGCAAGACGGTTTCCCGAACCCGGCCGCTTGAGGCCGGGCCGACAGCGAGCCTGGACACCCCGGCAACAAGGAAGATCATGGAAGCATTTGTACTCGAGCGCTATGGCAAGAAGCGCGCGCTGAAGCGGACGGACGTACCGACGCCGGAACTGCGCGACGACGAGGTCCTCGTGGCGGTCCACGCCGCGGGCGTCAACTTGCTCGACTCGAAGATTCGCGACGGCGAGTTCAAGCTCGTCCTGCCCTACAAGATGCCGCTCGTGCTGGGCCACGACGTGGCCGGCGTGGTGGCCAAGGTCGGCCCTCGCGTGCGCAAGTTCAAGCCGGGCGACGAGGTCTACGCGCGGGTGGACGACTTCCGTATCGGCACGTTCGCCCAGTTCGTGCCTGTCAGGCAAGCGTCGCTGGCGCTCAAGCCGAAGAACCTCACGATGGAAGAAGCCGCGTCCGTCCCGCTGGTGGCGTTGACGGCCTGGCAGGCGCTCGTCGAGACCGCGAACCTGAAGAAGGGCCAGAAGGTCTTCATCCAGGCGGGCTCCGGCGGCGTGGGAACGTTCGCGATCCAGCTGGCCAAGCATCTGGGGGCCACGGTGGCGACGACCACGAGCGCGGGCAACCTCGAGCTGGTGAAGGGCCTGGGCGCGGACGTGGTCGTGGACTACAGGACGCAGGACTTCGAGCAGGTGCTGCGCGACTACGACGTCGTGCTGAACAGCCAGGACGGCAAGACGCTCGACAAGTCCCTCCGCATCCTGAAGGCGGGCGGCAAGCTCATCTCGATCTCGGGCCCGCCGACCCCGGCGTTCGGCAACGAGAGCGGCGCCCCGGGTTTCGTCAGGCTGGCGATGCGACTGCTCAGTTCAGGGATCCGGCGCCGCGCCAAGGCTCGCGACGTCCTGTACTCGTTCCTCTTCATGAAGGCGAACGGCAGCCAGCTGCACGAGATCACCCGTCTCTTCGAGGCCGGCATCGTGCGGCCGGTGTTGGACAGGGTGGTCCCGTTCGAACAGACCAACGAGGCCATGGCCTACGTCGAATCCGGCCGCGCCAAGGGCAAGGTCGTCATCAAGGTGAGATAGCCGACGACGCGCGGCGCGTGCACGCGAGCGCGCGCCTGGCCGGGCGAAGTCCGGCTCCTCGTCGAGGCTTCGGAAATGAACGCTCGCAATTCAAGGACAACGACATGACGACACACACGGCTGCCCTCATCGGCAAGCGCGCACTGGTGACCGGCGCGTCCAGCGGCATCGGCGCGGCCATCGCGCGCGAACTGGCGGCGCTGGGCATCGATCTCGTCCTGACCGCGCGGCGGCGCGACGCCCTCGAAGCGGTCGCCGCGAACTGCCAGGGCGTGAAGGTCGACATCGTCACGGCGGACCTCGGCAAGCCCGATGCCGCACGCACGCTGTGGGCGGACGCGACCGCGAACGGCCCGATCGACATCCTGATCAACAACGCCGGCTTTGGCTACTTCCACCGGTTCGACGAGGTCGACTGGGCGCGCGACGCGGAGCTCGTGCAACTCAACATGACGTCGCTCGTCGCGCTCGCGCGCTGCTTCGTCGACGCGCGCAAGTCGCGCAAGGCATCGGCCTGGATGGTCAACATCGCCTCGATCGGCGCCTACCAGTCGGTGCCGAACATGGCGCTGTACGCTGCCTCGAAGGCCTTCGTCCGCAACTTCAGCGAGGCGCTTCACGACGAGCACCAGGGCACGCCGCTGTCGGTGACCTGCATCTGCCCCGGCGGCACGGCAACGGCGTTCCACGCCGCGTCTGGCGGCGGCGACTACTCGTGGCTCGCGAACGCGTCGACCGGGAGCGCGGAGTTCGTCGCGCACGCCGCTGTGCGCGCCATGCTGCGCGGCAAGCGCACGGTGGTGCCCGGCTTGTTCAACAAGGTGTCGGCCCTGAGCGTGCGCTTCGTGACGCGGCGCTTCGCATCGCGCCTGGCGTCCCAGGTCCTGGGCAAGCCGCGGTTCGCGCTGCCGGCACGAAGCACGGCTTGAGCCGCCCTCAGCGGCTCGGTGATCGGCACTCCCACGCGTCCCGCCGCTGCCCCACTCGTCCCACCGTCCTCATCACAGGCGCCTCGTCCGGCATTGGCGCGACCTATGCCGAGCGCTTCGCGCAGCGCGGTCACGACCTCGTGCTGGTTGCCCGCGACAACGCCCGGCTGGAGGCGCTCGCCGCCCGTCTGCGCGACCAGCACAAGATCGCCGTCGACCTGCTGCCGGCCGACCTGACGCGGCAGGCGGACCTCGCCGCCGTGGAGGCTCGCCTGCGCGACGACGCCCGCATCGGCATCCTCATCAACAACGCCGGCATGGCGCAGTCGGGCGGATTCCTGCAGCAGGGCGCCGAGAGCATCGACCGCCTCGTCGCCCTCAACATCACCGCGTTGACGCGCCTGGCCGCCGCCGTCGCGCCGCGCCTTGCGGAGTCCGGCACCGGCGCGATCGTCAACATCGGCTCGGTCGTGGGCTTCGCACCGGAGTTCGGCATGTCGATCTACGGCGCGACCAAGGCGTTCGTCCTTTTCCTGTCGCAGGGCCTGAGCCTGGAGTTGTCGCCCAAGGGCGTGCATGTGCAGGCGGTGCTGCCGGCGGCGACCCGCACGGAGATCTGGCAGCGAGCAGGCATGGACGTCAATGCGCTCCCCGAGGTGATGGAAGTGGACGATCTCGTCGATGCGGCCCTGGTGGGCTTCGATCGGCGCGAACTGGTCACGATCCCGCCGCTGCAGGTCGCTGGCCGCTGGGATGCGCTGGATTCGGCGCGGCAGGGTTTGCTCGCCGACATCCGGCAGGCGCAGGTGGCCGAGCGCTATCGCTCGCAGGCCTGATCGTCCCCGCTGCCTGGAGCCCCGCCATGATTTCTGCCTTTCCAGTACCCGGTCTCTCCGCGCTGGCGCTCTGCGCCGTGCTCCTCTCGCAGCACGCCGTGGCCGGTGACGCTGCCATGCCGGACGGCGCTCTGCCGGCACCCGCCGCAGGACAGCCGGTGACCTGGAAGGAGGTGCCGACGCAGATCGTTTCCGCGGGCGGCGTGGATTTCGCGTACCGCGAACTCGGCCGCCAGAACGGCGGCGTCCCCGTGGTGATGCTCGTTCACCTGGCCGGCGTGATGGACAACTGGGATCCCCGCGTGGTCGATGGCCTCGCCGCGAAACGTCACGTGATCGCCTTCGACAATCGCGGCGTCGGATCGTCCAGCGGCAAGCCTGCCAACACGATGGAACAGATGGCCGACGACGCCATCGCGTTCATCGAGGCCAAGGGATTCAGGCAAGTCGACCTGTTCGGCTTCTCGATGGGCGGCATGATCTCGCAGGAGATCGTGCTCAAGGAGCCGCGGCTGGTCCGCAGGATGATCCTGGCGGGCACGGGCCCGGCCGGCGGCGAGGGCATCAGCACGGTGGCGGGCGTGGCCAACGTCGACCTGGTGCGCGCGAAGCTCACCGGCCAGGATGCCAAGCAGTACCTGTTCTTCACGCGCACGCCCGACGGCATCGAAGCCGGCAAGGCCTTCCTGAAGCGCCTGCAGGAACGCACGGATCAACGTGACACGGAAATCTCGATCGGCGCGTACGTCGCGCAGCTCCAGGCGCTCAACGGGTGGGGGCAGAAGACGCCGGCGGACCTGTCCGTCGTCACGCAACCCGTCCTGGTGGTCAACGGCGATGCGGACCGGATGGTCCCGACCGTCAATTCGGTCGACCTCGCAAGGCGCCTGCCGAACAGCCAACTGATCATCTATTCCGATGCGGGCCACGGTGGCATTTTCCAATACCGGGAAGACTTCGTCGCGAAGGCCTTGGCCTTTCTCGCGAAATGAACCGGCTGCCCGACGACGTGATCGGCCGTCGCGCTCCGGGCGAGGCCGCGTGGGACGCCGGGCGCTCTTCAATCGACACGATCGGTGTCATCGAATCGAAGGACGAGAGATGAAGACCAGAGTTCTGCCCCTCCTTGTCGCGACCCTTGCGGCGACGACCACCGCCATGGCGGGCGATGGCAAGGCGATCGCCACCGACAACGGTTGCATGGCATGCCATTCGCCAGGAGAACCCATGATCGGGCCGTCATTCGCGAAGATCGCCGCGCGCTACAAGGCCCAGGCCGACGCGCCGACGGTACTTTTGCAGAGCATCAAGGGCGGCAGCCGAGGGAAATGGGGCGTCATGGTGATGAAGCCCGATACGAAGCTCTCGGACGACGACGCCCGCGTCGTCGTCGACTGGCTCCTGGCCCACTGATCTCGCGACGCTTCCAAGGGGGAGGCGCTCCGCATGGCCGGCAAGCGGCGTTCAGCGCGCCCGTGAGTGTGCGGGGCGCACCCCTTTGGCGCATCCTCGTCGGGAGCTTTCGGGAATCTGACGGTGGTTACGAGAAGCCATCGCTTGATTCACTTGACGACCATTCGTCACCGATTGGTCATGCCTTTCGGTCGTCGGGTCGCTAACGTCCGTCTCCAGCCCCATCGAGAATGTGAAAGCCGAGAACTTCATGACGCTCCCCTGTCCTGGCGCCGACACCCGCGCGAATTTGCCGATTCGCGGTTCGCTGGAGGGCCGTCTCCTGGTTGTCTCGGCACTTTGTCTCGCGGTTGCCGCGTGCGGTGGCGGTGGCGGGGGTTCGGCTTCGGACACGGTCGGTGCAAGTCCATCGCCTTCGGCGACGCCGACGCCGACGCCGACGCCGACGCCCGCCCCCGCGCCGACGCCCACCCCCACGCCCGCGCCGACGCCGACGCCGACGCCCACGCCCACGCCCACGCCAGCGCCAGCGCCAGCGCCAGCGCCAGCGCCGACGCCGACGCCGACGCCCGCGCCAACACCCACGCCCGCACCAACGCCAACGCCGTCGCCGTCGCCGTCGCCGAGCCCGTCAGTGGCCACGCAGTGGGGCACGGTCACCGAGCCGCCGCTTCCATCCACGCTGTGCGCGACCCTGGGTGCGACGCTCACTCCGGTCGGCGGGTCACTGGACGGCAGCGACGGGAGTGCCTCCGGTTCGCAACCCGACACGGCCAGGATCCAGCAGGCGATCACGGCGTGTCCCGCCGGCCAGGCCGTCAAGCTCGTCGCAGGCGCCTCCGGGGAAAGCGGATTCCTGAGTGGGCCGCTCAGCCTGAAGTCGGGCGTCCAGCTGTGGATCGACGCAGGCGTCACGCTGTTTGCATCGCGCAACCCGGCCGACTTCGACAACGGCCCGGGCACTTGCGGCACGGCCACGTCGTCGGACCCGAACGCCTGCAATCCGTTCATCCTGGCGAGCGGTACGGCCAACAGCGGCATCGTCGGGGCGGGCGCCATCGACGGACGCGGAGGCAGCCTGCTGACCAGCGGCCCCAATGCCGGCAAGCGCTCCTGGTGGGACGTCGCCTACCAGAGCAAGAGCGGGTTGAACCAGCAGAACCCGCGGCTGATCCAGGTGAACAAGGGAAGCAATTTCACGCTCCACGGCATCACGATCCTGAACTCGCCGAACTTCCACGTCGTGACCAGCGGCGTCTCGGGCGTCATTGCGTGGGGAATCAAGATCCTGTCGCCGAGCTCGGTCTATACGAAATCCGGCTACGCCTGCGCCTCCGGCACGACGCCGGACGTGCTGACGCCGGCCACCTGCTTCACGCCGGACACCGTGAAGAACACCGACGGCTTCGATCCCGGGACCTCCAGCAAGGTGCTGCTCGCCTATTCATACATCAGCACGGGGGACGATGACGTCGCCGTCAAGGCAGGCGGCAGCCCGTCGTCGACGCAGCTGACCTTCGCGCACAACCACTTCTACTACGGCCATGGGATGTCGATCGGCAGCGAGACGGACGCCGGCCTGAACGACCTGGTCGTGACGGATCTGTCCATCGACGGCAACGACAGCCCGAACGGCAACGGGCTGCGCATCAAGTCGGACTCGTCGCGCGGCGGGAACGTGCAGAACGTGAGCTACAGCCAGGTCTGCCTGCGCAACCTGCGTCGACCGCTCGTGTTCGATCCCTTCTACAGCAGCGCCACGGGCACGCTCTACCCGAACTTCAACGCCATCAAGCTGAGTGGCGTCCACTCCCTGGGCAGCGCGAAATACGGGGGCGGGTTGATCTCGTTCGCGGGCTACGCGCTCCACGGGCAGAACAATCCCCTGACCATCACGCTCGACAACGTCGTCTTCGACGGCAAGCAACCCACGTTCGACGCCGGCCACAACGGCGGGCCGAGCACGCTGCCCGCGAATACGCACTTCACCCTCGGGCCCGGTGCCGTCAGCTTCGCTTCGGCGATCTCGCCCTCGACGTCGAGCGACGTCACCGTGACCGGCTCGCCCGGAACGTCGACCGCGGTCGATTGCAGCAACGCCTTCGTGCCATTGAGCTCCGTTCTGGCGAATTCCCCCATCTGACGGGATGACCGCCGTGCGACCTCGAGTGGTCGAAACACGCCTTGTGCGGCAGGACTGCATCCGCTGCTTTCCAATCGCCACAGCCCTGGCCCGACATGTCCGCCCTGGTGTTTCACGAGCTTGAACCAGGCATGGGACATCGCGCACCGGCACATCAGCTTCGGACGGGCTACGGTCGTTGGTGGCGACTGGCGGCCCGGAAGGCCCGCGAGTTGCGGGCCGTTCATCTTTCTGCCGATGGGCGTTCGATGTGCGCAGGTGTTCAGGCGCGCGGCACCCGCAGGAGCGGCGGCCGCTCGCCCAGGGCCGGGGGTTGGTCCGTGTGAAAGGTCGACAGCGCGCGTACCACCAGGCCCACTCCTGCGGCACACAGCACGGCCGCCAGGCTTGCCATCTCCCAGCCGACGGGTACCGCCAACAGCGCGAAGGCGGCGCAGAACGCCGCGCGCGCCAGTAGTCCGGTGACGTAGCCGCGCAGGAAGTGGGCGACGCCGACGTGACCGGTGGACGCATGCTCCGTGGCAGCCACCGCGCCGCTGATCAACGGCAGCGACGCCAGAAGACCAGACGCGAAGCTGCCAAACAGGGGCGCCGCGGCCACGCTTAGCAGTCCCAGCCCGGCTGCAGCGAGCGCCGTCGCGACCAGTGGCGTGCGGACCGTCAGAAGTGCCTGGCGCGGTGGAACCGGCAGGCAGCGCAGGGCGAGCATGGATGAGAATATGGCCAGCGCGAGCGCCGTCGGGAGCGTGCTGCTGACCAGCGCGACCGGCTCGGCGAACATCGCTGCCCCGACGATGCCGCAACCGAGCGCGGTCACCACGCCTCGATGACGTGCGACGCGGGCGTGCACCACGGCGAACGCGGCCAGCATTGCGCAGGCGGCGACGCTGGCGATCGCCGCTTCGGCCGCGAAGGCACTGCCTCGGTCGTGCGCCAGCCAAGCGAGGGATGGCGCTGTCACCGTCGGCAGAGCGGCCACCATGCCCGCGCTGTGCCGGCCGCAGTGGCGTGCGAGCGCCATCACCATCAGTACCGATCCCGCCGTCAGCAGCGCCTTCCAAAACCAGTCCATCGCGCCTCCAAGACTCTTGCGGCGCTTGCGCACCGCTCCTTTCTCGATGTACGAGGTCGCTTGCGCAATTCGGACGGCTGTCCGCGTAACATTCGGTGTGTCCCGCAGCTCCGGGGGGATCGGATCATGGAACCGGAACTGCATCGCCCCGGTTTCCGTGGAGGCCCGTTGGTGCAGGCTTCAGACCTGCCCACGGAGATCCGTCGATCGCCGAGCCGTCCTCAGGGACGCTTGTCGGGCCAGTTGCTGGCGCTCGCGGACGACTGCTTGGCAGCACGCGCGATGCGTGGCAGACGTCCTACCGCTGCAGGATGTGCGCGAGCGTCAGCCGCGCCTTCTCCCAGTCGCGCCGAACCGTGCGATCCGTGAGGCCCAGCGCCTCGCCGATCTCCGCGTCGTTCATGCCGGCGAAGTAGCGCATCTCCACCACCTGGGCGAGGCGCGCGTCCATGCGGGACAGCTCCTCGAGCGCGGCGTGGATGTCGAGCACCTCTTCGGCGCCCTGCGCCACCGAGCCGATCACCTCGCTGCCCAGCGTGACGTGGCGCACGTCGCCGCCACGGCGCTCCGCGCCGGCCGCGCGCGCCGCGTCCACCACGATAGAGCGCATCACCGACGCCGAGTACGCCAGGAAGTGCACCCGGTCGGCCGGTGTGAGGCCGTCGCGCTGCATGAACTTCAGGAAGCACTCGTTGACGAGCGCGGTGGTGTCGACGATGCCGTCGCGCGCGTGGCGCGCCAGCCGCCGGTGTGCGATCGCCCGCAGCTCCGGGTAGAGCACGCCAAAGAGACGCTGCAGCGCCTCGCGGTCGCCGCCGCGCGCGTTCGCGATCAGCTGAGTGACTTCTCCCATACGGCCAATGGTAGCGGGCTTGCTTGTCGTGAAGGAGCGATGTCCGGATTTCCGGGCGATTGCGTTCATGAGGTGGAACCCGCCAACCCTTGTCAAGGAGAACTGTCGTGCCCCTGCCTCGTCCCTGGGCGATCCTCGCCGTGTGCCTGGTCGTCATCACCGTCTTGCTCGTCGCGCCCGCCGACTATTCACCCGCGCTGCACGCCGCTATCGTGGCCCTCGCGCTTGTCGTGGGCGCCGCGTTGACCTGGCTGGCGGGCGCGCACGTCGTCGTCCGTCGCGATGCCGACGACACCGCGCGCCTGCGCGCCGCGTCGGCCGGGCTGCTGGTGGCGCCGTTCATCCTGTTCGGCCTGGTGCCCGGCGTCGGGCCGCCGCGCGTCCAGCCGGTGCAGGACAACGAGCTGCGCTTCCTGCTCCTGGCCATCGATCCGATGCTGGTGGGCGCCGGGCTGCTGCTGCTGAAAGAGGCGCTGGCAGGCGCCGGCGAGCGCTTCCTTGCGTCCGTGGGGCTGGCCGCGATCGTGCTGGCCACGCCGCTGTACGTGGCGTTCGCGCTGATCCAGCGCGTGGGCTACGTGGCGGTGGAGCTGAACTGGACGTGGGCGGCGACCGTGCAGGGCAACCTGCACGAGCTCACGGAGCTGGACGCGTTCTCGATGGCTGCGTTGTTCTTCGCCGGCGCGCTCACGTACGTGGCGACGGCCGCCTTCGCGGGGTCGCTCGCGCGTGTCGGCTGGCTCGGCCGCGGCGCGGCCACCACGCTGCAACTGCTCAGCGCCCTGGGCCTGGCGTTCCTGGTCTTGCGCGGGTTCGCGTATCCGAGCCTGAAGGCCGCGTTCTCGCATTGGTACACCGTGCCCGGCTTCGTGGCAGGCATCCCGGCGGTGCCCTGGATGCCACTTTGCGCCATCGGCGTGTTGCTGCTGCGGCGCGTCGGTCGGGAGCGCGCGGCGACCGCGGCGGCGCTCAGCGCGCCAACGCGTCGTGCTGCGCCGTCAATGCCGACCTGAGCGACGCGTAGTCCGCGCCTGGCGGCAACTGCGCCAGCGCGGTGGTCACCAGCCGCAGTGCCATCTTGGTCCCGCCCAGTTTCCGCACGACCTGGACCTGGTTCAGGGCGGCTCGCGCGATGCGCCGCGGGTCCGCATGCGAGGATTGCAACAGGGCCAGGTAGCGCTCGCCCACGGCGTATGAGCACTCCAGGTCGCCGTACTGCGGCAGCCGGGTGGAGATCACCTCCAGCAGGTCCAGCCAGTCGTCGGGGCGGCCCTTGAAGCGCGCCTCCAGCTCGTCGAACTTGGCCTCCAGCAGCCGCCCGAAGCCGTCGGGCTGGCGCAGCTTCTCGGGGTCGGCCGTCACGGCCACCGCCACGATCTCCAACAGCATGTCCTGCACTGCGGTCTTGCTCTTTACCGCGCGCTCGGCCAGCTGCTGTGCGTGGCGCGCCTCGGCCGCCTGCCATAGCGCCACGCCCAGGCCGCCGGCCAGCGCCAGCGCGACCAGCGCCGACGCCACCACGCCTGCGCGATGGCGCGCCACGAAGCGCCCGGCCAGGTAGGTGCGGCCCTGGGGGCGCGCGGTCACCGGGCGGCCGTCGAGGTGGCGCCGGATGTCGTCGGCCAGCGCCTCGACGCTGGGGTAGCGCTCGGCGGCGTCCTTGCGCAGTGCCTTCGCCAGGATCGCGTCGAGATCGCCGCGCAACTCGCGACGCCGCGCGGGATCGACGGCCACGTCGCTGGCTCGCGGGACGCTGGCGTGCTCGATCGCCTCCTCCAGTTCGGCGGCGCTGCCGCGGCGCATCTGGTAGGGCATGCGTCCGGCCAGCAGCAGGAAAGCCACCACGCCGATGCTGTAGACGTCGGTGGCCACGCCCAGCGGCTCGCCGCGGATCTGCTCGGGGCTGGCGAAGGCAGGCGTCAGCGCGCGACCCGATAGCTCGGTCAACGCCGGCCCGGCCCCGTCGGCGCCGTCCAGCAGCCGCGCGACGCCGAAGTCCAGCAGCTTCACTTGGCCCTGGGGCGTGACGACGATGTTGTTTGGCTTGAGGTCGCGGTGTACCACCAGGCGCGCATGGGCGTGTGCCACGGCTTCGCACACCTGCAGCAACGATGCGAGGCGATCGTCCACTGTCGCACCAGCCTGTTCGCATGCCGCGTCAATGGGTCGGCCTTCCACCAATTCCATGGCGAGCCATGGGCGGCCCGCGGCGTCGAGCCCGGCATCGTAGAGCCGGGCGATGTGCGCGTGTTCCAGCGTGGCGAGGATGTCGCGCTCGCGCGCCATGCGCTCGGCGAACCGGCCACCCCATGTCCACAACGGCAGCTTCAGCGCGATATCGCGCGCCGGTCGCCCGTCGTCGCGGCGAGCTCGCCACACGGTGCTCATGCCGCCTTCCCCCAACAGCGCGGAGATCCGATAGGGGCCCACCAACGTGCCAACGCCGGCCTCGTCGGTAGCTCCCAGCGTGGGTGGCAGCCCGTGCATCAGCGGCGGCAGCGCGCCGAGGAAGTCGTCGCTCTCGATGGCGGCCTGTCGCGACAGGATCCGCTCCACCGCTGAGCGGCGCGCCGGCTCGACGTCGGTACGCGCGTCAAGCCAGGCGCCGCGCGCCGATCCGGGCAGCGCGAGGGCCTCATCCAGCAAGGCGCTGATCGCTGGCCAGTCGTTCTCGAGGTCTGGGAGTTCCATGGCACCGCCTTCGCGTCTCGTGTCTCGGCTGTACGGATTTGCGCCTGCAATCCGGACATGCCGCCAAATGGCCCTGATTGTCGAGCCGCGGGGCGCCATGGGCAACGGGAGCCCTGAGAGCACGGCGGCAATGGCCCTGGCTGCACGTTCTCAGAAGATCCTTGCCACGACCGCGAGCAGATTGGTTGCGAGGGCTTGCAGCATCGTTTTGCAATCGATGTGAAGCAACGAGAGGTGTGAGAGTCGCAATTCGGGCAGCAGGTGCCCGTGCGGCGCTTTCACGGCACGCTAGTCTCGCGCCAAATGATCCTGGAGCAACGTCCACACGGCAGCTCCGCTCAGACACAAGGTCCGAACCAGGTGCGACAACTGCAGTTGCTGGAAGGCCGCTTCGCTGAAGCCTTGTTCCTGCATGTCGCCCTGCGCTCCGGCGGCCCACGGGGTCGACGCCACGGAGAGCATCCACAGCGTTGCGATGCCCCAAGTTGCGCGACGCGAAAAGCGCCCCGGGGCGGCCCACAGTCCGAGAGTGGCAAAGAATGCACCTGCGCCATAGGGAACCACCACGACCGGCAGGCGCGTCGTGTAGCCCCGGGTGAAAGCCTGAAACGCCGTGTTGCCGAGGGTCGCCATGTCGACATGAATCCGGTAGACGTTGAAGTAAAGCAACCAGCCAACGCCAACGCAGGTCCAGACCAAGGCAAGTTGAAGAACCTGAATTGCTTGAGCCGCGCGGCCTGTAGCGAATGGCGGGGGCGGCCTACGTGTGATGCCTGCCGTGACCAACGCGCCGACATAGAGGAATGCCGACGCCCCGAGCATGGCCAGGAAAAATACGAAGTAGACAGGCATCGCAAAGTTCCTCTTCAGAGATGTGATGATCCAGTGTTTGCGCTGGGTGATAGAAAGGATCCGCCACAAGCCGCCGTCAGCGCCGGCTTGCTTTTTTGGCGGTTTCTCTCAGTGACTCGCGGCGATCTGCGTGGGCGGGTACGGCCACCGAACGCACTCGGGCGCCCCGTCCGCACGTTCGACGAAGGTGTCGGATCCGTCTTCCACCAGACAGCGCATTCCTTCCAACATCTCGTACGTGTAGCGGGGCCCCCATGGGGGAGCGCGATCGAAGACGCTCGCCAGAAACGCCGCTATTACGGCGGATCCGACAATGACGAACCAGGCGTGGGTTTGCTGAAGCAG
Source organism: Burkholderiales bacterium (assembly GCA_019510465.1). Taxonomy (GTDB): domain Bacteria; phylum Pseudomonadota; class Gammaproteobacteria; order Burkholderiales; family Burkholderiaceae_C; genus Scleromatobacter. The sequence goes on from JAEKKH010000070.1 coordinate 25,885, forward strand.
GTAGGTACGGTGTGGCAAGGGGCTCTCCGGCTATTTGGTCAGTCATCGGGGTTTGGATGGCTCCTGACGAGGAGAACGGAATCCGGGGGCCAAGCCGGACATGGCAGCGGACACATCTCCGTGCCTGTCGCGTATGGCGCCAGACGCCCGCAAGCTGAGTCCCGGGCGGCAG
>JAEKKH010000071.1 GCA_019510465.1 Burkholderiales bacterium
AGCATCTTGTCGGTGACCACCTTGGCCGCCACGCGCGTGGGCACCAGGCCGTGGCCGCAGAAGCCCTGCGCCCAGAACACGCGGCCGTCGCGCTGGCCCCAGTCGGGCATGCGGCGCATGGTGATGTCGATGTGGCCGCCCCAGGCGTAGTCCATCTGCACGTTCGCCAGCTGCGGGAAGGCGCGCGCGATGTTCACGCGCATCGCGTCCTTCAGGTTGGACGGCGTGCCGCCGAGGTAGCTGCACTTGCCGCCGAACAGCAGCCGGTGGTCGGCCGTCATGCGGAAGTACTCGAGGATGAACTGGTTGTCGTAGACCGCGTGGTTGTGCGGGATCAGGCTGCGCGCCAGCGCCTCGCCCAGCGGCGCGGTGACGCCGATGAAGGTGCCCACCGGCAGCGTGCGCGCGGCGAGCTTCGAGTCGAGCTTGTCGACGTAGGCATTGGTGGCCAGCACCAGCTGGTCGCAGCGCACCGTGTGGGGGCCGACCTTGACGTCGATGCGGTCGCCCTGGTTCTCGACGTAGCCATCGACCTTGCTCTGCTCGAAGATGCGCACGCCGTGGCTCTCGACCGCGCGCGCCAGGCCCAGCACGTACTTCAGCGGGTGGATGTGGCAGCCCTCGGGGTCGATGATGCCGGCCTGGTAGCGCGCCGAGTTCAGGTACCTGGGCAGGTCCTTCTTCTCGACGAACTGCAGCTGGTCGTAGCCCCACTCGTCGACGCATTCCTCGATCCAGCCGGTGAGGTCGGCGACGCGGCGCTGCAGCACGGCGACCTCGAGGTGGCCCTGCACCAGGTCGCAGTCGATCTGGTGCTGCGCCATGATGCCGCGGATGTCGGCCACGGCTTCGCGCGAGGCGTCGAACATGCGCCTGGCGCGTTCCCGGCCCATCACGCCCTTCAGCCGCTGCATGCCGCACGGGAAGCCGATGATCATCTGCCCGCCGTTGCGGCCCGACGCGCCCCACCCCACGCGGCTCGCCTCGACGACGGCCACGCGCTTGCCGGCCCTGGCCAGCTCCAGCGCGGAATACAGGCCGAAGAAGCCGGCGCCGACGACGCAGACGTCGACGTCCAGGCTCTCCTGCAGCGGCGGGCGGTTCGATTGCAGGTGGCGCGACGTGGCGGCGTAGTACGAATCGACGTGCTCGGGCGAGGAACGGAACATGGAACTCTCTCGGGAATGCGGGGGAACGGAATGCGGCGGATTCAGGCGAGCTCGACCAGGTGGACGAGATCCCAGTGGTGGCGCGGGTCGGCGGCGGCGTTGCGCTCGGCGCTCTCGTGGCGCTTGAGCGCGACGAACAGATCGACCAGCGGGTCGCCGAACAGCTCGCGCATCAGGGCGCTGGCCTCGAGCGCGTCGCACGCGTCGGGCAGCGTGCGCGGCAGCGCGACGCCGGCCGATTCGCCGGCGGGCTGCAGGCCCTGCTCGATGCCGGCCAGGCCCATGCCCAGGGTGGCGGCCACGACCAGGTAGGGGTTGGCGTCGCCGCCGGGCAGGCGGTTCTCGATGCGGCGGTTCTGCGCGCTGGCGTGCGGGATGCGGAACGCGACGGCGCGGTCGTCGTGGCCCCAGCTGGCCGAGGAGGGCGACGCGTTGGACAGGCGGATGCGGTCGAAGGCCATGTCGTGCGGCGCGAAGAACGCCATCGCCGCGTCGGCATGGCGCTGCAGGCCGCCGATGAAGGCGCCCAGCGCGTCGCGGTCGCGGCCGTCCGGATGCGCGAACGCGTTCGTGTGTGTCGCCGGTTCCCCTTCCCGCGCGCCTTCCTTGCGCTGGATGCTGAAGTGCCAATGCATGCCGGTTCCCGGCTCGTCCAGGAACGGCTTGGGTGCGAAGGTGGCCAGGAAGCCGAACTGGGCCGCCGCCTGGCGCGCCAGCCGCTTGAAGCGGAACACCGCGTCCGCCTGCGCCAGCGGCTCGCCGGGCATGAAGTTGACCTCGTACTGCGAGTACGCGGCCTCGTGCGCGTGGCCGCACACCGGGATGCCCTGCAGCTGGCAGGCGGCGAACAGCGCGTCGAAGTAGTCGGCGAAGTGGCCGGTGCGCTCCAGCGAGTAGGCCTCGCAGGCGCGTTCGCGCGCGGGAGCGCCGGCGCGTGACGCGGGCGCCTGCAGGCTGACCTGGCCGCCGTCCTCGCGGCGGTCGACGAGGAACAGCTCCAGCTCCGGCGCGACCGTGGCTGCGAGGCCGGCCCGGTCCAGGCGCGCCAGCACACGGCGCAGCGCGGCGCGCGGCGAGAACTCGCTGGCGCACACGCTGCGCTGGTAGCGGCCCGCGGGCAGCGGGCCGGCGGGCTCGCAGATCACCGACGCGGTGCCGGCGCGGCCCGGCTGGGCGCGCAGGGTCGCGAGGTCGGGGACGAGGCTGACATCGAGGTACGACGCGGGCAGCAAGGGTCCGAAGACCGTCTCGGGTTCGCCGGCGGTCAGCGTCAGGCCGAACACCACCGACGGGAAGCGGCAGCCCGCCATGCCCACGAAGTCCTGGTGGCCGACGGACTTGCCGCGCGCCACCGACGTGAAGTCGCCGACGGTGCATTCGACGGCGGTCACCGGCACGCCCAGCTCGGCGGACAGGCGATCCAGCGCGGCCTGCACCACGGCGCGGTGGGGTGCGGCGAGCGCGGTGGAGGAGCGGAAGTCGGACGATGCGGTCATGGCGTCCAGCTTACGCAGCGATTGGCCCAGTGGGAAGGGCCACTTGTCGGCAACGGCACTGGGCCACTTGACGTACGATCGCGCTTCGCATGCCTTCGCCCGCCCCCACCCACCTCGCCGGCGACGCGCTCGTCGACTGGCTGCAGCATGCCTGGGCCCATCCCGCGCCGGACGAGGCCGGGACGCAGATCGGCGCGCGGCTCACGCAGCAGATGCGCCGCGCGATCCTCGAGCGCGTCGTGCCGCCGGCGCACCGGCTGCCGTCCACGCGCGCGCTGGCGCGGGCGCTGCGCATCGCGCGCAACACGGTCGTGCCGGTGTACGAGCAGCTGCGCGCGGAGGGCTTCGTCGTCGCCGGACAGGGCTCGGGCACCTACGTGTGCCGCATCGCGCCCGACGCCCCGCCGGCCGCGGCAAAGGCGACCGAGCCGGCCGAGGCGCCGCGCGCGGCCAGCCCGCTGGCGTTCTCGCGCCGCGGCCGCCGCTACCACTCCCATCCGCTGCACGAGTTCTGGACGCGCCAGCCCTTCTGCCCCGGCCAGTTCGACCTGGCGTTGTTCCCGTTCAGGCTTTGGAACCGGCTGCAGCAGCGCCAGCTGCGGCGGGCCGACCCGATACAGCTCGAACAGGGCGAGCCCGGGGGCGCGCCCGAGCTGCGCGAGGCGATCGCCGACCACGTGCGCGCGACGCGCGGCGTGCACTGCGCGCCCGACCAGGTCATCATCACCGACGGCACCGGCGAATCGATCGACCTCGTCGCGCGCCTGATGTGCGACCCGGGCGACACCGTCCTGCTGGAGGATCCCGGCTACTGGGCCGCCACGCAGGTGCTGTCCGACCACGGCCTGCGGCTGCGGCCGTCGCCCGTGGACGCGCACGGCCTGCCCCCGCCCGTGCTGCGCCCGGGCGAGCGCGCCCCGCGCCTGGCCTACCTCACGCCGTCCAACCAGTTCCCCACCGGCGGCGCGATGCCGCTCGCGCGGCGGCTCGAGTGGCTGCGCTTCGCCGCGCGCCACGGCACCCTGCTGCTGGAGGACGACTACGACAGCGAGTACCGCTATGAAGGCGCGCCGTTCCCGTCGCTGCAGGGCCAGGACGCCGCCGGTCGCGTCATCTACCTCGGCACCTTCAGCAAGACGGTCTACCCCGGCATCCGCGTCGCCTTCCTCGTGGTGCCGCAAGGCCTGCAGCGCGTGTTCGCCGACGCGTCGGCCGACTTCTACCGCGACGGCGACCAGCTCGTGCAGCAGGTCCTGGCCGACTTCATGCGCGAGGGCCACTATGCCGCCCACGTGCGCACCTTGCGTCGCGAGTACGCGCTGCGACGCGAGGCGATGCTGCGCGCGCTGGCCGAGGCCTTGCCGGACGAGTTCGCCACGCGGCGACTGTCCGTCGTGTCCGGCGCGCGCGGCGTGCACCTGACGCTCGCGCTGCCCGACGAGATCGACGATCGCGCCGTCGCGCGCGAGGCCATCGCCCATGGCGTCACGGCGATCCCGCTGTCGGTCTACGCGATGCGCGTGCGCTGGCGCGGCCTGGTGCTGTCGTTCGCGGCGACGCCGGTGGCACGCATCGCGCCCCTGGTCGATGCGCTGGCGCCGCTGTTGCGCAACGCGCTCGCGCGCTAACGCCGGCTATCGGGCCGCTGCGCTCGATGCAGGACGCCGCGCCACTGTGGCGTTGCTGCCCAACGATATCCCCACAAATAGCTGGCCGGCAGGGAAGCGGGCGGCCTAGAATTTTTTTCCGGAGGTCCACCCATGCACAGGCGCAGGAAGTCGCCCGCGGAGATCGCTTCGTGACGATCGACGGCCGCTCGCTGCTCGCGGTGGTCGCCGCGCTGTGCGTCGTCTTCAGCATCGTCGTGCTGGCGCTCGAGCGCCGCATCCACCAGACCATGCCCGGCCTGCGCCTGTGGGCCATCGCCAATCTGTTCCTCGGCGCCGCCGCCGCGGCGCACATGCTGCAGGGCCATGTGCCGATCTGGGTGCCGGCCATCGTGGGCAACTGGACCATGCTGGTCGGCCGCAGCACGGCCGTGGCCGCCCTGCGCCAGTTCGATCGGCAGTCGGTGCCCACCGCGTGGCTCGTCACGGCCTGCGGCGTGTTCATGCTGGCCATCGCCGCCACGCTCGTGTGGCCGGAACCAAGGGCGCGCGCGATGATCATGGTGGGCGGCATGGCGCTGCTCGCGCTGTGGGCCACCTATTCGCTCGCCGTGGGCGCAGCGCCCAGCGTCAGCCGCGTGCTGACCATGGTCGGCATGGGCGGCTGGGGCCTGGCCAATCTGTGGCGCCTGTGGACCACCGCCCACCTGCCCGCCGGCGCGCCCGTGCTGAACCTGAGCGATCCGACCGTCGCCACCTACCTGGGCGCGCTGGTGATCATGGACGTGTTCTGCAACATCGGCTTCGTGCTGCTGATCACCGACCGCATGCACGAGTGGGTCCTGCAGCTGGCGCGCACCGACCACCTGACCGGGGCGCTGTCGCGCGGCGCGCTCTACGCGCAGGCCGCGCGCGACCTGCAGCGGGCGCGCCGGCAGTGCACGCACACGGCGGCCTTCATCGTCGACATCGACCGCTTCAAGACGATCAACGACAGCCACGGCCACGCCGCCGGCGACGCGATCCTGCGCCACGTCGCGCAGCATGGCCAGGCGGTGCTGCGCTGCACGGACCTGTTCGGTCGCTACGGAGGCGACGAGTTCGTCGCGATCCTGCCCGAGACCGACCTGCCCACCGCGGCGTCCATCGCCGAGCGCCTGCGCGTGGCCGTCGGCGAGCCCCTGCCGGGCGCGGCGCCGCTGCCCTGCGGCCTGTGCGGGGTGACGGTGAGCATCGGCGTGGCGGCGGTGGCGCCGGGCTGCGAGGGCGTCGACGACCTGATCGCACAGGCCGACCAGGCGCTGTACGAGGCCAAGCACGACGGCCGCAACCGCACCCGCGTCGCCGAGGACGAGCCGGCCGACGCCGGCAAGCCGCCGCTGCGCGTCGTCCAGGGCCGGCCCTGAAAGCGCGAAGCCCCCGGGCCGTGATCCGGGGGCTTCGCGTCCGGCCGCGCGAGCGGCGCGCGCTCAGTGCGAGCGGCGCTTCGCGCTCGCGGGGCCGCTGTTGCCGGCGGGCGCCTGGCCCGGGTTGGCGAACTGGCCGCACATCTGGCCCGCCGGCTGCGAGGTGCAGCTGACGAACTCGCTCTCGATGTTCATGCCGGTCGCGTCGCGGCCGCCGAGGACGAGCTCCTTGTAGTCGCCCGCCAGCACGTGGACGGCCGGCGCGCGCAGGGGCGTCGTGGCGACGCGGGCGCCCGGACGGATGCGCGAGTCGCCGAGGCGCGCGTCCTCGCCGTCGCCGCAGGAGCCAGCGGTGCAGAACGTGACCTGCTCGAACCCGGTGATGCCGTCGGAGAACGTCCAGGCGCTGCTGAAGCTGCCCGCATGGCCGCCATCGAGCGTGAAGGCTTCGAGCCCGGCGAGCGTGTCGGCGGTCAGCGTGCCCCACGGCAAGGCCACCATCGCCGAATCGACCGGCGGCATGCCCGCCACGTTGACGGGCAACACGGTCCGGCCGTCCACCGTGGCCGGCGTCGAGCAGCCGGCGTCGGAGTACAGCGACACGTCGACGGTGCGGCCGGCGCGGTAGAAGCGGCGGATCACCTCGTCGCCCTCCGTGCCCTGCGGCAGCTGGATCCAGCTGTCGTCGCCGCTGCGCAGCGAGCCGACGGCGGGATCGGTGCTGGCGTTGTTGCTGAAGCCGTCATGCGTCCACAGCGACATCCGCTCGGAGCTCGGCGAGAACACCTTGTAGATGGCGATGGTCGTCTGCGCGTCGTCGCGCATGGCGATGCGCGCACAGGCGATGCCGTCGGTGCGAGCGATGTCGAACTGCAGGGCGCGCGAGTACTGCACCGGCGCGGTCGCGTCGTCGATGCGCACGTTGCGCTGCACGGCGGCGTTGGCATTGATCGAGATGGGCAGCAGTTCGCCGTAGAACTGCCAGCGGTGGTCGCGATAGACGACGCCCATGCCGTCGCCGACGTTCTCGACGCTGCCGTCGGTGGACTCCAGCGCGAAGCTGACGGCGCACAGTGGCGCGCTGCCGGTCAGGTCGCACTTGCCGAGCGCCGGGCTCAGGAAGCGCGCGCCCCACATGGCGCCGGAGCCGCCGTCCCCGTGGCCGAAGAACTGGCACAGGCCGGCCGAGACGGCGGCGCCGCCCGACAGGCCCTGCATGCGCGCGTCGCTGGCGATGACCGTGGCGATGCCGATGCCGGCGTCGCTGCAGGACGGCGCGCTGGCCATCGCCGCCGTCATCTTCGTGAACAGGGTCTCGAGGCTGCCCAGCGGCAGATCGGCGGCGCCGGCAGCCGCGGTGATGGTGCCGGTCGTGCTGCCCGTGGTCAGGTACAGGTTGCCGTCGCCCAGGCGCGGCGTGACCTGCACGAACGCGCCGTCGTCGCTGCCGGTGGTGACGTTGACGGCATCGAGGATGCGGTCGTAGCCGCTGCGCGTGCCGGCGGCCAGCGCGCCCGTGGTGAAGTCGAAGTTCGCGGGCACGCCCGCATCGTCGAGCGTGCCGGCCAGGCCGGTCTGCAACTGCGCCTGCGCCGCCGCGAGCGTGGCGGCGCTCGGGGCGCTGGCGCCGTCGGCCATCAGCGTGTCGGGCGTGTGGCCGGAGGCGAGCGTGATCATGGCGGTGGTCAGCGGCGTGACGTTGGCCGTGCCGGCGGCCTGCGCCACCGAATAGATGCAGCCATAGTTGGCGCCGGTGTAGCCGCAGGCCTCGATGCGCCACGGCCCGGTGCCCGTCAGCACGCCGGCGTCGTAGCCGCCGTCGGCGTCGATGGCGATGTCGTGCGCCACGACGCTGCCGGTGGAATCGATCACGCGCAGCGTGCCCTGCGTCATCGGCGCGCCGACCGCGGCGGAGCCCGTCAGGTGCGTCGCGACCGGCGCGGGGGCCGGCGCGGGGGCCGGCGCAGGCGCGGGGCTGTCGGAGCCGCCGCCGCAGGCGGTCAGCATGGCGAGCGACGCGACGCCCAGGGTGAGGAAATGGATCTTGCCGGGGGTCGGGCGCATGCGGGTCTCCGTGACGTGCATTGAAGTGGATGCACGGCCGCGCGCCGGGGGCGGGCGGTTCGATCGGGCACCTGCCTCCATATCGGCCCCGGCACGATTCGTTGAGCGCACTGAACGCTCGTTCGAGACTTTGTTGGCGCGGCGGCGATCGCCAGCGGACGAGCGGTCGCCTGCGGCCATTGGACGGCATCGCGCCGCCCGGGGACGCCTCAGATCTGCACGCGCGTGCCCAGCTCGATGACCGAGTTGTTGGGCAGGCGGAAGAACTCCACCACGCTGCCGGCGTTGCGCGTCATGGCGGCGAACAGGCGTTCGCGCCAGTGCGCCATGCCGTCGCCGCGCGTGGGCACCACCACTTCCCGGCTGAGGAAGTAGCTGGTGGTGAACTCGTCGACGTCCAGCCCGTGCGAGCGGCACAGCGTCAGGGCCTGCGGGATGTCGGGCGTGTTCTTGAAGCCGTAGTTGACCGTCACGCGCCAGAAGCCGCGCGCCAGCGGCTCCACCTGCACGCGGTCGGCGAACGGGATCCAGGGCACCTCGTGGAACTTCACGGTCAGGATGACATTGGTCTCGTGCAGCACCTGGTTGTGCTTCAGGTTGTGCAGCAGCGCCTGCGGCACGGTGCCGACGTTGGCCACGGTGAAGACCGCGGTGCGCGGCGTGCGCGGGATGTCGTCCTCGGCCAGCGCGGTGATGAACGGGATCAGGTCCGGGTCGTCGCGCCGGATGCTCTCCAGCAGCAACTCGCGGCCCCGCTTCCACGTCGACATGATCGCGAACATCGCCAGCGCCAGCAGCAGCGGGAACCAGCCGCCATGCAGGAACTTCAGCGAGCACGCGGCCACCAGCAGGCCGTCGATCAGCGCGAAGAAGCCGGTGGCGCCGAGCGCGATCCACAGCGGGAAGCCCCAGCCGTAGCGCACGACGAAGTACGTGAGCACGGTGTCGATCAGCATCGTCACCGTCACGGCGATGCCGTAGGCCGCGGTCAGCTTGGAGACGCTGCCAAAGCCGATGACCGCGCACACCACCGCCACCATCAGCACCCAGTTGACGCGCGGCAGGTAGATCTGGCCGGCCTCCTTGACCGAGGTGTAGACGACCTCCATGCGCGGCAGGAAGCCGAGCTGGATCGCCTGCTTGGTCATCGAGAACGCGCCCGAGATCACCGCCTGCGACGCGATGACGGCCGCCACGGCCGCGAACGCCACCATCGGCAGCACCCAGGTGGACGGGAACAGGCGGAAGAACGGGTTCTCGATGGCGGTCGGGTCGTGGATCAGCAGCGCGCCCTGCCCCATGTAGTTCAACGCCAGGGCCGGCAGCACCAGCGCGCTCCAGGCGAGGCGGATGGGCGTCTTGCCGAAGTGGCCCATGTCGGCGTACAGCGCCTCCGCGCCCGTGAGCGCCAGCACGATCGCACCGAGCGCGGCCAGCACGTGCCAGCCGCGATCGAGCAGGAACTCGATCGCGTACAGCGGATTCAGCGCGGACAGGATCTCCGGTGCCTTGGCCACGTGCAGCCCGCCGACCACGGCCAGCAGCCCGAACCACACCACCAGGATCGGCCCGAACGCCTTGCCGAAGGCGCCGGTGCCGAAGCGCTGCGCGGAGAACAGCACGACGAGGATGAGCACCGACAACGGCACGATGTAGGTCTTGAGCGCCGGCGTGACGACCTCGAGCCCCTCGACCGCGCCCATCACCGTGACGGCCGGCGTGATGACGCTGTCGCCGAAGAACAGCGTGGCGCCGAACATGCCCACCAGCATGATCAGCGTGCGCCGCCGCGGCGTGCCGCCGGCCGCGTGCGCCGCCAGCGCGGTCAGCGCCATCGCGCCGCCTTCGCCGTTGTTGTCGGCGCGCAGGATCAGGATCACGTACTTGAGCGTGACGACCAGCATCAGGCCCCAGAAGATCGTCGACACGGCGCCGACGATGTGCGGTGCGTCGAGCGGCACGCCCACGCCCGTGACGGGCACGAAGATCTCGTGCAGCGTGTACAGCGGGCTGGTGCCGATGTCCCCGTAGACGACGCCCAAGGCGCCCAGCGTCATGGCCGCGAGGCCGGCGCCGTGTTGCTTCGTGCCCATGAATCGTCTCTGCGGAACCGTCGGGTTGGTCGGAGCGGGCATTGTGGCCCAGCCCCCCTGCCGCTGCCACCGCAGCGCAGCAAAAATCGTCGTTTCGACGCCCAGGGTCCGCCTTGACGGCGTCTTCGTTACAGTGTCATGACTTCCCACCCGCTTCCCCCATGCTGATCAACTGCGTCGCCTACGAGAACGGCAGCAAGCTCGCCGACATTCCGACCGCGGAGATCAGCGAGTACCTGGCGCGCCCGGGCTGCTTCGTCTGGGTCGCGATGAAGGACGCCACCGACGACGAGCTGCTGACGATGCAGGCGGAGTTCGGCCTGCACGAGCTGGCGGTGGAGGACGCGTTGCATGGCCACCAGCGGCCGAAGGTCGAGGAGTACGGCGACACGCTGTTCGCCGTGCTGCACACGGTGGAACTGACGCCCACCGACGAGCTCGCCACCGGCGAGGTCGACATCTTCGTCGGCCGCAACTTCGTGCTGTCGGTGCGCAACCGCAGCCGCCAGAACCTGCTGCAGGTGCGCGAGCGGTCGGAGCGCGAACCGCACATGCTGCGCCACGGCCCGGCCTTCGTGTTCTACGCGCTGATGGACGCGGTCGTCGACCGCTACTTCCCCATCATCGACCGCCTCGAGACCGAGCTCGAGCAGGTCGAGGACCAGATGTTCGAGCCCGGCACCTCGCAGGCCAACATCCAGCGCCTGTACGAGCTCAAGCGCGAGATCGGCACCGTGCGCCACGCCGTGACGCCGCTGATCGACGCCGTGCACAAGCTGTTCAGCGGCCGCGTGCCGTCGGTGTGCGAGGGCAACCGCGAGTACTTCCGCGACGTGTTCGACCACCTGCTGCGCATGCAGGGCTCGCTGGACAACCTGCGCGACACCATCGGCACGGCCATCCAGGTCAACCTGGCCAACGTGGCGATCGAGGAATCGGTCGTCAACAAGCGGCTCGCGGCCTGGGCCGGTATCTTCGCCGTCATCAGCGCCTTCGCCGGCATCTGGGGCATGAACTTCAAGAACATGCCCGAGCTCGAGTGGCAATGGGGCTACCCGCTGGCGCTGGCGACGATCACGATCGTGTGCGTGGTGCTGTACCGGCAGTTCAGGAAGTCGGGCTGGCTCTGACCCGGACGAGTGCGGGAAGGTGCCGCCGTCAGCGGTCGCCCATTGGCAGAGGTCTCAAGCAGCCGGCGAGCGCTCGGCCGCCCGGAGCGAGCTGGCTGAGCCCCCGGGGGGCAGGGAGCGGAGCGAGCCCGGGCCGTCATCTTGCAGTTCGGTCTCTACGCGATCGCCGCCTTGCTGCTTGGCGCGGTATCTGATCGGGTCGAGCGCAGCAGATGCGGCCGTCAGCGGTCGCCCATTGGCAGAGGTCTTACCCGGCCGGCGAGCGCTCGGCCGCCCGGAGCGAGCCGGCTGAGCCCCCCGGGGGCGGGGAGCGGAGCGAGCCCGGGCCGTCATCTTGCAGTTCAGTCTCTACGCGATCGCCGCCTTGCTGCTTCGCGCGGTATCTGATCGGGTCGAGCGCAGCAGATGCGGCCGTCAGCGGTCGCCCATTGGCAGAGGTCTCAACAGGCCGGCGAGCGCTCGGCCGCCCGGAGCGAGCCGGCTGAGCCCCCCGGGGGCGGGGAGCGAAGCGAGCCCAGGCCGTCATTTAACCGGCCGGCGAGCGCTCGGCCGCCCGGAGCGAGCCGGCTGAGCCCCCCGGGGGCGGGGAGCGGAGCGAGCCCAGGCGGTCATCTTCCAGTTCGATCTCGACACGGTCGCGGCCTTGCTGCTTGGCACGGTACATGGCCTCGTCGGCGCGCTTGATGCCCTCGTTGAGGTCCTCGTCGCGATGCCACTCGGCCACGCCGAAGCTGCACGTCACGCGCAGGTCCTCGGGCCACGCGGCGCCGGCGATGCGCTCGCGCAGGCGCTCGGCGATGGCGCTGCCCTTCGGGCCCGGCGTGTCGCGGAAGACGAGCAGGAACTCCTCGCCGCCCCAGCGCGCGAACAGGTCGTCGCGCTGCACGGCGGAGCGCACCAGCTCGGCCAGGCCGCGGATCACCTGGTCGCCGGTGTCGTGGCCGAGGCTGTCGTTGATGCGCTTGAAATGGTCGATGTCGATGAAGACCAGCGTCATCGGGAACGCCTGGTGCTCGCCCATGCGCACGATGCGCATCAGCTCGTCGGCCAGGCCCTTGCGGTTGAGCGCGCCGGTCAGCGGATCCGTGCGGGCGATCTCGGCCAGGCTGCGCGTCTCCAGCCGCAGCGATTCGTTCAGGCGCTGCAGCGAGTGCTGGCTCGCCGCGGACAGCCGCAGCTGGCGGCGGTTGAGCACGCTGTCCACGACGAGATAGCCCAACACCGACAGCATCCACACCGCGATGATGCCCAGGCGGAAGGTGGACGCCGGGATCAGCTTGCCCCTGAGCTCGACGCGCTGGATGCGGATCGTGTGCGGCCCCGGCTCGACCTTCGGCCCGGTGGAGAATGCGAGCCGCGTGGCGTTGCGGAAGTCGGGCGCCTCGAGGTCGAGCGTCATCGGATGCTCGTCGATCCACCACTGCGCGACCTGGAAGCGCGCGAGCGGCACCTCGTAGCCCTGCGGATACTCCGCGGGCTCGTAGATCAGCTGGTTGACCTTCTCGGACTCGGCCACGCCGGGCTTCGAGTAGGCCGGGTCGTAGTTGCGCACGTAGACGCGCACGCGCTGCTGCGCCTCGGGGCCGGTGGCGGTCACCCACAGGCGCATCGCGTCGTAGCGGCTCAGGTCGATGCCGTGCGGGCCCTTGCCGAACTCGATCTGAAGCTCGCAGAACGCCCATTCGTAGCCGGCGTGCAGGTCGCAGTCCATGCCGACGCCACCGGCCTCGCGGGTGGTGGTGGCCACGCTGCGGCCCCCGGGATTCGCGCGATCGTCCAGCGCCTCGACGTGGAAGGGCGAGCGCGCGTCGATGACCAGCGTCGAGGTCATGCCGAACTGGTTCCACAGCAGCGCGATGCCGGTGAGGGCGAGCAGGGCGATCAGCAGGCGACGTAGGACGCGGGCGTGCATGGCGACGGAAGACACGGCAAGGGCGGCTGTCAGACGGAGATCGGCAATCGCGCCGCCGCCTTGAGGGCCGCTTCCCGGGACGTTACACGCGCTGCGCCCGCGCGGGGCGCCGGGGCCGCCCTCGAACTCGGGGCAAGCGCGAAAAGTTGAACGCCGAACGCCGGCTCGCGGCCCGGGAACGGATGTTCAGCGCCGCAGGACGGGGGTTTCCAGCTCGCGCACGGCGCCCGCGCCGATCGAGGCGCCGAAGCGCTTGGCCAGGCGCTCGGCCACGTTTTCCGTCGGCGTGTAGTCGACCACGTCCTCGGCCTTGACCACGTCGCGGGCGACGGAGTCGAGGCTGCCGAAGCGGTCGGCCAGGCCCTGCTTGACGGCGTCCTCGCCGTTCCAGAACAGGCCGGAGAAGGTGTCGGACGTCTCGTGCAGGCGCGCGCCGCGGCCCTCGCGCACGATGGCGATGAACTGCTGGTGCACTTCGTCGATCATCTGCTGGGCCAGCGCGCGCTGCTCGGGCTTGAGCGGCGAGAACGGATCGAGCATGCCCTTGTTGGCGCCGGCCGTGATCAGCCGGCGCTCGATGCCGAGCTTGTCCATCGCGCCGGTGAAGCCGAAGCCGTCCATCAGCACGCCGATCGAGCCGACGATGCTGGCCTTGTCGACGAAGATCTCGTCGGCCCCCACGGCCATGTAGTAGGCGCCCGAGGCGCACATCTCCTCGCACACCGCGTAGATCTTCTTCTTGTGCAGGGCCTTCAGGCGCTTGATCTCGTCGTAGACGATGCCGGCCTGCACCGGGCTGCCGCCGGGCGAGTTGAAGCGGATCACGATGGCGACGGCGCTCTTCTCCTCGAAGGCGCTGCGCAGCGCGGACACGATGTTCTCGGCGCTGGTGTTGCCTTCCGAGGCGATCTCGCCGCGCACCTCGACCAGCGCCGTGTGCGGGCCGTTGGGCGTGCTGGCCTTGCCGCGCTGCGACGTCACGAGGCCCCAGACCGTCGCGAGCGCCAGCAGGAACCACGCGGTGCGGCCGAACAGGCGCCAGCGGCGCTCGATGCGGCGCTCGCGCATCAGCTCGCCGGTGACCTGCGCGAGCACCGTCTCCAGCCGCGACAGGTCGGGACTGACGTGCAGCGTGGTGGACGACATCGGCGCCGGCGCGGAGCCCGGCTCAGGCGCGGGGGATGGCGTGGCGGGACGCGAGTCCTCGGGGGATTGCGTGGGTTCGAAGTCAGGCGTCATGGTCGTCGTGTGGTTTGGGCGGATTGTCGAACACGACAGGGCCGATGTCCGCGGAAGGATACCAATACACCCGGCCGTCGCGCTCGGCGACGTCGACCGCCATCAGCCGCTGGCCGGCGCAGGGGCCCGCGATGCAGCGGCCGTTGGTCGGTTCGTAGACGGCGCCGTGCATCGAGCAGACGATGAAGCGGCGCTCCTCGTCGAGGAACTCGCCGGGGCGCCAGTCCATCTCGGTGGGCACGTGCGCGCAGCGGTTCAGGTAGGCGACGACGCGGCCCTCGAAGCGCAGCGCGAACGCGCGCGCCGGGCGGCGCCACAGGAGGACGTCGAAGACCACCGCCTTGCCGGACTCCGCCAGTTCCTCGCTCGCGCACAGCGGCAGCCAGCCGTCCAGCGGACGCGGGGCGGGCGCCCGGTCAGGCATGCGCGTCCAGCCAGGCGGCGAGCTCGCCCACGCTGCCGGCCACCGCCAGTGGCGAGTGGGTGGCGAATTCCGACGGCGCATGCGCCCCGTAGGCCACCGCGAGGCTGGCCGTGCCGGCATTGGCGGCCAGCTGCAGGTCGTGCGTGGTGTCGCCGATCATCAGCGTGCGCTCCGGATCGGCGCCGAACTGGCGCATCAGCTCGTGCAGCATCTGCGGATCAGGCTTCGGCCGCGTCTCGTCGGCGGTGCGCGTGCCGTCGAAGACGCCGCGCAGCGCCGCCGCGTGCAGCGACTCGTCCAGTCCCGCGCGGCTCTTGCCGGTGGCCACCGCCAGCCAGTGCTGGCGCTGCTTGAGCGCGCGCAGCATGTCCAGCACGCCGGGGAACAGCGACAGGTCGTGCTGGCGCGCGAGGTAGTGGAAGCGGTAGCGGGCTATCATCGCCGGCAGCTGGGCTTCGGTGATCGTGGGCGCCGCGTGCGCCATCGCCGCGCGCAGGCTCAGGCCGATCACCCACGAGGCGCGTTCGTCGTCGGGCACCGGCAGCCCGAGGTCGACGCACGCCGCCTGGATGCTGTGCACGATCAGCGCGGTGGAATCGAACAGCGTGCCGTCCCAGTCGAAGACGACGAGGTCGAAGCGGCGCGGGCGGTCGGGGGATTCGGTCATGGGCGGCCCTGTTTCTCGAGCGCGTCGACGAGGGCCGCGCACTCGGGCGGCAACGCTGCCTCCAGCTCGAGGCGCGCGCCAGTGGCGGGATGGTCGAAGGCGAGCCGGCGCGCGTGCAGGAACATGCGCTCGAAACGCACGCCGGGCACCGCCTCGCCGCGCGCGTAGCGGCGGTTGAGCGCGAAATCGCCGTAGCGGTCGTCGCCGACGATCACGTGCCCGGCATGCTGCAGGTGGACGCGGATCTGGTGCGTGCGGCCCGTCTTGATGGTGACGTCCAGCAAAGTGGCGTCGGCGAACTGGCGCGCGATGCGCACCAGCGAGATCGAGCGCTGCCCGTCGGGGTGGTCGTCGCCGACCGGGTAGACACGGCGCTCGCCGGCCGCGTCCTCGGTCTTGTGCAGCGCGACGTCGATCACCTTGAGCTTCGCCGGCCAGCGGCCCACCACCAGCGCGGCGTAGGTCTTGCCCGTCTCGCGGGCGCGGAACTGGTCCTGCAGCGCCACCA
>JAEKKH010000312.1 GCA_019510465.1 Burkholderiales bacterium
CTGATGCTGGCGCATCCGAACGTGCGCGCGGCGCGGGTGTCGACGGAAAAGCCCGACGTCTATCCGGACTGCGATTCGGTGGGCGTGGAAGTGTTCGGCCTGAAGGACGTAGCATGAGCGCCCGCCCGGCCGCTCCGAAGGGCGCTCACACCGCAGCCCGCAGGGCGGAGGTTGCCTTATGAGCCTCGAAGAACGCAAGGGCCTGCCCGGCGACGCCGGGCTCGACACCCCGCCCGCGCCCGACGCGCAGACCGAGGCCGCGCGCACGAAGCACGCCTACGAGATCAACAAGCTGTCCAAGCGCCTGCACCGCCAGGTCGGCGGCGCCATCATCGACTTCAACATGATCGAGGAAGGCGACAAGGTGATGGTGTGCCTGTCCGGCGGCAAGGACAGCTACGCGATGCTGGACATCCTGTTGTCGCTGCGCGAACGCTCGCCCGTGAAGTTCGAGCTGGTCGCCGTCAACCTCGACCAGAAGCAGCCGGGCTTCCCGGAGCACGTGCTGCCCGACTACCTGCGCTCGCGCGGCGTGCCGTTCCACATCGAGGAGCAGGACACCTATTCCATCGTCACCAGCCACATCGAGCCCGGCAAGACGATGTGCTCGCTGTGCTCGCGGCTGCGCCGCGGCATCCTGTACCGCGTGGCAGGCGAGCTGGGCTGCACGAAGATCGCGCTCGGCCACCACCGCGACGACATCGTCGTGACGATGTTCATGAACATGTTCTTCGGCAGCCGCATGAAGGGCATGCCGGCCAAGCTGGTGAGCGACGACGGCAGGAACGTGGTGATCCGGCCGCTCGCCTACGTCGACGAGACCGACCTCGTGCGCTGGGCCGAGCACCGCCGGTTCCCCATCATCCCGTGCACGCTGTGCGGCAGCCAGGACAACCTGCAGCGCGTGCAGGTCAAGGCGATGATCCGCGAGTGGGAGAAGCAGCACCCCGGCCGCATCGAGAACATCTTCACCGCGATGGGCAACATCACGCCGTCGCACATGATGGATCGCGGCCTGTTCCCGTTCACCACGATCCAGGCGAGCGGACGCCCCGAGCCGGACGGCGACATCGCGTTCGACGCGGACGAGAGCTGCGCCACGCCGGCCAGGCCGGGTGTCATCCGCATCGCCTGACACGCGGCCCCGGCGGCTTGAACCAGCCGGGGCGCCGGCGGAATCGACGAGGACCGCCCCTCTGCCGCAAGCCCGGCTACAGCCATCGGACAGCGGCTCGGCGGGCGCGCCGCGTGCCGGTACATACTCGAGTTACACGCGAGCGCGAAGCTCGGCATTGCGGTGCCGCCGCCCGGCACCCGGGAGTCCGTCATGAACAGCATCCCCCTTCTCCGTCGCATCGGCGCCATCGCCGCGCTCGCCGCCGCCACGGCGCTCGCCGGCTGCGCCAGCATGAACGTGGTCGACGCCTCGGTGGCGACCTTCGGCGCCTGGCCCGCCGGCGTCTCGCCCGGCAGCTACGCCTTCGACCGGCTGCCGTCGCAGGAAAAGAACCCGCAACGCACGCAGGCCATCGAGAACGCCGCGGCGCAGGCGCTCGCCAACGCCGGCTTCCACCCGGTCGCCGACGGCGGCAAGCCGGCGGTGATGGTCCAGATCGGGGCGCGCACCGAGCGCTTCGAGCAGGCGCCCTGGGACGACCCGTTCTGGTGGGGCGGCCCGCGCCGCTGGGGCTACCGCGGCTGGGCCGGCTACGGCCCGTACGGCCCGTGGGGCCCCTATGGCCTGCACCACGGCATGTGGGCCCCATTCCCACCGGAGCCGGACATCTACCTGCACGAGGTGGCACTGTTGATCCGCGATGCCGACAGCGGCAAGGCGCTGTACGAGACGCGCGCCAGCACCGACGGCTACGCCTCCGGCGGCGACCGGATGCTGGCCGCCATGTTCGACGCCGCCATGAAGGACTTTCCCAACACCAACGACAAGGCGCACACCGTCCGCGTCCCGCTGCCGATGGTGCCCTCCGCGACCTCGGCGGCGCCGGCCGCCAGCGCGCCCAGGGGCTGAGGCGGCGAGCGAGGCCGGCGTCAGGTCTTGAATGTTGCACGACCGCCCCCCGGGGTCAGGTCTTGAATGTTGCGCGACGGCCTGCTGGCCATCGGCATGCGATGCTCCGCGCAACATTCAAGACCTGACCCCAACCCGAGGCGACCGCGCGCGCGCAAATGGCCAGGCCTGACACGCGCCCCACGCCCCCCGACAGCGCCGTCGCATGCATCGGGGTCAGGTCTTGAATGTTGCGCGACGGCCTGCTGGCCATCGGCATGCGATGCTCCGCGCAACATTCAAGACCTGACCCCAGCCCGAGGCGACCGCGCGCGCAAATGGCCAGGCCTGACACGCGCCCCACGCTCCCCCGACAGGGGGCGCCGGGCCGCCGCCGCGGCTTGCGATAATTCCGCTTCCTCAGACGAACCGGAATCTCCTATGGCACTCAGTGTCGTGATCATGGCGGCGGGCAAGGGCACGCGGATGCGCTCCGCGCGGCCCAAGGTGCTGCACGCACTGGGCGGCAAGCCGCTGCTGGGCCATGTGGTGGCCACGGCCGAGGCGCTGTCGCCGGACCGGTGCATCGTCGTCACGGGCCATGGTGCCGAGGCCGTCGAGGCCGCCTTCGCGGGCGCTCAGCGCGTGTTCGTGCGCCAGATGCCGCAGCTGGGCACCGGCCACGCCGTGCAGCAGGCCGTGCCGGCGCTGGCCGACGACGACGGCATCACGCTGGTGCTCAACGGCGACGTCCCGCTGATCCGCGAGGCCACGCTGCGCACGCTGGTCGACGCCTGCGCCGGGAAGAACCTCGCGCTGCTGACGGTGGACCTGGACAACCCCTTCGGCTACGGCCGCATCGTGCGCACCGCGGAAGCCGGCGACGCCGACAGCATCGGCGCCGTCCAGGCCATCGTCGAGGAGAAGGACGCGACGCCGCTGCAGCGCCAGATCACCGAGGTCTACACCGGCATCCTGGCCGCGCCCACCCGGCTTCTCAAGGGCTGGCTGGCGCGCCTCACGAACGACAACGCGCAGGGCGAGTTCTACCTGACCGACGTCGTCGCCCATGCGGTGTCCGATGGCGTGGAAGTGCGCACGGCCTGCGCCAAGGACGAGACGGAGGTGCTGGGCGTCAACAGCCCGATGCAGCTGTCTGACCTGGAGCGCCGCCTGCAGCGCCGCCATGCCGATGCGCTGATGGAGGCCGGCGTGCGCCTGGCCGATCCGGCGCGCTTCGACCTGCGCGGCACGCTCGCCTGCGGCATGGACGTCGAGATCGACGTCGGCTGCGTCTTCGAGGGCGCGGTCAGGCTGGGCGACAACGTGCGCATCGGCCCCCACTGCGTGATCCGCGACGCCGAGATCGCCGCCGGCGCGGTCATCCACCCGTTCACGCACATCGAGGGCGCGACGGTGGGCGCAGGCACGCTGGTCGGCCCGTTCGCGCGCCTGCGTCCCGGCGCGACGCTCGGCGAGGAGGTGCACATCGGCAACTTCGTCGAAGTGAAGAACTCGACCCTGGCCAACGGCGCCAAGGCCAACCACCTGGCCTACCTCGGCGACGCCACCGTGGGCGAGCGCGTCAACTACGGCGCGGGCAGCATCACGGCCAACTACGACGGCGCCAACAAGCACCGCACGGTCATCGGCGCGGACGTGCACGTCGGCTCGAACTGCGTGCTGGTCGCTCCGGTCGAACTCGGCGCCGGCGCCACCATCGGCGGCGGTTCGACGATCACCAGGACCGTCGCCCCCGGCTCGCTGGCGATCGGCCGCGCGCGGCAGGTGGCGTTCGAGAACTGGGAACGGCCGAAGAAGAAAGCGAAATGATGGCCCCACGGTCGCTCGCGCTCCTGCCCCCGCGGGGTCGGCCGCGAGCGGCCCGGCCAGGCCGGTTCCGCCGCGCCCTCGAACTTCACGCCAACGGCGCGGGCGGCGCCGCCCGGTAGCCATCCTGCTTCGCCTGGGCGGCCGGTCTCAGGATGCGTCCGCCGCCGTTTCTTTCGCGAGGCACAGGTCCTCCCACGCCTTCGCCTTCTCGGGCAGGTTGCGCAGCAGGTAGGCCGGGTGGTATGTGACGACGACGGGGATGCCCTCGTAGCGATGGATGCGGCCGCGCAGCTTGCCGATCGCCTCGTCGGACTTCAGCAGCTGGGTCACGGCGAAGCGGCCCATCAGCAGGATCAGCCTGGGCTTGACCAGTTCGACCTGGCGCTTGAGGAAAGGCTCGCAGCGCGCCATCTCGTCCGGCTCGGGATTGCGGTTGCGCGGCGGACGGCACTTGAGCGTGTTGGCGATGAAGACGCGGCGTGCCGGATCGCCCGCCATGTCGTCCTCGACGCCCTCGCCCGTCCCGGCCCGGCGCGACAGGCCGAGTGCGCGCAGCATCTGGTCCAGCAACTGGCCCGCGGCGCCGACGAAGGGCTCGCCCTGCAGGTCCTCCTGCTCGCCGGGCGCCTCGCCCACGATCATCCAGTCGGCCTGCGCGTGGCCGACGCCGAACACGGTCTGCTTGCGGTTCTCGCACAG
>JAEKKH010000313.1 GCA_019510465.1 Burkholderiales bacterium
GGTGAAACACGCCCAGCCGCGCCGCGACCGGAATCTCTTGTTAACCCTAGGAGATATTCGCAATGAAAAAGTCGCTGCTCGCTCTCGCAGTGCTCACCGCCGTGTCCGGCGCCGCTTTCGCCCAATCGTCCGTCACCCTGTACGGCAAGGTTGACCTGGGCCTGGTCCTCGACAGCGGCAACGCCAACGGCAAGTCGATCCGCCTGGATTCCGGCGTGACCGGCGGCTCGCGCATCGGCTTCAAGGGCGTCGAAGACCTCGGCGGCGGCATGAAGGCGTCCTTCCAGCTGGAAACCGGCTACTGCGCCGACAGCGCCGCGGGCGCCCCGAACTTCTGCACGGGCAGCAACCAGTTCATGGGCCGCCAGGCTCACGGTGACCTGACCGGCGCCTTCGGTGCCATCAGCGCCGGCCGCCAGCGGTTTCGTCGCCTCGGGTGAAATCGCCTTCGGCGAGCAGACCGGCGCCTGGGAAGCCAATCGCGAAACCGGCGCGGGCCTGACCTACGCCTCCGGCCCGGCCTACGTCGGCTTCTCGTTCTATGACGTGAGCAACTCGTTCGGCAACGGCGCCGCGCGCAAGAACTACACGTTCGGCGGCACCTACGACTTCGGCGTCGTCAAGCTCCACGCCCTGGCCCAGAAGTCCACCGGCCCGTCGTCCCTCGACGTCCTCGACCTGATGGGCGGCGTGACCGTGCCCCTGGCCGGCGGCAACGTGCTGGCGTCGTACATCCATCACAACGACCGCAC
Source organism: Burkholderiales bacterium (assembly GCA_019510465.1). Taxonomy (GTDB): domain Bacteria; phylum Pseudomonadota; class Gammaproteobacteria; order Burkholderiales; family Burkholderiaceae_C; genus Scleromatobacter. The sequence continues at coordinate 753 of JAEKKH010000313.1, forward strand.
GTCGGCCGACAAGGATGCCAACCAGATCGGCATCGGCTACATGTACCCGCTGTCGAAGCGCACGTCGGTCTACGGCGCCTTCGCCCGCATCCAGGACCAGCACGGTGCGACCTTCACGGTCGGCAACGCCACGGCGGCCGGCACGGGCACCAAGGCCTTCGACGTGGGCGTCGTCCACAACTTCTGATCCCCGCCCGGCCTGGCCGGGACGATCAGCGCTCCGCCTCGCGCGGAGCCCCTTCGAGGCTCGTCTGCGGACGGGCCTTTTTCATTGGCGCGGGGCGGGACGCCATCCCGCCCGGCTGCGCGTTCCACCCGCATTGCCCGAAGGCGAGCCCGCGCTGCTGGCGCCGTTGCGCCGCGAGCGCGCGCCGGCCGAAGCGGAGGCATCGGATCGGCTGGCGTCGCCCCCTGGCTGCGCATTCCATGCGCGCTGCCCGCACGCGAACGAGCGCTGTCGCGTCGAGCGGCGGAGCTGCGGGATGCCGTCGCCGTGCGCGTGGCGTGCCTCGCGGTCGAGGAAAGACGGCGCCGGCTACTTGGCCGCAGCGGGCAGGGCCGGCGAGCTGGCGCCTTCCAGCGGCGCGCGCGGCGTGGCCGGGCGGGCATCGTCGGGCGCGCTCGGCACGCGTGCCACGGGCCTGGCCGCGCTGCCGGCCTGGGACGGCAGGTACAGCGGCCCCTTCTGGCCACAGGCCGTCAGCCCGAGCACGAGCATGAGCGCCGCGCTGCACGCAGCCAAGACTCCACCGCGCGCAGGGCGGCGGTGCTCCGCTAGACTCGATCCCTGGCTTCCATTCATCCCACGGATTCTATCGACCATGTCGGCCCCGACCTTGCAGGACACCGAGTACCAGGCCGCCGCCGAGCGCGTGCTGGCCGCCATCGAGCGCCAGTGCGACGCGTGGCTGCAGCAAGGCGTCATCGACATCGACACCAACCGCGCCGGCGGCCTGGTGGAGCTCGAGTTCCCGAACGGCAGCAAGATCGTCGTCAACAAGCAGCCCCCTTTGCACGAGATCTGGCTGGCCGCACGCAATGGCGGCTTCCACTTCAAGTTCTCCGGCCAGGGCTGGCGCGACACGCGCGACGGCGTCGACTTGTTCGCGCGCCTGTCCGACGAGGCGAGCCGCCAGGCCGGTGTCGCGCTCGACTTCCGGGGGACGCCTTGAGCGAGCCCCGCGCGCCCGTGCGGACCGGGCTCGCCCGCAATTTCTGAGGTGGCCACCGTCCTCGTCCCGCTTCCGCGCGCCGACTTCGACCCGACCGAGGCGGGCGTCCCCTGGCGGGTGCTGACCGAGGCCGGCCACGCCGCCGTCTTCGCCACGCCGGACGGCGCACCTGCGCAGGCCGACCCGCGCATGCTGCACGGCACCGGGCTGGGCCTGCTCGCGCCCGTGCTGCGCGCGCAGGGCAGCGCGGTCGCCGACCACGACCGCATGGCCCGGTCGGCCGCGTACCGCGCCCCGATCCGCTGGAGCGACATCGCCGAGGGCCTCGCGTCCGGCCGCTTCGACGCCTTGCTGCTGCCCGGCGGCCACGCGCCCGGCATGCGCGAGTACCTCGAGTCGCCGCTGCTGCAGGCGGCCGTCGCCGGCTTCTTCGAACGCGACCACCCCGTCGCCGCGATCTGCCACGGGACGGTGCTTGCCGCGCGCTCGCGCGTCACGCGCGGCGGCGAGGCCGGCCGCAGCGTGCTGTACGGCCGCCGCACCACGGGCCTGACGCGCCAGCTCGAGATGCTGGCCTGGCGCCTCACGCGCCATCGCCTGGGCGACTACTACCGCACCTATGCGCAGTCGGTGCAGGACGAGGTGGCGGGGGCGCTGCGCTCGCCGCGCGACTTCCAGGTCGGCCCGCCGGCGCTGCTGCGCGATTCGGACCGTTTGCGGCGCGTGGGTTTCACGGTGCGCGACGGCCAGTACCTGTCCGCGCGCTGGCCGGGCGATGCGCACCGCTTCGCGCACGAGCTGGCCGGCATGCTGGCCTGAACGCCTCGGCGTGCGCGGCGCCGCGCACGTTCAATTGCCCGTCTTGAACAGGTCGAGGATGCTCTTCTTCTCGTCGTCGGTGCTCTGCGGCTGCGACTTGTCGTCCAGGCCCAGGCCGCTCACGCCATTGGCCGGTCCGAACTCGTCGTAGTACCACTCGCCGTTGACGTTCATCACGCCCTCGGGCGCTTCCAGCGGCGCCTGCGGCACGTCCTTCAGCGCGGTCTGCATGAACTCGATCCATACCGGCAGGGCGAGGCCGCCGCCGGTCTCCCGGTCGCCCAGCTTGCGCGGCGTGTCGTAGCCGATCCAGACGATGGCCGCGAGCGAGGGCTGGAAGCCGCAGAACCAGGCGTCCATCGAGTCGTTGGTGGTGCCCGTCTTGCCGTACAGGTCGGGGCGCTTGAGGACGGCCTGCGCGCGCGCCGCGGTGCCGCTGCGCGTGACGGTGTTGAGCAGCGACTCCATCATGAACGCGTTGCGCGGTTCGATGGCGCGCATGTCGTCGCTGAACGGCTTGGGCTTCTCCTCGTGCAGCACCTTGCCGCGCGCGTCGGTCACCTTCGTGATCAGCATCGGGTTGACGCGATAGCCGCCGGTGGCGAACACGCCGTACGCGGTCGACATCTGGATCGGCGTCACCGAGCCCGATCCCAGCGCCATCGTGAGGTAGGGCGGGTGCTTCTCGGGGTCGAAGCCGAAGCGCGAGATCCACTGCTGCGCGTAGGCCGGACCGACCGACTGCAGGATGCGGATCGACACCATGTTCTTCGACTTCGCCAGCGCGGTGCGCAGCGGCATCGGGCCCTCGAACTTGCCGTCGTAGTTCTTCGGTTCCCACGGCTGGCTGCCGGTGGTGCCCGCGTCGAAGAACAGGGGCGCGTCGTTGATGATCGTCGAGGGCGTGAACCCCTTCTCGATCGCGCTGGAGTAGATGAACGGCTTGAAGCTGGAGCCCGGCTGGCGCCAGGCCTGCATCACGTGGTTGAACTTGTTCTTGCCGTAGTCGAAGCCGCCCACCAGCGCGCGGATCGCGCCGGTGGCCGGATCGGTGGCGACGAACGCGCCCTCGACCTCGGGCTGCTGGGTGAGGGTCCAGTCGCCCTTGTCCGTCTTCATGGCGCGCACGATCGCGCCGGGGCGGATCTGCACCTTGGGGTCGGCCTTGGACGACAGGCCGGACGTGACGGGCCGCAGGCCGTCGCCGGTGACGGTGATCGCGTCGCCCGACTGCAGCACGGCCACCACCTTCTTTGGCGACGCCTCCAGCACGACGGCGGCCTTCAGGTCGTCGTTGTCGGGATGGTCCGCCAAGGCCTCCGCCACGCGCGCGTCGACGGCCTTGGGATCGGCCGGCAGGTCGACATATCCCTCCGGGCCCCGGAATTGCTGCCGGCGCTCGAAGTCCATGATCCCGCGCCGAAGAGCGTGGTAAGCGGCCAACTGGTCGGTGGAATCGACGGTCAGCACGACGTTGAGACCGCGCGTATAGGCCTCTTCGCCGTATTGCGCGTAGACGAGCTGGCGCGCCATTTCTGCCACGTATTCCGCGTGGATCGGGGACTCGCTCGGCGCCCGGTATGTCAGCACCTGGGCATGCGCAGCCTTGCGCTCGTCTTCCGTGATGAATCCGTTTTCGAACATCCGGTCGATGATGTACTGCTGCCGCACTTTCGCGCGTTTCGGATTGGCGATCGGGTTGTAGCTCGAGGGCGCCTTGGGCAGGCCTGCCAGCATCGCCGCCTCGCCGATCGTGATGTCCTTGAGCGATTTGCCGAAATAGATTTCGCTCGCGGACTCGAATCCGTACGCCCGCTGGCCCAGGTAAATCTGGTTCATGTACAGCTCCAGAATCTGGTCCTTGCTCAATTGCGCCTCGATCTTGAGCGCCAGCAGGATTTCGTAGAGCTTGCGGGTGAACGTCTTTTCGGTCG
>JAEKKH010000072.1 GCA_019510465.1 Burkholderiales bacterium
CCGAACCCCGCGATCGACTTCTGAACCCTCGGCTGCCCCCAGTAGTCGACGTGGCCCGCGCCCGAGATCTGCACCCGCAGGTCGCCCACCGCCCACACGGAGGCGTTGGCCACGCCGCTGATCGAGACGTCCGCGGCGCCGGCCTTCAGCTGCTCCGCGGCGATCTTGCCCTTGCCGGAGACCGACAGCCGCAGGTGGTCGACCTTGCCGGACAGCTGGCCCTCGCCCGATCCCGAGATGTCGAAGCTCAGCGTGCCGACCTGGAGCTGGTCGAAGCGCGCGACACCCGACCCCGCCATGCCGATCGACAGGTCGTCGGCGCGGATCGGTCCCGGCGCGACGACGTCGTTCGAGCCGGACAGCGTCAGCCGCCGCAGATGGCGCACCCGCACCTCGACCTGGGCGCCGTTGGCGTTCTTCCAGAAGCGCCAGCCGCCGGGCAGGTCGATCTTGAGGCGGCCGCCGCGCACGTTGACGTCGACCGCGTCCTGCGCGTCGGCGTCGCCCGGGACGAACACCTCGTCGCGATCGGACTGCACCAGCCGCACCTGGCCCGAGCCGTCGACGTCGACGCTGTCGAAGGCGCCGGGCGCGTAGACCTTGCCTTCGGGCGCCTGGGCGCTCGCCGCGCAGGGAGCCAGCACGAGGGCGGCGAGCGCCAGGACGGAGAGATGGCGGTTCATATCGATTGCTCCCTGAGCTTCCTGGAAACGTCGCGGTTGGCGGTGATGAGCGTGCCGTCGGTCATGCGCGCGACGAGCTGCGAGTTCTCGTCGGGCGTCAGCGATTCGACGAAGTCGAGGTTGACGATGCAGCTGCGGTGCAGCTTCACGAAGCGCGCCGGGTCGAGCTTCTGCTCGAACGTCACGATGGGCAGCCGCACGAGGTAGCTCCTGCCCTTGACGGCCAGCGCCGTGTACTTGGTGTCGGAGCGCAGGTGCTCGATGGCGTCCACGCTGATCGGGAAGATGCGGCCCTGGTCGCGCACCAGCACACGCGTCAGCGGCGCGTTGTCGGGGGCCTGCAGCGCGTCGACGGCGTTGGCGACGGCGCCGCGATCGCGCTGCACGTGCGCGATCGCCTCGACGAAGCGTTCGTGCGAGAACGGCTTGAGCAGGTAGTCCACCGCGTGCAGCTCGAACGCGGTCAACGCGTGCTCGTCGTAGGCGGTCGTGAAGATGACCGCCGGCTGGTGCGCGTCGCCGGCCAGCGCCTGCATCACCTGCAGGCCGGTCAGCACGGGCATCTGGATGTCCATCAGCACGAGGTCGGGCTGCAGGGCGCGGATCTGCGCGAGCGCGCCGGCGCCGTCGCCGCAGCTGGCCACCAGTTGCAGCGTCGGCATGCGGGCGACCCAGTCGGCCAGCGCCTCGGCGGCGAGCGGTTCGTCCTCGGCGATGAGGACCCGGGTGAGTTCAGTCATGGTTGCGGTATCCAGAGGTCGACGCGGAAGCCCGCGCCGGGTTGGGTGCGAATCTGCAGGCGGGCCTGCCCGTCGTAGTCGAGCGCGAAGCGGCGGCGCAGCGCCGTCAGGCCGATGCCGGAGCGCGCCGGCGCCGGGTCGTCCAGCGTCGCGGGCTCGCAGCCGGCACCGTCGTCCTCGACGCTCAGCTCCAGGCCCTGGTTGAGCACGTTGCGCGCGCTGCGGATGCCCACGCGACCGCCGTCCACGCGCGGCGCGATGCCATGCTGGATGGCGTTCTCCACGAGCGGCTGCAGGCTCAGCGGCGGGATCTCGTCGGCCATGGTTTCAGGGTCGAGCTCCCAGTCGACGCGCAGGCGCTTGCCCAGGCGCAGGCTCTCGAGCGCCAGGTAGTCGCGCACGAACTCGATCTCCTCGCCCAGCGGCACCCGGTCGGCGGCGCTGCGCTTGGTGTCCAGCACGTAGCGCAGCATGCTGGAGAAGCGCATCAGCGCGGCCTCGGCAGCCTGGGCGTCCTTGCGCGTCAACGCGATCAGCGAGTTGAGCGTGTTGAACAGGAAATGCGGGTTGAGCTTGCCGCTGATCACGGCCAGCTCGGCGCGCGCCAGGGCCGATTCGGCATGGGCCGCGGCGAGCGAGGCGGCACGCGCCCGGCGCGCCTGCAGCCACGCGGTGAACGCGGTGGCGATGGCGGCGTACGCGATCACGCCCCAGATCGCGCGCCACAGCACCGTCTGCTCGAGGTTCACGTTCGCGAAGACATGCCCGTACAGCAAGCCGGAGACGGCGTAGTCGCAGGCCTGCCAGGCCGCGCCGAACACCAGCGCGCCCACCCCGTGCAGCGCGACCTCGCGCAGCGCGGCGCCCCGGCCGTCCTGCATGCGCAACACCCAGGGGAAGACACCCACGCCCAGGATCATCGGCGGCCACAGCGCCAGCGTCGCCTGGTAGACGGCCTGCCAGAGTTGCCACAGGGCGCGCTGGAACTCGGCGCCGGCCAGCACATACAGGAGCCAGGCGACGCCACAGGCGCTCGCGTAGCCGATCCACAGCGAGCGGCGGCTGCCTGGGTCGACGGCGGGCGGAGAGGCGATGTTGTCGGACATGGCGCCATGGTACGTATGCCGCCGCGCGCCGCGGTGGCCAGGGGACGGATTGCGGGAATCGGCGGCCGGAATGCGGCTGGCCGCGCCGGGGCGTCCCGGCCGGCGCTCGGTGTGCGCCGCCGGGACAGGAATGGAATTCCAAGCCACCTTGCCGCAGCGGCGCGGATTGGCATGGCATTCCAAAACTTCCGTCATTCTCGGCATGAAATATCGCCATCTCGGGCATACGATGCTTGTCCATGCCATCCCGGCGACCCTACCGGAGCCCGACGCCATGGAGATCTACCTCGACTGCAACGCCACCACCCCGGTGCTCCCCCAGGCGCGCCAGGCGGCGCTGGCCGCGATGGCGGACGACTTCGGCAACCCGAGCAGCGTCCACAGCACCGGACTGCGGGCGCGATCGCTGATCGACGACGTGCGCGCCCGCGCCCGACGCGTGCTGGGCGTGCCCGGCGGGCGGCTGCTGTTCACGAGCGGCGCCACGGAGGGCATCCAGACGGCCGTGCTGTCCGCCCTGGTGGGGCTGCGCGACCGCCGCGCGCGCGGCGAGTCCGTCGCCTCGCTGCTCCTGTACGGCGCCACCGACCACAAGGCGGTGCCGGAGTCCCTGCGGCACTGGAAAGCGCTGCTCGAGCTCGGGATGGACGTGCAGGCGATCCCCGTCGGCCACGACGGCCGCCACGACCTCGCGTGGCTGCGCGAGCGAGCGCCGCGCGCGGGGCTGGTCTGCACGATGGCCGCCAACAACGAGACGGGCGTCGTCAGCGACCTCGACGGCCTCGCGGGCGTGCTCGCCGGCAGCCCGGCCCTGTGGCTGGTCGACGGCGTGCAGGCGCTCGGCAAGCTGGCGCTGCGGCTGGCCGAACGCCGCATCGACTACGCGCCGTTCTCCGGCCACAAGCTGTACGCCCCCAAGGGCATCGGACTGTTGTACGTGCGCGAGGGTGCCCCGTTCACGCCGCTGATGGCCGGCGGCGGGCAGGAGGGCGCCCAGCGCTCGGGCACCGAGAACATGACCGGCGTCGCCGCGCTCGGCGCCGTGCTGGCCGCGCTCGAGGACGGCGGCACGTTCGGCGACGCCGCCACGCTCGCCGGCTTCCGCGATCGCCTCGCCCAGGCGCTGCTGGAGGCGTTCCCCACGCTCGTCTTCAACGCCCCGCCCGCGCTGTGCCTGCCGACCACGCTCAACTTCTCGGTGCCGGGCCTGCCGTCCAAGCTGCTGCTGGACCTGTTCGACGCCGCCGACGTGCGCGTCAGCGGCGGCTCGGCCTGCAGCGCGTCCAAGGCGCAGCCGAGCTACGTGTTGCAGGCGATGGGCCTGCCCGCCTGGCAGACGGCGTCGGCCGTGCGGCTGTCGTTCGGACCCGCCGCCGACGAGGCCTTCATCACCGCGGCCTGCGAGCGCATCCGCGCCTGCGGCCGCTCGCTGCGCGAGAGCTGCCTGCAGCCGAGCGCGCCCGGGTCGCTGCCGCCCGAGGGCCTGACCCGGTTCATCGTCGACGGCGCCTGCTGCTACCTGCTGGCCGACGCCGCGAGCCGCCGTTGCATCGTCGTCGATCCGCTGCGCGAGCTGACCGAGCGCCTCGCCGCGCTGCTGCGCTGCCAGGGTTACACGCTCGCCGCGGTGCTGGACACCCACCGCCACGGCGACCACGCGTCGCCGGCCGCCGAACTGCGCGCCGCGCTGCCCGACTTGGGGGACGACACCGGCCCGCTGGACGCGCTCGGCTGGCCGCAGGACGTGCGCGAGCTGCGCCTGGGCGACCGCGTGCTGACGCGCCTGCCCATCCCCGGCCACACCGCGGATTCCACCGCCTACCTGCTGCACGACGCGAACGGACTGCGCCTGGCCTTCGTCGGCGACACCGTGATGCCGGGCGCGCTCGGACGCAGCGACTTCGACGAGAGCGAACCGCTCGTCTTCGGCGCCTCGCTGCTCAAGCTCGCGCAGGTCGTGGGACCGACGACGCTGCTGCTGCCCTCCCATGACGACGGCGACCGCTTCGCCAGCACGCTGGCCACCGAGCGCCGCGCCCAGCCGCTGCTGGCACGCCTGCTTGGCGGCGGCCTGGATGCGCCCGCCTTCGCGGCGGCCAAGGCCGAACGCGAAGGCGGCGTCGAGCCGGGCGACTGCGCGACGCCGGCAGGCGGTGCTCGCGTCGCCCCGCACGTCGACGACGACTGCAAGGTGCTGACGCCGGCACAGTTGCTCGCGCTCGTCGAGCGCCAGCCGGAACTGCTGCTCGTGGATGTGCGCGAGGCCTACGAACAGCGCCTGGGCCACGCGCCGGACCTCGTCGCGCCGCGCGCTCGCCACCAGGCGATCCCGCTGTCGCAACTGCTGCTCGCGCTGCCCGACTGGCTCGCCCTGCCCACCACGACGCCCGTCGTCTTCTATTGCCGCAGCGGCAACCGCAGCGCGCAGGCGGCCAACGCGCTGCGCCGGCTCGGCCACGAACAGGCCTGGAGCCTGGCGGGTGGGCTGGCCCTGTGGCGTCCGCAAGGCGGCGACGCGCCCGCGCCGCTGCGCGACCCGGACGTGCCGGCCTTCGCCTGACGCGCGCCCCTCCCCGCCTCGACGCCGGCCCCGTGCCGGCGTCGCCGCTTTCGTGCGCGACACATCGCCGCCGTGGCGCTGTTGCGCGCAGGCGGCGGCATGGCATGGCCGTAGAAGACCTTTCAGTCGAAGTGAATGTGAATGCGAATGCTTCTCATCTCGCATATCATCTGAATGTCCTGCCAGCCACGGATCGCCGATGAGACCTCAACGCCTGTCGTACCAAGCCGCCGCTGACGCGTTCACGCCGCGTGTCGCGCCGCAGCCGCGCGCGGCCATGGGGGCGCTCGTGCCCGCCGGCGCCCGTCCCGCGCCCGTCTTCGGCGGCGCACCGGCCCTGCCGCGCCAGCGCCGGCTCGCCGCCGCCACGTTGCTCGCGCTGCACGCCGCCGCGGTGGCCGTGCTGCTGAATGCCGGCCGCCTGCGCGAAGTCGCGGTCGAGGCGAAACCGGTGTTCCTGGCCGTCGTCGACGCGCCCGCCCGCGTCGCGGCGCCCCGGGTGCTGCCGCCGCCAAGCGCGACGATCCCGCCGCCGCCTGCGCCGACGCTGCCGCCGATCGCGCCGGACGCCGCGCCGGCGCCCCTCGCCGCGCCACGGCCGGCGTCGCCCGCGCCGGCCGCCACCGCCGCGCCGGTCGAGGTCCCGTCCGCGCCGGCACCATCGCTGCCGCGCACGATCCCGCCGTCCGCCATCCAGTACCTCGCGCCGCCGGCACCGGTCTACTCGCGCATCTCCGCCAGGATGCGCGAGTCCGGCAAGGCCGTGGTGCGCGTCTTCATCGACGAGGCCGGCCTGCCGCGCACCGTGCAGCTGGCCACCTCCACCGGCTTCGCGCGCCTGGACGACGCCGCGCTCGCCGCCGTCCGCGACTGCCGCTTCAAGCCCTGGCTGGACGACGGCGTCGCCGTGGCCGCCTGGGCCAACATTCCCATCGAGTTCGAGCTGCCGACATGAACCTCCTCGACACACGCCCCCTGCCCGCCGCCACCGGCGCCGACGACGACACGCCATGCCGCAGCGAGGACATCGGCGCGCCGCCGCGCGGCCCCCGGGTGCGCCTGATCGCCAGCGCGCAGCTGTTCGCCGGGTTCCCCGAGGTGCAGATCACCCACGGCGACGCGATCTACCGCCTGCGCCAGACCTCCCTGGGCAAGCTGATCCTGACCAAATGAGTGCTGTGGCCGGCCGGCCCACGCGCGCCTCGTGGCTCAAGGCGCTCCATCGCTGGCACTGGATCAGCTCCGCCGTCGCACTCGCGGGCCTGCTGCTGTTCGCGGCGACCGGCCTGACGCTGAACCACGCCGCGCAGATCGAGGCGCACCCGGTGGTCGTCGGCCGCAAGGCCATCCTGCCGCCTGCCCTGCTGGCGGCGCAGGCACCCCGGCCGGGCGACGCCGGGCGACATGGCCCGCTGCCGGCGGGCATCGCCGACTGGGTCGCCGGCGCGCTGCGGGTCGACGTGCGGGGCCGGCCCGCGGAGTGGTCGCCCGACGAGCTCTACGTCGCGCTGCCCCGCCCCGGTGGCGACGCCTGGGTCCGCATCGACCGCGCCAGCGGCCAGGCGGAGCTGGAAGACACCGATCGCGGCTGGATCTCGTACGCCAACGACCTGCACAAGGGCCGCAACGCGGGACCGGCATGGCGCTGGTTCATCGACGCCTTCGCGCTCGCCTGCCTCGTCTTCGCGGTCACCGGCCTGGTCCTCCTCAAGATGCATGCCGGCGGCCGGCCCGGCACCTGGCCGCTGGTGGGCCTGGGTGTCGTGCTGCCCGTGCTGCTCGCACTGCTGTTCGTCCACTGACCCGAACCTCGTTCCTGGAACCCCCGATGCTGATCCGAACCTCGCTCGCCCTCACGACGGCCGTCGTCGCCGTCCCCGCCTGGTCCGCCGAGGCCACGCTGAAGATCCAGCTGCCGCGGCTGGACCTCGCCGAATACCACAAGCCGTACCTCGCGGCGTGGATCGAGAAGGCCTCCGACCAGTCCTTCGCGGGCAACATCGCGCTCTGGTACGACGTCAACAAGCGCAACGACGGCGGCGCCAAGTGGCTCAAGGACATGCGCTCGTGGTGGCGCAAGAGCGGCCACGACGGGCCCGCGGTCGACGGCGTCACCGGCGCCACGCGCACCGCGGGCGAGCACGCGATCAACCTGCTCGACGCCCGGGCCGTCGCCGCCCTGCCGCCGGGGCGCTACGAGGTGGTCGTCGAGGCTGCACGCGAGAACGGTGGGCGCGAAGTGCTGCGCGTGCCGTTCGAGTGGCCGCTGCAGAAGGCGCAGTCCGCGAAGGCCCAGGGCCAGGGCGAACTCGGCAGCGTCGCGATCGACGCCAGGCCGTGAGCAGCAGCGCCATGCGACACGCCTTCGCCCGCCTCGCCCTGCTCGCCGCCGGGGCGCTGCCCGGCCTGTCCGCGCAGGCCCATCGCCCGTGGCTGCTGCCGTCCGCCACCCTCGTCGACGGACCGGCGCCGGTCGTCAGCATCGACGCGGCGATCTCCGAAGACCTGTTCGAGTTCGACTCGTTCCCGTTGCCACTGGAGACCTTGCAGGTCACCGCACCGGACGGCAGTGCCGTCGCGCCCGACACGCGCGTCGAGGCGAAGCGTCGCCTCAGCTTCGACGTCAAGCTCGCGCAGAAAGGCACGTTCCGGTTCAGCGGCGTGACGGACGTGGCCATGGCCTCGTGGAAGTCCGGCGGCGAGACGAAGCGCTGGCGCGGCGCGCCCGCGGCGCTCGCCAAGGCGCTGCCGGCCGACGCGCAGGACCTGCAGCTCTCGCGCCAGCTCGCGCGCACCGAGACCTTCGTCTCCAACGAGACGCCGGGCCCGGTGGCCGCCGTGATCGCAGGCGAGGGCCTGGAACTGCAGCCGCTGACCGGCCCGACCGACCTGAGCGTCGGCGACTCGAGCCGCTTCCTCGTGCTGCTGGATGGCAAGCCCTATGCGAACGCCGACGTCACGCTGATCCGCGGCGGCAATCGCTACCGCTACCGGATGGGCGAACTCGCGCTGAAGACGGACGCCGCCGGCGAGTTCGGCGTCGCCTGGCCCGAGGCCGGCCGCTGGTGGTTGGGCATCCGCCACGACGGCCGCCCGCCCGGCGGCGCGGCGCCCGCGGCGGACGGCGCACCCGCGCGTCGCGAGTCGTACAGCGCCACCTTCGAGGTGCTGCCGCGGTGAGCCAGGCGCCGCGCGTGCTGGTGCCTGCCGCCATCGCCGCGACGCCGCCGGCACTCGGCGGCCGCGTCCATGCGTTCAGGGGCGAGACGATGGGCACGACCTGGCGCGTGCACCTCGTGGCCGCGCCGGCGCTGCGGCGCGAGCCGGTGCGTCTGGCGATCCAGTCCGCGCTCGACGAGGTCGTCGCGCAGATGAGTAGCTGGGAGCCCGACTCCGACCTGGGCCGCTTCAATCGCGCCGCGGCCGGCTCCTGGCATGCGCTGCCCGCGCACTTCCATGCGGTGCTCGCCTGCGCCCGCGAGGTCGCCGAACGCAGCGCCGGCGCGTTCGACCCGACCGCCGGCGCGCTGGTCGACGCCTGGGGCTTCGGCCCCGCGCCGCGCCATGGCGTGCCGGATGCGGCGATGCTCTCGGACGCACGCCGCGCCGCCGGCTGGCACCGCCTCGACATCGACCCCGCGCGGCGCGCCCTGCGCCAGCCGGGCGGGCTGGCGCTGGACCTGTCGGCGATCGCCAAGGGCTTCGGCGTCGACCTCGTCGCCCACCGGCTGCAGGCGCTTGGCATCGCCGACCACCTCGTGGACGTGGGCGGCGAGCTGCGCGGCGCGGGCGTCAAGCCCGACGGCCAGCCCTGGTGGGTCGAGCTGGAACAGCCGGATGGCGACCGCGGCGGCGAACGCACGCTGCTCGCGTTGCATGACTTGTCGGTCGCGACCTCCGGCGACTACCGGCGCTGGTTCGAGCACGAGGGCACGCGCTACAGCCACACGATCGATCCGCGCGACGGCCGGCCCATCCGCCACGGCCTGGCCTCGGTCACCGTGATCCACGCGGACTGCATGCACGCCGATGCATGGTCGACCGCGCTCAACGTGCTGGGACCGGACCCCGCCGTGGCGCTCGCCGATCGCCTGGGCCTGGCCGCGCGCACGCTCGTGCGCGATGGCGCCGGCTTCGTCGAACGGCGCAGCGCCGCATTCGACGCGCTGCTGCGATGAGCGCCGCCCGGCCGCCCGAAGGCGCTCGCCCCGCAGCCCGCAGGGCGGAGGTTGCCTGATGAGCGCCGCCCGGCCGCCCGAAGGCGCTCGCCCCGCAGCCCGAAGGGCGGAGGTTGCCTGATGAGCGCCGCCCGGCCGCCCGAAGGCGCTCGCCCCGCAGCCGGCAGGGCGGAGGTTGCCTGATGACCGCCGCCCGGCCGCCCGAAGGCGCTCGCCCCGCAGCCGACAGGCGGAGGGTCGTCCAATGAGACATCCCGTGTCGACCCGTTCGCGGGAGGGGCGGCAATGATCGCGTTCGACATCGACGGCGCGCGCCTGCTGGGCGCCGCCGCCACGGTCGCGTCGTATGCGGCGTTGTGCCTGGCCGTGCTGTCCAAGGAACGCCGCAAGGCCGCGGCGCAGGCCGCCCGTGGCCAGGCGCCGACGGCGGGGGTCGACGCGAAGCCGCTGCTGATCGTGCACGCCAGCCAGACGGGCGCGGCCGAGCAGCTCGCGTGGCAGACCGCGCGGGCGCTGCGCGGGCCCGCGCTGCCGCCGCGCGTGGCGGCCCTCGGCACGCTGGCGCCCGGCGATCTGGCGACGGCGTCCCGGGTGCTGTTCATCGCGAGCACCTGTGGCGAAGGCGACGCACCCGACGCGGCGCTGCCCTTCGTGCGCCGCATGATGGACGCCGCCAGCGCGCAGCCGCTGTCCGGCCTGCGCTACGGCCTGCTCGCGCTCGGCGACCGCGAGTTCGCGAATTTCTGCGCGTTCGGCCGCCGGCTCGACGGCTGGCTGCGGCGCCAAGGCGCACGGCCGTTGTTCGAGCGCATCGAGGTCGACGCGATGGCCCGGTCCTCGCTCGCGCGCTGGACCCGCGAGCTCGGGCGGCTGTCCGGCGCCGGCGATGCGCTCGCGGGGAGCGAACCGGCATGCGAGACGTGGCGCCTGGCGCGCCGGACGCATGTCAATCCCGGCAGCCTGGGCGCCCCGGTGTTCCACCTCGAGCTCGAACCGCCCGCGGGCGCCACGCCCGACTGGGAACCGGGCGACCTGCTGGAGATCCAGCCGCCGCATGCATCGGCGGCGCCGCGCCCGTACTCGATCGCGTCGATCCCTGCCGACGGACGCGTCCACCTGCTGGTGCGACAGGAACGCCGCGGCGACGGCGAGCTGGGCCTGGCCTCGGGCTGGCTGACGGCCGGCGCGAGCACCGGCGGCGAGGTCGCCGTCAAGCTGCGGCCGCACCGCAACTTCCGCCTCGGCGACAACGCGTGGCGTCCGTTGATCCTCGTGGGCAACGGCACCGGCATCGCGGGCCTGCGGGCGCACCTTCGCGCGCGCGCGTCACGCGCGGGTGCGGGTGCGGGCGCGGGCCCGGCCGCCCGGCCGCGGCACTGGCTCGTGTTCGGCGAGCGGCAGGCGGCACACGACTTCCATTACCGCGACGACATCGAGGCCTGGCAGGCCGACGGCACGCTCGCGCGCCTCGACCTCGCGTTCTCGCGCGACCAGGCGCCGCGCCGCTACGTGCAGGACTGCCTGCGCGCCCAGCCCGCACTGCTGCGACAGTGGCTGGACGACGGCGCGGCCCTCTACGTCTGCGGCAGCCTGCGAGGCATGGCCGCCGGGGTCGAGGAGGTGCTGGTCGCGATCGTCGGCGACGAACGCGTGCAGGCGCTGAAGGCCGAGGGGCGCTACCGGCGCGACGTGTACTAGCCGATAGCGCCCGCGGCCGGTCGGCGCCCCGTCCTGGCGGCATGGCCTCGGGGGTCGATGCTGCAAGCGGGCGCAGGATGACGCCGTCGGGGGGGCGCCACGTCGCAGACGGCGCGCGATGCGGCGTCAGACTTCCGACCAGGCCCGCACGAGGTTGTGGTAGTGGCCCGTCAACCCCAGCACCGCCGCGTTGTCGCCGACCTGTTCGCGCAGCGCCTGGATGTTCTGGTCCAGCTCGAACAGCGTGCGCCGACGGGCCGTGTCGCGCACCAGGCTCTGCACCCAGAAGAACGACGCGACGCGCGCGCCGCGCGTCACCGGGTGCACGCGGTGCAGGCTGCCGGACGGGTACAGCACCAGGTCGCCCGCGGGCAGCTTGACCTCGTGCGTGCCGTAGGTGTCGACGATCTCCAGCTCGCCGCCGTCGTACTCGTGCGGGCCGGCCAGGAACAGCGTGCAAGACAGGTCGGTGCGCATCTGCAGCGTCGTGCCCGGCACCGAGCGGATCGCGCCGTCCACGTGCAGGCCGTAGTGCTCGCCGCCCTCGTAGCAGTTGAACAGCGGCGGCATGTGGCGCAGCGGCAGCGCCGCCGACATGTACAGCGGGTTGGCCAGCAGCGCCTGGAGCACGGTGCGGCCCAGTTCCTGGCCCACCGGCGAGAACTCATCGAGCTGGCGATTGCGCTTGACCTGCGCGCCCTGCCCGCCCACGGTCGCGCGGCCGTCGACCCACGGCGCGTCGGCGAGGCGCCGGCGCAGGTCGGCAACCTGGTCGGGCGTGAGGAGGTCAGGCACGTGCAGCAGCATGAGGGAGCGGCGGTTCGTCGAGGAAAGCAGGCGTGCCCCCGAAGCGGCGCGGGCACGGCGTGGCGGCGGTCAGAACTTCGCGTTGAGCGACAGGAGCGCGTTGCGCTGGGCGCCCGGCGTGTAGCGCGAGCCGCCGTTGTTCAACGACTGCATGTAGCGGCGGTCGAACAGGTTGTAGACGTTGAGCTGCACCTGCCAGTTCCGCGAGATGTCGACCGATGCCATCGCGTCGCCGACCCAGTACCCCGGCGCATTCAGCAGGTTGGAGCTCGGGGCCGCGGTGTTGCTGCTGCGCGCGGCGGCGTCCGCGTGGCGCATGCCGCCGCCCAGCGTGACGCCCTGCGGCAGCCTGGCCGTGACCCACGACGTGAAGGTGTTCTTCGGCGAGAACACGATCACGCCGCCCTGCTGCGCCGGCGCGCCGCGCACGATCTTCGAGTCCATGTTCGAGTAGCCGACGCTCACGCCGAGGTTCTTCGTGAGCTTGCCCACCAGCCCCAGCTCGACGCCCTGCACCCGCCGCTTGCCGACCTGCGCATAGCTCGGCACCGTGGCGCCGTCGGACACGAGCTCGTTGCTGTTCTCGCTGCGGTAGACCGCCGCCGTCGCCAGCAGGTCGCCGCCCAGCAGGTCCCACTTCGTGCCCAATTCGACGTTCGTGCCTTCCTGCGGCTGCAGGCCCGGCTGCGCCGCGCTGTTGGCCTGGCTGGACAGCGCGAAGTTCGTGCCGCCCGGCGGGTTGCGCGAGTCCGAGTACGTCAGGTAGACACTGCCGCTGCTCGCCGGCTTGAAGACGACGCCGACCTTCCAGCTCCACAAGGTGTCGGTCAGCCCCAGCGGCGCGTTGCTGGTGAGCGATGCGGGGGTCGCGGCCGACGCGGCGGTGTAGGTGGCGCCGCTGGTGTCGGTGTGGAACCGGTCGACGCGGGCGCCGGCGTCGAGAAGCAGCGCATCGGTGACGGCCAGCGTCTCGAACGCGTAGGCCGACGCGGTCAGCGTGCTGCCGATCGTCTGCGTGCCCTTGTAGGACGGCATCGCCATCACGTCGGCCGGGTTCGGCGCGTAGAGGCTGGCCGTGCCGGCCACCGTGACGGGCGTGGCCGACTTCTGGCGCTCGTAGCCCAGCTCGAAGCCGCTGGACAGCGCGTTCTTCAGGCCGAAGGTGGTGAACCTCGACGACAGGTTGGTCTGGTTGGTCAGGATCTCGTTGTCCTGGTGGCGGCCCTGGCGCGAGCGCGCCACCGTGTACCCCGACGGGGAGTCCGCCGTCGCGGTCACCGCGTTCACGCCCGTCACCACCACGTCCTCCGCGGTGCGACCGATGCGCGTCGTATTGCGCAGGGCGACGCCCCTGGCCAGCTCGCTGTCCAGCGTCGAGGTGAGCATGTCCACCTTCACGCGGTCGAAGTCGCCCGCCACGCCATAGAAGGTGCCCGGGTCGACGGCCGGCCCGGGCGTCTGCGCCGGCGCCGTGGCGGTGGCCGGGGCGAAGACGTAGCCCTTCAGGCCGAAGGTC
Organism: Burkholderiales bacterium; assembly: GCA_019510465.1. Lineage (GTDB taxonomy): Bacteria > Pseudomonadota > Gammaproteobacteria > Burkholderiales > Burkholderiaceae_C > Scleromatobacter. Next base: position 13,289 of record JAEKKH010000072.1, read on the forward strand.
GACACGCCACCGTCGGGGCGATTGTCCTGCTGGATGTGCAGGAAGCTGATCGTCTCGCGCGTGCCGGAGCCGAGGCCGAAGCTGGCCGTGGGCGCGACGCCCCAGCGCTTCTGGCGCACCTCGTCGCGACCCGGCACGCCGAAGTCCTGCGCCATCACGTTCAGGCGCACGGCGCTGCCGGGCATCGACGCCAGCGGCGCGTTGAGGTCCGCCACCAGGCGCTTGCGCCCGGCCGTGCCGGCGATGAGGCTGCCGGTGGCGAACGCGCCGTCGGCCTGCGCCGTCTTCGACACGAGGTTGACGTAGGCCGACGACGCGCCACGTCCGATGTCGGAGCCGGACGGTCCCTTGACCACCTCGACCTGGTCGATGTTGAACACGTCGCGCGAGACGGCACCGAGGTCGCGGATGCCGTCGACGAAGATGCTCTGCGAGCTGTCGAAGCCGCGCAGGTTGATCGAGTCGCCGGTCTGCGTGCTGCCGTTCTCGCCCAGCTGCATCGTCACGCCCGGCGTGTTGCGCAGCGCCTCCGACAGCGACGTGGCGGCCTGCTGCTGCAACAGCTCTTTCCTGATGACGCTGATCGTCTGCGGCGTGTCGACGATGGGCTGCGTGAACTTCGGCGACGAGAGGACGTCGGCCTTGTAGTCGTCCTCCGGCGCCGCGGCCTGCACCTTCACCGTGGGCAGCGTGGTCTCGCCGCGCGCCTGCGAGGCGGCGGCAGCCGGCACGGCGGCGGACTGCGCCAGCGTGGCGCCAGGAAACGCGAAGGCGATGGCGGCGAGCGCGACGGTGGAATGGGGGCGCGGCTGGCGCGCGGCCGCGTGCTTGCGGCTCTGGATGTAGTGCATGGATCTCTCTTTCGAACGGGGGGCGTGGGACGTTTCGGCTGGCGTCCACGGTCCTCGCGTCGAACGAGATCCTTCCTGGAGATGCTGGCAGGTCCGAGGCAATCGGATCTGTTGCGGATGCTAATGATTCTCATTAACAAAGTCAACGTCGAGCGACAAGCCGGCAACATGGCGGCGCCTAGCACAGGTCGGCGCGGTTCGTGCGCGACACCGGCCCGCCACGGAGGGCGTATGCTCCCGCCCTTTCCCGTTCTCGAAGAGGATTCCCCGATGGCTACCGCAGCAACCGAAAAGTCTTCCGCCTTCATGAAGGCCCTCAAGCCGAGCCCCGCGCTCGCCGCCATCGTCGGCTCCGAGCCGCTGCCGCGCACCGAAGTCACGCGCCCGCGCGCGTGACGCCCCCCGCGCACCGCGGCGTCGGCCGTGCGTGCGCGCGCCTTCCCCCGCGCCTTCCTCGCGCCCCCCGGCCGCCCGTTCTGGCCGGCCCCATTGCCCCGCACCACTTCAAGGCTTTCTCCGAGTCGAGTATCCCGTCGCGCCCGGAAAGTATCAGGCACGCCAGTTGCCAGAGTTTGCGGTTCGCCCCGCTTCAATATCACGACTGGACTGATCCGATTCTTTCCGGCGGCAATTCCCTGTCGTGCGAATGCCATTCGACGAGGCGGCAAGCCAACAGTCCCCTGTTTCCCCGATGCTGCCGCGCAACTCGCTCCAGCATCGTCTCCGGGAATTCCGATGATCCTCCCCACCATCATCGCCGTGTATCTCGCCTGCATATTGGCCGTGCACTGGCGCGGCCGGGTCCGGCACAGTTTCTGGGGCCAGGTATTCGACCATTCGGGGCTGCTCGCGCCGGTCAACGTCTTCCTGTACATGTTCTCGGCGATCCCCAACCGGCCGTTCGCCGAGGTGTCGCGCTTTCCGGAGCTCGAGGCGCTGCGCCTGAACGCCGACACCATCCGCGCCGAAGGCCTGGCACTGATGGCCCACGCCCGGATGAAGTCGCCGGACCAGAAGGACGACGCGGGCTTCAACTCGTTCGCGAAGTCGGGCTGGAAGCGCTTCTACCTGAAGTGGTACGGCGACGCCCATCCCTCGGCCCAGCGGCTCTGTCCACGCACCACGGAACTGCTGCGCGGTATTCCCGGCATCAGCGCGGCGATGTTCACCACACTCCCGCCAGGCGCCGTGCTCAATCCCCACAGGGATCCGTATGCGGGCTCGCTGCGGTACCACCTGGGCCTGGTCACGCCCAACGACGACCGCTGCAATATCACGGTCGACGGCAAATCCTACAGCTGGCGCGACGGCGAGGCCGTGATATTCGACGAAACCTACATCCACGCGGCCGAGAATCGCACCAATGTGGAGCGCCTGATACTCTTCTGCGACGTCGAGCGGCCGATGCGCCACGCATTCGCGCGGGGTTTCAACCGCTGGTTCGGACGCCACGTCGTGGCGGCGGCCAGTTCGCCCAATGACGACTCCGACCGTATCGGCCTCATCAACCGCCTGTTCTTCCTGTCCGATCGCGCCGGCCACTACCGCCGCCGTTTCAAGGCCTGGAACCGCACGGCCTACAAGCTGGCCAAGGCCGGGCTCGTCGCGGCGCTGGTGGCCGTCCTGGTGCTGCCCACCTCGCTGCGCACCTGGCATCGCCTGCACCCGGCCGGCCACGCCGTCTTTGCCACGACGCCTGCCCATGCCACGCTGGACTGAGCAATCGTCCACGGCGTGAAGGTTTGCGCGCCGCGGGCGCCGTGCGCGCACGCACGCGCCACGTCCGGTCCGCTACGATCCGGATCGAGACCAGCCTGCCCGTCCGCCGCGACGTCCCTTCCTTGAGCACCGAAAACGCCCTTGCCGAACTGCGCCTGACGACCCGCGCCGACCACGACCGCCTCGAACGCATGCTGCGGCTGGACGCGCCGATGCCCCTGGCGCGCTATGCCGCGATCCTGGCGCGCTTCGACGCGTTCCTGCGCGTGTGGGAGCCGCGCCTCCACGCCGCCCTGCCCGAGCGCCTGCAGTCCTGGTTCCGCGCCCGCTGGCGCGGCGGCTTCGCCAGTGCCGACGTCGAGTGGCTGCGCAGCGTCGGCGAAGTCGGCACGCCCCGGGTCGACGCCCCGGCGGCCGCCGCGCTGCCGCTGATCGACCTGCCCGAGGTGCTGGGCTCGCTCTACGTGATCGAGTCCTCGGCCCTCGGCGGCCATGTCGTCGCGCCGCTGCTCAAGCGCACGCTGGGTCTCGGCCAGGGCAGCGGCGCCAGCTACTTCCACGGGTTCGGCGGCGACTCGGCGGCCATGTGGAGCAACTTCCGCGTGCTCGCCGCGCTCGAGATCGGCGATTCCCCGCGCGACACGGTGCGCGCCTGCATGAGCGCGCGCCGCAGCTTCGGCGCACTGATCGACCTGTTCGCCCCGCTCGCGCCCGCCGAGGCGCCGGCCGCGCCGCGGACAGCCGTCGCGCAGCGCATCGCTCCCGCCCTGCTGATGGCCCTCGGCCCCGAGGACGACGAGGCGACGCGGCCCGCGCCGCTGGCCGACATCCACATCGATCTGCCCGCGGACGGCGAGGCCGATGCCGGCGACACGCTCGTCGAACTGCCGATGGACGACGAGGTCGACCCGGGCGACACGCTGCGCATGCCCCTCTGAGGCGCGGACCCCGCCGCGCCGCGCGCCGCAAGCCTGCCGGACGCGCCCTATCCGCCGGTGCTGCCGCAGCCGGGCCCGTCGAAGTTCCAGGTGCTGACCTTGCCTTCCTCGACGAGGAAGCGCGTCGTGCACGTGACCGGCGTCGGCTGGCCGACCGGGGTCGTCACGCCCACGCCCCCGCCCACCGAGGTGTGCCCGCCCCCGCCGAAGCCGAAGCCGCCGATGCTGAAGCTCATCGTCGGTGCCGGCGTCGCGCCGTTGTTGACGACGTAAGTGAGCCACTTGCCGTGACCCGCGGCCTCCTCGGACACCGGCGTGCCCCAGCGCGCGCGCAGCGTCTGCTCGGACGCACCCTGCCACTGGCTCAGCGCCTTCTCGTAGGCCTCGGTGCGCGACTGCGGCGTCGCGCAGCCCGCGACGGCCAGCAGCAGCGCGCCGCAGGCCGGCAGGAATCGGGGGTTGGCGCGCATGGCGGGCTCCTGTAGCGAAACGTCCTGGCGTGATGATGCCTCAACCGCGGCAAGGCGCTCGCCCGCCTGGCGCGCCCCCGGGATGTCCGTCCTGCCAACGGGTTTATTCATGATGTTTGACATCCATTTATCATGATGCCTACACTTTAAAAATCGCATTCACCGTCGGAGTTCCCATGCCACGCGTCTCCCGCGCCGAGGCCGAAAGCCACCGCCAGCAGATCACCGAGGCGTCCGCCCGCCTGTTCAAGGAACGCGGCATCAACGGCGTCAGCGTCGCCGACCTGATGGGCGCCGCCGGCCTCACGCACGGCGGCTTCTACGGCCACTTCGAGTCCAAGGACGCGCTCGCCGGCGAAGCCGTCGCCCACGCGTTCGGGCAGTCGGCCGAGCGCTGGCGCAAGCGCGTCGCGAGCCAGCCCGACGACGCGGCCGGGCGCGCGCTGATCGTCGACAAGTTCCTGTCGGCACCCAGCGTCAAGGAAGTCGGGCTCGGCTGCCCGTCGGTGTCGCTCGCGGCGGACGTTGCGCGCGAATCCGCGGCTGCGCCGATCCGCAGCGCCTACCTCGACGGGCTCGAGGCGCTGGTCGGCATCCTGGCGGGCGTCGAGGACGGCCCCGACGCCGCCGCCCGGCGCCGCGCGGCCATCGCCGACTACGCCACGATGGCCGGGGCGCTGATGCTGGCCCGCGCCACCGAGGGTGCGCCGCTATCAGGGGAGTTCCTCGCCGCCGCCCGCGAACGGCTCCTGCGCGCGCCCGCCCCCGCACCCGCACCGGCGAGCGCGCCGGCGCCCGTCCCCGCGCGCGAGCGCGCCACTGCCCGCAAGACCCGGAAGGCCTGATCGATGTTCGCCACTCCCGTTGCCCACTGGTTCGGCCGTCGCGGCATCCACTTTTCCTGGGTCGTCATGGGCATCGCGTTCCTGACGATGCTCACCTCGTCGGCCGCGCTCGGCCTGCCGGGCGCCTTCCTGCTGCCGCTCAGCCGGGAATTCGGCTGGAGCACGGACCAGATCTCCGGCGCGATCGCGCTGCGCTTCGTGCTGTACGGCCTGATCGGCCCGTTCGCCGCCGTGCTGATGGAGCGCTACGGCCTGCGCCGCATCATCTGCAGCGCGCTGCTGCTGATCGCGGCGGGCATGGCCCTGGCGACGCGCATGACCGCGCTGTGGCAGCTGGTGGCGCTGTGGGGCCTCGTGCTGGGCGTCGGCTCGGGCCTGACCGCACTCGTGCTGGGCGCCACCGTCGCGAACCGCTGGTTCGAGCAGCGCCGCGGCCTGGTGATGGGCCTGCTCACCGCCAGCTCGGCCACCGGCCAGTTGATCTTCCTGCCGATCGCCGCCTCGCTGATCCAGAGCCACGGCTGGCGCCTGGCCATCACGCCGGTGTTCACGAGCTGCCTGGTCGTCGCGGGCCTCGCATTCTGCCTGCTGCGCGACCGCCCGAACGAACTGGGCCTCGTGCCGTTCGGCGCCGATCCGGCGCAGGCCGACGCGGCGCCCGCCGCGTGGCGGCCCAATTTCCTCGAGCCGGTGCGCACGCTGGGCCTGGCCTCGCGCAGCGGCGCGTTCTGGGTGCTGTTCGGCACGTTCTTCGTGTGCGGCCTGAGCACCAGCGGCCTGATCCAGACGCACTTCATCACGCTGTGCGGCGACTACGGCCTCGGCCCGGTGCCCGCGGCGTCGGTCCTCGCCACGATCGGCGCCTGCGACTTCGTCGGCACCATCGCGTCGGGTTGGCTGTCCGACCGCCACGACGTGCGCAAGCTGCTGTTCTGGTACTACGGCCTGCGCGGGCTGTCGCTGTTGTGGCTGCCGCATTCCACGTTCTCCGTGGTGGGCCTGTCGCTGTTCGCGGTGTTCTACGGGCTCGACTGGGTCGCCACGGTGCCGCCCACGGTGCGCCTGACCAGCGCCGCGTTCGACAAGCAGCGCGCGCCGATGATCTTCGGCTGGATCTTCGCGGGCCACCAGCTCGGTGGGGCCGTGGCGGCTTACGGTGCGGGCCTGACGCGCACGGTGATGCAGTCGTACAGCCCGGCGCTGTACACCGCCGGCCTGACCTGCATCGTGGCGGCGGTGGCCATCTTCCTGCTCAAGCGTCCGGCGCCGTTGCCCGTCCCCGCGCGCGCCACCTGAGCCGCCGCTGCAGCGACATGGGTATGCGGGTTGCTGCGAACTCGCGGCAACTACCTGAGGCCAGGAGAGCACCATGCCAGCCAGCCAACCCGCCACGCCTGCCCACGCCGTGCCGCCGGATTCGTCGCAGGACGCGTTGCAGTTGCTGACGGCCGAGCATCGCGAAGTCAAGGCGATGTTCCGGCAGTACGACCAGCTCGCCGAGGCCGGCGGCCGCGGCGACGAACGCATGCTGCTCGCCAGCCAGATCTGCGTCGCGCTCACCCTGCATGCCCAGGTGGAGGAGGAGATCCTCTACCCGGCCGCGCGCGAGGCGCTGGTCCACGACGACGACATCGTCGACGAGGCCTACGTCGAACACGCCAGCGCCAAGAGCCTGGTGGCGCAGATCAAGACCATGACCAGCGACCAGCCGCTGTTCGACGCCAAGGTGAAGGTGCTGGGCGAGTACATCGACCACCACGTCAAGGAAGAAGAGAGCGCGCTCTTTCCCAAGCTGCGCAAGGCCGGGCTCGACCTGAAGGCGATGGGGGGACGCATCGCCCGGCGCAAGGCGCAACTGATGGCGATGCCCGAACCGTCGTGAAGCTGAACACGGGGCCGCGCCCCTACCCGAAACACGGTATGGGGTATGTCGCCCGCGGGTCCGGGAACCGGTTCCGCCATAGGAGATTCGTGCGAAAAGCAACGCGACGGCCTGCCTGCGGTCGACCGGCGTTTCCCGCTGTCCCTTGTCATGTGCCGATGCTCGAATCCGGGTCGGCCACGCGCCACGAGCGCCTGGACCGCAACAAAACCTGGAGAACCACGAGCATGCAATCGTCCCCCGTCCTGCGCCCCCTCGTCGTCGGCGCCCTTGCCGCCGTCACCGCCACGCTGGCTCCCGCCGCCGCACGCGCCGCCTCGCCTGTCGAGAACTACGCCCTGGCCATCAGCTGGGAGCCGGCGTTCTGCCTGCAGCATTCGACCAAGCCCGAGTGCAGCAGCGAGACGCCGACCCGGCACGACGCGCACTCCTTCTCGCTGCACGGCCTGTGGCCGCAGAGCGGTTCGTACTGCGGCGTGAGCGCGAGCCAGAAGTCCGACGACCAGTCGGGCGACTGGGCGTCGCTGCCCGCGGTCGTCCTCCAGCCTTCGACCGAATCGCTGCTGCAGATCGACGAGCCGGGCACGCAGTCCTACCTGGAACGCCACGAGTGGACCGAGCACGGCACCTGCTCGGGCCTGTCGCAGCAGGCCTTCTTCGCGCCGACGCTGGCGATGCTCGATGGCATCAACGCGAGCAACCTCGGCGCCACGGTGTCGGCCAACGTCGGCGGCCATCTGACGCTGGCGCAGCTGCAGTCCGCGGCGGCGCTCGACTACGGCACCTACGCGAAGATCGACATCGAGTACCTGTGCATCAGCTCCGGCGGCAAGAGCTATCTCGAGGAAGTCCGCTTCCACATGCGCCTGCCCAGCCCGTTGCCGTCGACGGTGCAGTCGTCGTACATGGCCAAGCCGCTGTACCCGGCGTCGTCGACCCAGCTTTGCAAGAGCACCGTGCCGATCTACATCCGCGCCGTGAACTGATGGCGTGACGGGCCTGCGGCGGCGCGCCCTGGCCGCGCCGCCTTCCCCTACACTGGACGCGAACAGGGAGCCAACGCCCGCAGGATCGGAGGCCAGGGTGCCAGGCGTTCGGGTGCAGGACACGGGCCGCGCGAGGCGCCGCCTCTGGTTGCGGATCACGCTCGCCGCGCTGCTCGTCTCGCTGGCGGGCCTGGTCGTGGCGGCGCTGGCGTTCACCTCCCAGGCGCGGGCGACCTTGCGCCAGGTCGACGAGCAGGCGTCGCTGTCGGCCCGGATGCGCGATCTCGAAGGCATGCAGCTCGCGCTGGCCGATGCGGAATCGGCACAGCGCGCCTGGCTGATGACCGACGACGCCGCCTGGCTCGCGTCCTACCGCGCCGCGATCCACCGGTTGCCGGTGCTGCTGGGCGCCCTCGATGGCGCCGCCGACGCCATGAGCAGCGGCACGGCCGCCGCGCAGGCGCGACAAGCCGTCGCGGACAAGCTCGCCGAACTCGCCGACGGCGTCCAGCTGCAGGGCGCCGGCCGGCACGACCAGGCGCTGGCGCTGCTGGCCGGTGGCGAAGGCCGCGACGCCGCCGCCCGCGCGCGGCGTGCCGTGGGCGACGTGCTGGATTCGGTGCGAGCCGAGCACGACGCGGCCGGCGCTCGCATCGCGTCCGGCGTCGCGCGCATCCAGCGGCTGCAATGGGTGGCCGTGGCGTCGCTGTGCGGGTTCATCCTGCTCGCGCTGGCGCAGGCCCTGCTGACACTTGCCGCGCGCACGCGCTTCGAAGCGGTGCTGCGGGCCAGCGAGCAGCGCCATCGCTCGCTCGTCGAGGACCAGAGCGAGCTCGTGTCGCTGGCGCGCGAGGACGGCACGCTGGTCTACGTCAACCCCGCCTATGCACGCGTCTTCGGCCGCACGCCAGAAGGGCTCGTGGGCACCAGCCTGTACGACCTCGTCGAGCCGTCCGAGCTCGACGCCGTGCGCCAGCAGGTGGCCGCCGTGATGCGCACGGGGCGCGAGCGCCAGGGCGAGAACCGCAACCTCGGGCCCGACGGCGCCGAGCACTGGATCGCCTGGACCAACAAGCGCCGCCAGGAGCCCGAAGGCGCGCTGCTGCATTCGGTGGGCCGCGACGTCACCGAACGCAAGCGGACCGACCGGGCACTGCGCGCGAGCCAGGCCTTCCTGCACCGCACGAGCGAGGTGGCGGGCATCGGCGGCTGGGAGCTCGACTTGCGCAGCGGCGCCATCACGTGGTCCGAGCAGGTGTGCCGCATCCTCGAGGTCGACGCGGCGTTCGCGCGCAGCCGCGACGAGGCGCTGGCGAGCTACGAGCCCGAGGCGCGCGAGACGCTGCGCCGGGCGATGGACGACTGCGTGGAGCGCGGCGTGCCGTGGGACCTCGAGCTGCCGCGCGAGACCGCCACCCACCGCCGCATCTGGGTGCGCACGGTCGGCAGCCTGGAGCTCGAACACGGCCAGCCCCGCCGCATCGTCGGCGCGCTGCAGGACGTCACGGAGCGCAAGCTGCTCGAGCAACGGCTGGCCGACAGCGAACGCTTCCTGCGCCAGGTCACCGACCACCTGCCGATGCGCATCGCGTGCTTCGACGCCCATTCGCGCTACCGCTTCATCAACGAGGCCCACTGCCGGCGCTACGGCCGCCCGCGCGAGGAGATCCTCGGCCACGCGCGCGCCGAGTTCTCGGGCGGCAGCGGAGACGCGGCGATCGAACCGCACGTGCAGGCCGTGCTGCGCGGGCAGCCGCAGGAATTCGAATACGACGAGACGCTGCAGGGGCGGACGCGGCGCCTGCACACGCAGCTGATCCCCGACGTCGGCGAGGACGGCCGCGTGCGCGGCTACTACGCCACCAGCATCGACATCACCGAGCGCGTGGCCAGCGAGCGCCAGTTGCGCGAGCTCACGCAGATCGCCGAGCTCAGCCCCGACTTCATCCTGCAGGCCACACGCCAGGGCGAGATCGAGTACCTGAATCCGGCCCTGCGGCGCGCCATGGGCATCGCGCCCGGCGCGTCGCTGGCCGGCCTGCGCACCGAGGACCTGGGCACCGCCGACGCCAACGCGCGCCATGTCGGCGAGGTGCAGCCCGCGCTGCGCGCGCGCGGCTCCTGGCGCGGCGAGACCACGCTGAAGCTGGCCGGCGGCCGCATCGCGCCGGTGAGCCACCTGGCCATCGCCCATCGCGGCGAGGACGGCCGCGTGGAGCGGCTGTCGGCCGTCATGAGCGACATCTCGGGCGCGGTCGCCGCGCGCGACGCGCTGACGCTGCAGTCGGCCATGCTGCAATCCGTCATCGAGGCGCTGCCCGCCCTGGTGGCCGTGGTCGGTGCCGACGGCCGTTACCGCGTCGTCAATTCGGCGTTCCAGCGCTGGGCCGGCCTGCCGCGCTCGGACCTGCTGGGGCGGCGGGTGGCCGAGGTCGTCGGCCCGGTGCTGTACGCGGCCTGCGAGCCGCGGATCGCGCGGGCGCTGGTCGGCGAGACGGTCAGCCTCGAGAGCGTGGACCCGTCGCAGCGCCTGCGCGACCTCGCGATCACCTGCATCCCACTGCGCATCGACGGCGCCATCGACGGCTACGTCGTCGTCGGCCAGTTGCTGCCGCGCCCGGGCGACGCGCCGGGTCCGCTGCCGGCGCTGGCACGCCGCGACGCGCTGACGGGGCTGCTCGACCGCCGCGGCCTCGACGAGTGGCTCGACACGCACCACGGCGCCGCGCAGGCGGGGTCGCTGGCGCTGCTGCGCGTCGGCCTCGACGGCTTCCGGCCGGTCAACGCCGTGTTCGGCCATCCGGCCGGCGACCGCGTGCTGAGCGAGTTCGGGCGCCGGCTGCAGGCGATCGTGCGACCCGGCGACGCGGTGGCGCGCGTCGGCGGCGACGAGTTCGTCCTCGCGCTGTCGGGCGTGCGCGAGCGCGCCCACGCCCAGGCGCTGGCGCGCAAGGCGATCGCCGCGGCGGCGCAGCCCTTCGAGGTCGATGCGCTGACCATCCGCATCGGCGCCAGCGTGGGCGTGGCATGGGGGATCGCACCCGACGGCGGCGCGGCGCCCGAGCTGCTGGCGCAGGCGGCCGAACGGCTGCGCGAGGCGAAGACTCAGGGCCGCGGCAGCCTCGCTTGACGGCGTGTCCGCGCCAGACAGGATCCGAAGGCAGGCACGCAACGTGCGATCGCCCTCATGGCCGGCATCGCGGCGACGCCTCCCCGACGTTGCAGACGACCGCATCGCGGCGCGGGCCGGCGCCCGAGGGCGCTCGGGCGCCCTGGCGCTCAGGCCTCGACGGTCCCGCTGCCGCCTTCCGAGGGCTTGTCGCTGCCGCCCAGCAGTTCGCCGATCGCGCGCAGGTCCTCCACCCGGTCGCAGATCGCCTTCAACGCCATCAGGATCGGCGTGCCGAGCAGCAGCCCCCACACGCCCCACAACCAGCCCCAGGCCAGCACGCCGATGAACACGACGACGGCGTTGAGCCGGCTGGTGCGGCTGGTCAGCCAGGGCGTGATGACGTAGCCCGAGATGACGTGCAGCACGATGGACACGCTGCCCACGGCCAGCGCCATCTGCGGCGTGCCGAACTGCAGCAGCGCCACCACCGACGAGGCGCCGCAGATCACCACGGTGCCGACGTAGGGCACGAGGTTCAGCACGCCGGCCAGCACGCCCCAGACGGCCGCGTTGTTGAAGTGCAGCGCCCAGAACGCCAGCGCGGTGGCCACGCCCACGACGATGCTGGTCAGCAGCTGCACCAGCAGATAGCGCTGGATCTGGTCGGTGATCTCGTCGAGCGCCTGCACGGTGATCTTGCGCTTGGCGAAGTTGGGTCCGGCGATGCGCGTGACCTTGCGCCGGAAGGTGTCGCCCGCGCACAGCAGGAAGTAGGTGATGAACGCGACCACCAGCGCCTGCGCGGCCGCCTCGGCCACGCGCATCGTGCCGGTGAGCACGTAGTCCTGGATGTTGAACTGCGGCTTGACGATCTGCACCTTGGCCACGCCCGGCGCCGGCCGGGCGTTGTCGGTCGCCTGGGCGATGGTGGCGGCGGCCTTCTGCACCTGGTCCATGGTCGACGGGCTGGGATCGCGGCCGCGCGGGTGCAGGGTGTCGCGCACCTTCTGGGCGGCGCTGGGCAGCGACTCGATCAGGTTGTTGGCCTGGTCGGTCAGCGACCACGCGCCCCAGGCGACGCCGCCCACCAGCGCGACCATCACGACGGCCGCCCCGAGCGGGCGCGGCACGCCCATGCGCACGATGCGATCGACCAGCGGGGTGAGCGCATAGCTGAACAGCAGGCCCATCAGGACCGGGATCACGACCGGCGCGGCCCAGCGCAGCGCGTACAGGCCGAGCAGCGACGCGATGACGATCATCGACGTGCTGCGCACATCCAGCGGCATGTGCAGCAGCGCGGCATCCTTGTCGGGTGCCTCGGCGCCCTCGCCCGTCGCCTCCACGGGCACCTCCAGCGTCTCGTCGGAGGCCGGGAAGACGTGGACGGCGCTCATAAGGCAACCTCCGCGGATTCGCGTGACCGGTCTGCGCGGTGCTGCGCCATCATCGTCTCCATGACCATTGTCGAGTCGCCCCAGTGTGGAGCTGCCGCGGCGCGGACACGGTAGGCCGAGCCCATCACGGCGTGTAGGACAGCAGGCAAGCGGACGGCCCGCGGCGGCGGATACCCCCGGCCCACGCCATAATCGACGTTCATCCCTCGTCCTCGGGCCCGCTGCCGCATGTCCCCCGCACCCCGTCCCACCGATTCCCCGTCGGCATCGTCCAAGCGCGTGTTGCTGGTCGACGACAACGTCGACGCCGTCGAGTCGATGGAGATCCTGCTGCAGGCCTTCGGCTACGAGGTCGCGACGGCCGTCCACCCCGAACTCGCGCTGGGCCAGCTCGAGTCGTTCGCGCCGGCGGCGGCCGTCATCGACATCGGCCTGCCCGGCATGGACGGCTATCAGCTGGCCGCCGAGATCCGGCGCCGCCTCGGTGGCCAGCCCATGCGCCTGGTCGCCTTCACTGGCTATGGCAGTCCGGACGACGTCGCGCGCGCGCGCGCGGCGGGCTTCGACGCGCACCTGGTCAAGCCGGTCGACATCGAGAACCTGCTGGCCGCGCTCGGCGGCGCCTGACGCTTTGCGAGACGAATCCACCCGAACGGCCCGCGTCTCCCGGCACGTCACCGACACGGCATTGCAGCGCACAGTACATTGCCGAGGGCATCCGCGGCGATTGACCTGCGCAGGCCGCCAGCGTAGCGTTGCGGGCAACACGGCTCGCAGAAGACGTGATCGAGGCCGCGAGTCCAGCGGCGAACCGGGAAGGCGCACCGCGCGGCAATCCGCCGCGGCGCAGGTTCAGGGAGAACAAGGCTTATGGCAAGAATCTATCTGATCGACGACCATCCGATCGTCCGGGCGGGCCTGAGCGCGCTGCTGCAAGGCGCCGGGCACTCGATCGTCGGCGAGGGCGAGGACGTCACCCAGGCGCTATCGGAGGTCAACCGGCTGGTGCCCGACGTGCTGATGCTGGACCTCCAGCTGGATGGCCGCTCCGGCTTGGAGGTGCTGGCCGAGATGCAGCGCCGGCAGATGACCACGCGCGTCATCGTGCTGTCGATGTCCGACCAGCCACGCAACGTGGCCGAGGCGCTGCGCATGGGCGCGTCGGGGTACGTGCTCAAGGGCTCGGCGAGCGTCGAGCTCGTGTCCGCGGTCGATGCCGTGATGCAGGGCCGCCGCTACCTGGGCGAAGGCCTGACCGACATCGCCGTGCAGGGCCTGACCACCGACGCCGAGCGCGGCAACACGCTGTCGCCGCGCGAGCGCCAGATCCTGGTGATGGTGGCCAGCGGCAAGAGCAGCGCCGCCATCGGCGAGGAACTGCACCTGTCGCCCAAGACCGTGGACACCTACCGCAGCCGCCTGATGGCCAAGCTCGAACTGGCCGACGTGCCCGCACTGGTGCGCTGGGCCATCCGCGAGAAGCTGATCGAGCTCTGACCGTTGCCTGGGCGCCTCGGGAGAGGCTGCTCCGCGCTCGCGCATTCCTGACGAGCACCATGGAGACTTCCCGACGGCGGGAGGCTCATCCCTGCGCGGCGCGCTCCGAAGTCCCTGGGGACGAGGGTGCATCCGACACCCCATCGCAGCGACGAGGAACGCCATGCAACACGACGACGCAGCGCCGCACGCCGGCCCGGAATCCGAATACCTGTGGTTTCGCGACGGCAGCCTGCCGTACCCGCGCGACGACCGCGTGGCCGAAGCGATCGCGCTGGTCGCCCTCGTGTTCTCGCTGGCCATCGGCCTCGTGATCGCGACGCTGCCGGTGTCCGACAGGGCGGCGTCGGAGGCGTCGCTCGAGCCGTCGGCCTCGCACGCCGTGCCGGCGCGGGCCGCCCCCGGCCCCCGTCTCGACCACAGCTGACTGGGCGTGCGGGCGGGCCTGCGCCCGTCAGGCGCCGGCGTCCGCCCGGGCGTGGGCCGCGCGCGAGACGATCGTGTGGGCCAGCGACGCGTAGAGGGGCCGCGCCACCCAGCGCGAGACCAGGCTCGCGCCGAGCGCCGCCGCCATCAGGCTCAGCACCATCGAGTGGCCGCCCACCATCTCCATGACGATGATGAAGGACGTCATCGGCGCCTGCGTGACGGCCGCCAGGAAGGCGGCCATGCCCAGCGCGATGAGGGCCGAGGCGTCGGCCGTCGCGCCGGTGAAGGCCGCGATGTCGTGGCCGACGCCGGCGCCGATCGCCAGGCACGGCGCGAAGATGCCGCCGGGCACGCCCGACCAGACGGCCAGCCACGTCGCCACGACGCGCAGCGTGACGTACAGCAGCGGCACGGCGAGGTGGCCCTCGAGCAGTGCCCGCGTGTAGCCGTAGCCGCTTCCGAACGTCGCCCCGTGGCTGACGATGCCGATGACGCCCGCGGCGAGCCCGCAGGCGCCCGCGAAGGCCACCGGATGCGCGGCGCGCCAACGGCCGATGCGGTCGGTCGATCCCGTGATGGACGCGTGCAGCAGGCGGGCGAACACGCCGCCCAGTGCGCCGCAGGCGAGCACGAGCAGCAGCGCCGGCCACCACATGGCGTAGTGCAGCGCGGGCACCTCGATCGTGCCGAAATAAGTCGCGTTGCCGAAGAAGGACACGCCCATCAGGCCCGCGAGCACGATGGCGGCGATGATCAGGCCGCTGCTGCGCTGCTCCAGCGTGCGCGCCAGTTCCTCGATCGCGAACATGACGCCGGCCAGCGGTGCATTGAACGCCGCGGCGATGCCCGCGGCGCCGCCGGCCACCAGCAGCCCGTGCTCGGAGATGCCGGGATGCGGAGGCAACCAGCGCCTGGCATGCTGCATCACGCCGGCGGCGATCTGCACCGACGGCCCTTCCCGGCCGCTGGCGAGGCCCGCCAGCAGGGAGCCGGCCGTCAGCAAGGACTTGGCGACGCTCAGCCGCAGCGACACCAGCTTCGGACGCAGCCCCGGCGGTGCCGCGGGGTCGAGCGCCGCCATGACTTGTGGAATGCCCGAGCCGGCGGTGCCTGGCGCGAAGCGCCGCGCCAGCCACACGACGAGGGCCGTGCAGGCGGTCGTCCACGCGAGCGGCGCCCAGGGGTGGAACGCGAGCACCGCGGCGAAACCGCGCTGCGCGGCCTCGCACAGCTCGTTGAACGCGACCACCGACAAGCCCGCGGCGGCGGCGTAGGCGAGGACCACCAGGCGCGCGAGCCACTGGCGCCAGTCGGCGAGATCGCCGCGCATCGAGGCGACGACGTCGGGCTGGGGAAGGTGGTGTGGATCGGGCGCGGTCATTCGGATCTCGTTCGGTGTTCGTGCAGGCGTTCCGGGCGCCGTTTCCGCCTGCTGGCGGCGGGCCGTCGGACTCAGTAGTGCGGCGGCAGCTCGTCGCGCGGATCGCGTGCCGCACCGCCGGTGTCGGGCGCGCGATCCTTCAGCTTGCCCACCTCGCGGATCAACAGGTCGATCTGCTCCTGCTGGCGGGCCACCAGGTCGTTCAGGTGGTCGACCAGGTCTTCGGTGAAGCTGGCCTTGACCTCGAGATCGGTCAGGCGCTTGTCGACGGCGGAGGCAATGGGGTCGAGATCGGGCATGGGCGCATTGTCGGATACCGCGCCGGCGGCCGCGCAACAACTGCTTGCCGTGTTGCTGCCGAGTCAAGCGTTTGAATCTCCAGGTGATGTTCGCGCGTCAGGGTCAACTCACGCCGGCGAGGGCTCGTTGAGCCGGTACGAACCGCACACCGTTCGCTCCCGAAACCCACACACCAGGAGATCG
This sequence comes from Burkholderiales bacterium, assembly GCA_019510465.1. Lineage (GTDB taxonomy): Bacteria > Pseudomonadota > Gammaproteobacteria > Burkholderiales > Burkholderiaceae_C > Scleromatobacter. The sequence goes on from JAEKKH010000072.1 coordinate 29,279, forward strand.
ACATGAACCGCAAGCTCTTCGCGACGGCCCTCGTCGCCACCGCCACCTTCGGCGCCAGCTTCGCCGCGTCGGCACAGACGAATGCCGCCAGCACCACGCAACGCGACGTGAACCAGGAACAGCGCATCGAGAACGGGCTGGGCAACGGCACGATCACCACGCGCGAGAACAGCCAGTTGCAGCGCGAGGAGGCGCACGTCGATCGCATGCAGGCGCACGACATGAAGGACGGCAGCCTGTCGCCCACGGAGAAGGCGAAGCTGACGGCGGCGCAGAACAAGGTCAGCCGCGACATCACGCACGCCAAGACCAATGGCATCGACGGCAATCCGCTGTCGGCGTCCTCGCAGCGCGCCCAGGCCGACGTGCAGCGCGACGTGAACCAGCAGCAGCGCATCCACGACGGCGTGCGCGACGGCAGCCTGACGAAGCACCAGGCCTCGACGCTGGAGCGTGGCCAGTCGCACATGGACGCGCGGCAGGCGCGTGCCGGCGCCGACGGCCATGTCGGCGCCCGCGAGCAGCGCGGCATCCAGCGCGCGGACAACCGCCAGAGCAGGCGCATCTACAACAAGCGCCACGACGCGGTGGTCAAGGGCTGATCGCCGCCTGCGGCCCGCGGGGCGCCGGGGAAACCCTCGGTCGCCGCGCGCCGGAGCGAT
>JAEKKH010000493.1 GCA_019510465.1 Burkholderiales bacterium
ACAAGGAATTCGGCCAGCTGCAGTCGGAAATCACCCGCGTGCTGGGCGGCACGGCCTTCAACGGCAAGCACATCCTGGGCGCGGACGCCACGACCCTGAACTTCCAGGTCGGCGCGAACACGACGTCCGACGACACCGTGTCGATCACCACGACCGACATGGCCACGTCCGACACGACGATGACCACCGTGACGAACACGAGCTCGGCCGTGATCGACTCGACCGCCACCTCGGGCGCCATCGCCACCGTGATCGACAACATCGACAAGGCCATCGACGACGTCAATGACACGCGCGCGACCTTCGGTGCCGCCCAGAGCCGCTTCGACTCGATCATCTCCAACCTGCAGTCCAGCGTCGAGAACCAGACGGCCGCCCGCAGCCGCATCATGGACGCCGACTTCGCGACGGAAACCGCCAACATGAGCCGCGCCAACGTCCTGCAGCAGGCCGGCACCGCCATGATCGCCCAGGCCAACCAGCAGCCGCAGCAAGTCCTGTCGCTCCTGCGCTGATCCTGAGCGGCGCCCCGCGCGCGACGCGCGGGCCCAGATCCGAACGGCTGCGCCTCGAATGCGTCGCCGTTCGCGGTCTTTCCCCGTCTTTTCGACGGCACGCCTTCTCGAGCAATCGGGCAGGCGTGCGTGCATTTGGGGCTCAAGTTTTCCCGACAAGCCCCCGATATCCATTTCAACAGGCTCGCGATTCGAGCTTGGGTCCGGTGAGTGGCCAAAAGCCTGGCGGCGTCCTCGACGCCCCAGACCGTAGGAGCACCTGGCGCTAGGCAACCCAACAGACGCCAGTGCTCTTGCCGGAGGGTTCTTTCCAGCGATCTTCACCTTCCCAAGGAATCATCATGACTCTCTCGATCAACACCAACATCGCGTCGATCGACGCCCAGCGCAACCTGTCGAGCTCGCAGATGTCGCTCGCGACGTCGATGCAGCGCCTGTCCTCGGGCCTGCGCATCAACACCGCCAAGGACGACGCCGCCGGCCTGTCGATCGCCGAACGCATGAACGCGCAGGTGCGCGGCATGAACGTGGCCATCCGCAACAGCAACGACG
>JAEKKH010000073.1 GCA_019510465.1 Burkholderiales bacterium
CCGCCGTGGCCTGCCCGCTGCTCGAAGGCATCGACCTGTCCGGCGCCAAGGGCGTGCTGGTGCTGATCGCCGCGTCGCGCTCCACGTTCAAGCTGTCGGAGAGCAAGCTGGCGATGAACACCATCCGCCGCTACGCCGCGGAAGAAGCGCACGTGATCTTCGGTACCGCCTACGACGAGACGCTGGGCGACCAGCTGCGCGTCACGGTGATCGCCACCGGCCTGTCGCAGTCGCGCCGCGCCCAGGCGCCGCTGACCGTGGTGCAGACGACGCAGGCGCTGCGCACCGGCACCGACAACCTGGCCGTCATGAACACCGCGATGCCGCAGACGATGGCCAACGCCCCGGCGATGGGCGCGGCCCACACGCAGGCCGGCATGGGCGCGCCCGCGATGCCGACGAACCCGGACTACGGCCACCTCGGCACGCCCAGCGTCTGGCGCCACCGCCAGCACGCCGCGGCCAAGGTCGAGGCGCTGAGCTCGCACGGCATGGACGAGATCGAGATCCCGGCGTTCCTGCGCAAGCAGGCGGACTGAGCCCGCGCGTTCGGCCCCAGGCCAATGCATCGGGCACGGACCGACCGCGCCAGCAGGCCGTCCGGGATCGCGGTGGCGACGGGACGGCGGTCGCTCGTGGCCGCAGCGCTCGTCGGCGCGCTCGCCGCTCCGGCGTCCGCTGCGAATGGCGATGCGCTTGTCGACCAGGTCTGGGAGGATGCGGCACGGGCCGCGAGCAAGGGGCCGGTCGACGTGCCCCTGCTCGACCAGGCCGTGCTGGCGCTGCCGGCCGGCGAGGTCTTCGTGCCCCAGCCGCAGGCCGAGCGGCTGCTGGCCACGCTGGGCGAGCGCGCGGCGCATCCCGGCCTGGTCGGCGTGGTGCTGCCGCGCGACCCGCGCGCGACCTGGCGCCTGACGCTGCGCTTCCGGCAGGCGGGCTTCGTGCGCGAGGATCCCGCGACGTCCTGGGACGCCGACGTGCTGCTGCAGGCCGTGCGGGACGCGGCCGCGGCCAGGCATTCCGATCGCGAGATCGTCGGCTGGACGCAGCCGCCCTCGCATGACGCCGGCCGCCATCGCCTCGCGTGGGCGCTCGCGTCGCGCGCGGGGGACGCCGCGCCCGGTTCCCCGGCCGATGTCGACGCCGAGGCCGAGCTGCTGGGACGCGACGGCGACTTCCGTCTGGAGGTGGCGACGCGGGACACCGACGGCACCGCGGCGCAGGCGGTCGTCTCGCGGCACGCCGATGCGATCGCCTTCCTCGCCGGCAAGCGCCATGACGACTTCGCCCCGGCCACCGACCGCGTCGCGTCCGGGAGCCTGGCGGCGCTGCTCGTGTCCACGGCGGTTTCGGCGCAGGACGGCGGCGCCGCGCCGCGCGGCTTCGCGCGCCGTCACGCCGTCGCGCTGGCCGCGGGCGGCGCGGGGCTGCTCGTGCTGCTGGCGGTGTCGGCCTGGTGGCGCCGCCGGCGCCGCGGGCGGCGGGATCGCGCGCCGTCGTTCGCGTCCACGCTCGCCGAGCGCGGACCCGGCGTCGGCGACAATCGGGATCCCGCATCGCGCCGCGACGCCTGAACAGCGCCGGCCACGCCCGTCTTCGATGTCACGCCTCTTCCTGCTGCTGCTTGCCGCCCTCAAGTTCGGCAAACTGGTCCCCACCGTCCTGAGCCTGGTGCTCGCGGTGGGCGTGTACACGCTGGTCTTCGGCTGGCGCTACGCCGTGGGCATCGTCGCGATGCTGCTGATCCACGAGATGGGCCACTACATCGCGGCACGCCATCGCGGGCTGAAGGTGCGCCTGCCGATGTTCATCCCCTTCGTGTTCGCGTGGACGACGCTCGAGGACCTGCCCCATGACGCGGAGACCGAGGCCTACATCGGCCTCGGCGGCCCGATGCTGGGCACCGTCGGCGCGATCGCCGCCTGGTGGCTGGCGCACAGCACCGACGCGACCTGGCTGCTCGCGGTGGCGTCGACCGGCTTCTTCCTCAACCTGATCAACCTCATCCCGCTGCCGCCGCTGGACGGCGGCCGCATCACCACCGTGCTGTCGCCGCGCATCTGGCTGCTGGGCGTGCCCATCATCGGCGTGCTGCTGTGGTACCAGTTCAGCATCATCCTGCTGTTGATCGCGATCCTGGCGCTGCCGCACGTGATCGCGGCGTTCCGCTTCGATCCGTCGTCCAGCCCCGAGGCGCAGCGCTATCACGACGTCAGTGCGCGCACGCGCTGGGAGTACGGCCTGATCTATGTCGGCCTGATCGCCTTCCTGGCCTACATGACCAACGACCTGCACCGCGAGCTGCGCGGCGTGCGCGTCCACGACGTCGAGCAGACGCAGTCCGGCGACGTCTGAGCACCGCGCGGGCCGCCCGGGGGCGCCGTCATCGCGGACCCCTTCCAGGTTCGGCGGCTTGATCAGCGCAGTGCGTCCGCTGGCCGGCCACTGCACGGCGGTCCCCTGATGCCATCCCGGGCGGCCTCAACCATCCCACTGGCACAGGTGCAGCAGCACGCCGCTCGGGTCGTGCACGAACACCACCGTCGCGCCGTAGGGCTGGCGCGCCGGCGCCTGCACGCGCGCCGTCGCGAAGCGGCCCGCATCCAGCACCTGCGCCACGTGGGCGTGCCAGTCCTGCGCGCTGTCCACCGTGACATGCAGCATGGTGTTCTCCGCGACGTCCTTCAGAAAGTAGTCCTGGATGTAGAAGCACTGGCCTTCGCCGAGCGTCACCAGGGCGAGCCGCGGGCCGACGTCCCGGGCGTCCCAGCCGAGCGCGGCGTAGAAGCGCTTGGACAGCTCGAAGTCCTTCGCGGGAACGAACGGCCGCAGGTTCGTGGCGTTCAGGCGGGGCATGGGTGTCTCCTCATTGCAGGATCGGGGGCAGGCGATGCCGCGGCTCCCGGATCACAGCAGGTGCAGGCCGCCGTCGCATTCGACGATGCTGCCGGTCGTGAAGCCGTTGGTGGCCATGTATAGCACGGCCTGCGCGACGTCCTCGGGCCGGCCGACGCGGCCGACCGGCAGGGTGCGAACCTGTTCCTCGAACACCGCCTGCCGCACGGCGGCGGGTGCCTGGCCCCACCATGCCGTGTCGATCACGCCAGGCGAGACCGCGTTCACGCGGCGCGGCGCGAGCTCGCGTGCCAGGCCGCCGACCATGGCCTCGAGCGCACCGTTGATGGCCGCCAGGCCGGTCGTGCCCGGCCGCGCGATGCGTGCCGACACCGCGGTGACGAAGGTGATGGAGGCGCTCGACGACAGCGCGGGCAGCGCGGCCTGCACCGTCTCGAGCTGCGGCCAGAACTTCGCCTCGAAGCCGCGCCGCAGCGCCCGCAGGTCCAGGCTCGCGAACTCCCCGGCGCCTTCACCGCCGCTGAGCGTCAGCACGAGATGGTCGACCGGGCCCGCCTCGCCGAAGAAGGCGTCCAGGGCGGAACGGTCACCGCCATCCAGCGCATGGGCGACCGCCCCGCCCGGAAGGCTCGCGCAGGCCGCATCGGCACGCGCGCGGTCGCGGCCGGCGATGCGGACGTGCGCGCCGCGCGCCGCCGCGGCGCGCGCCACCTCGAGGCCGACGCCGGATGTTCCGCCGATGACGACCAGTCTCTGGCCGGAAAGGGGGTCCTTGGGATTGGCTGCATGATTCATGATGGATTCCTTGTTGGCCGGCGCGCGAAGCCGCGTCGATATCCCACGATAGCCACGGGCGATTCATCATTCAAATCGTTTGACAGCATGGACATCATCGATCCCCGTGATTTCAGGAAGCTGGACCTCAACCTGCTGCTGGTCTTCCACGCGCTGATGCAGGAGCGCCACGTGACGCGCGCGGCGACCCGGCTGTTCCTCGGGCAGCCGGCGGTGAGCGCATCGCTCAAGCGCTTGCGCGCGGCGTTCGACGACCCGCTGTTCGTTCGCACGTCGCACGGCATGGCGCCGACGCCGCGAGCGCACGAGCTCGCGCGCGCGATCGCGCCGCTGCTGGCGTCGGTGCAGGATCACTTGCGCCGGCGCCCTGCGTTCGATCCCGCGTCGAGCGAGCGCACGTGGCGCATCGGCCTGAGCGACTCGCTGGAGGTCGCGTTGATGCCCGCGCTGCTGCGGCGCCTTGCCGATCGGGCGCCCAGCGCGCGCGTGATCGCGATCGATGCGACGCGCGCGAATGCGTCGACGTTGCTGGATGACGGCCGCATCGAACTTGCGATCGGTTCGCTGCCGCCCTCGCCCGCATGGCATTGCCGGCGCCCGCTGGCGAGCTGGACGTTCGTGTGCCTGTACTCGCCGCAGCAGCTTCCCATTCGCGCGCGCCGGGTCACGCTGGCGCAATACCTGCGCCATCCCCACCTGCTGACCTCGTTCGACGCCAGCCTGCGCGGCCATGTGGACGAGCAGCTGGAGGCACGCGGCCACGCCCGGCGCGTCGTCTTCTCGAGCCCGCACTTCGCGACGAGCCCGCTCGTCGTGCGCGCGCTGCCGGCGTTCGTGACCGTGCCGACCTTCATCGCGCACGTGTGGCGCGAGACGCTCGGCCTGGCCGTCAGTCCGCTGCCCATCGACCTGCCGGGCCACGAGGTCTGCGCGACCTGGCGCCGGGCCGACGATGCGGATCCGGGCCTGGTGTGGCTGGTCGACCAGCTGGCCGACGTGGCGCGCGAGGCCCTGGGCTGACGGATCGCGAACGGGGAGCCGCGGATGCGCCGGGCGGCCAGCGGCGAGCCGGCGCTCGACGGCGATGCCGGCCGACGGGACACGGACGCCGCCGTCGCGATATGGAAGAATCCGCGCCCACCGCCTGCCCGAACGCCCGAGGAGCTCCCCCATGTCCGATCGCCTGGCATTGATCGTCGTCGCCAATCCGAGCCCGGTCAGCCTCAGCCATGCCATGGCGCAGGCTGCCAGGCATCTGCTCGACGGGCAGGGCTACCGGATCGCATGGCACGACCTCTATGCGGAGCGCTTCGATCCGGTGCAACCGACGGGCGAGCAGGCCAACGTGAGTTCCGACGATGCGCTGGTCGAACAACACTGCGGCGAACTCGCCCGGGCGGATCTCGTCCTCGTCTTCCACCCGAACTGGTGGGGCCAGCCGCCGGCCATCATGAAGGGCTGGATCGACCGGGTCTTTCGATTGGAGACGGCGTACGGCTATCCGCCAGGCGTCACGCCCGACGGGGTGCCGCGCGGACTGCTGGTGGCCCGCCACGCTTTCGTCTTCAACACGTCCAACACGCCGATGGAGCGCGAGCGCCTCCTGTTCGGCGACCCGCTCGAGGCCCTCTGGAAACGCTGCGTCTTCGGATTGTGCGGCGTCGACGCCGTCACGCGCCGCATGGTCGGCCCCGTCTCGGGCAGCACGACGGAGCAACGCGCCCAATGGGTCAGCGACGTGCCGAAGGTGATCGCCGACGCGCTCGGAGCGGCAATCTAGGGCCTGTCGACGGTTGACACTCGATGCACGCCGGCGCCGGTGGCCTGCGAGGCGCCAGCCTGGCAGTCAGCCCGCCGAGGCCGCCAGCTGCGCCGCGGGAAATGTCCAGGTGTGGTCGATCGTGCCGTCGTTGCCGTCGTCCGCCGTGATCACCACCAGGCCGTTGGCCACGGTCGTGGCGACCGTCGCGTGCGGGCGTACCACCGTCCATGCGCCCGACACCAGCGCGCCGGAGGCGTCGTAGTCCACGTTGCCGGTGGTGGCGACGTTCATCGAGAACGTGCGGCCCCAGGCCGTGCCGGACAGCGTGTGGTGGCCCGCGTACCGCGACGCGGTGATGGCGCCGCCGACCGACGTCACCGTGCGCGTGGCGTCGAGGTCGCTCAGGGTGAACGAGCCGGTGCGCGCGTTGAAGGCCGTGGCCAGCGTGGCGCTCGGCACCGTCACGTGCGACGTGACGATGGTCGTGCCGTCCGACGTCGACACGGCGCGTGCAAGCGTGGCCGTGCCGTCGAGCGTCGCGTTGCCGGCGGGCAGGGTCAGCACGAGGTGCGTGGCGGCGAGGTTGACGGACACCGACGAGGGCGCGCTCGCATGGTCGGCGGCGACGACGTCCATCTCGACGCTGCCGTCCAGGCGTGCGAGGCCCGCGCCGCCGCTGCACTGCGCGTAGGTCACCTTGTAGGCCTCGCCCGCGTCGAGCAGGCCGTTGCGCAGGAACTCGAGCGTGCCGCTGACGCTCATCGTCGCGCTGCCTCCGCCGGGGCAGGCGACCGTGCCGCTGATCGTGGGCGGCGCCGGCGACGTCTCGGGCCGGGCCGATTCGGCCTGCGCGCGCTCCGCCGGCGACGCCGCGGCGGTGGCCGCCAGCACCGGTGCGAGCGCCGCGGTGGTGTCCACGAGCGTGTCCAGCGCGGACGCCGTGTCGCTGCCGGTGGATGACGCGTTCGCGGCGTCGGCGGTGGCGTCGGACTGCGACATCGGCGTCACCGCGTTGCCGCGGTCGTCGCTGCCGCCGCCGCCGCATGCGGCCAGGAGCGAGCCGCATGCCAGCGCGGCGGCGACGGCCAGCCGGTGCAGCGCAAGAAGACGATGGATCGGGGATTCGGGGGCTTGCGGGGTCATGCTGTCGCTCCGGTGGGGTTGTCGGGGTTTCCGCAGTCTCCGGCTCCGCGGCCGGTCGCCGACCGACATTCCGTGAATTGTCGCGACAGGCCTGTCATGGCCGGGAAACAAGGCGTTTCAGCGCCGCGGCAGCCGCACCCGCACGCAGGTCAGGCCGTCCACGACCTCGAATGCCAGCGTGCCGCCCATGCGCCGCACGATCTGCTGCACGATCGCCAGACCGAGGCCGGTGCCCGGCGTGCCGCGGCTCGCGTCCCCGCGCGCGAACGCCTGCGTGAGGCGCTCGCGCGCGCCGGGTGGCATGCCGGGGCCGTGGTCGGCGACGTCGACGATCGCATGGCGCTCGTCGGAGGCGATCCGGATCAGCACCGGCGGCTTGCCGTGGCGCATCGCGTTGTCGACGAGGTTGGCGAGCAGCCGCTCCAGCAGCAGCTCGTGCGCGCGCGGCACGTCCAGGCGCGCGGGCGCGGCGAGCGCGAGGACGTCGGCAGCTTCGTCGCGCGCCTGCAGCAGGTGGCGCGCGATCGCCACGACGTCCACCGTCGCCGCCAGCGGCAGTTCGGCGGCGCGCACGTAGTCGAGGAAGCTCGCGATGAGGCGGTCGGCCACGTCGACGTTGCGCACGATGCTGGCGCGGCGCCCGTCGACGCCCTCGGTCTCGGGCAGCAGCTCGGCGGCCATGCGGATGCGCGCCAGCGGGCTGCGCAGGTCGTGCGAGATGCCGGCCAGCAGCAGCGCGCGCTCGCTCTCCTGGCGCGCGAGGCGGTCGGCAAGCGCGACCCAGGCCGTCTCGATGGCGTCGATCTCGACGGTCGGCGTGCCGGCGTGCCCGGGCGAGTCACCGGCGGCGGCAGTTGCATCGTGCGATTCGATGCGGCGCCGCAGCGCCTCCAGCGGCCGGCTCAGGCGTCGAGCGGCCACCCAGCTCGCGACGGCCACCGCCGCGATGCCCAGCGCCAGCGCGATCAGCAGGCGCCGCGCGACATACGATTCGACCACCTCGTCCTGCATGCCGTACCAGCGCTCGTGCCCGTCGGCGGCCGGCACCGCGATCCAGGTGAGCGGCCGCGGCACGCCGCGCGTGAAGACGATCTCCTCGACCGGGATGCCTTCCGTGAGCAGCGTGGCGCGCAGCTGCACGATGCGCGGGGCCCAGGTGTTGGCCGGGATCGCGTCGTCGGGGCGGCGTTCGCTGACGCGCAGCGAGAACGCGCCCGGCGCGCTCGCCGTGCCGGCCGGCAGGCCCGCCGCGGCGCGCAATGCGGGCGCCCAGCGCTGCGCCGTCAGCCGCGCGACGACGCGGTTGCGCTCGACGTAGAACACGCTGCTGAACACGAGCAGCAGCGCGAACGCGCCGATCGTCTGAGCGACGACCAGCCGGCGGAAGAGGGTGGGCGTGGCCAAGCGCGCGTCCTGCGGTGTCGTCAGCGCGGCACGGAGACGTAGCCTTCGCCGCGCACAGTGTCGATCCAGTCGGCGCCGCCCGGCTGCACCTCCTGCAGCTTGCGGCGCAGCCGCGCCACCTGCACGTCGACGGTGCGATCCTGCGGCCGGTAGCTGCCGGCCTGCACGGCGTCGCTGAGCGCCTCGCGCGCCAGCGGCGTGCCCGGCACGCGGGCGAGCGCCACCAGCAGCTTGAACTCGACGCTGGTCAGGGCCAGCACCTGCTCGCCGGCGCGCACCTCGCGCCGCACCAGGTCGATGACGAGGCCGTCGAAGCGCATGAGCGGCGACTCCGCGCGGCCGGGCGCGGCGCGGCGCAGCAGCGCCCGCACGCGGGCGACGAGCTCGCGCGACTCGAAGGGCTTGGGCAGGTAGTCGTCGGCGCCGATCTCCAGGCCCAGCACGCGATCGAGCGGATCGCCGCGCGCCGTCAGCATCACGATGCCGAGCGCCGGATTCAGGGCGCGCCAGCGCCGGCACAGGTCGTAGCCGTTGGCATCGGGCAGCATCACGTCCAGCAGCACCAGCTCCGGATGCAGGGCTACCAGGTCGCGCTCGCCGTCGCCGCCGGTCAGCACGGCGTGCGTCGCCCAGCCCTCGCGCTGCAGGAGTTCGACGACCATGCCCGAGAGCTCGGCGTCGTCGTCGACGATCAGGATCAGCGGCTTCGAGTTCATCGCGGGCGCACGCAACGTCGTGGGGGACGACCGGAGTGTAGGGCGGCGCCATGCGCGCGAAGCGCATGTTTCAGCGCTGTCGCATTTCGTCGCGGCGCGTGGTGGCGGCCGGCGCAGCCGGCGCGGGCCGCCCTGGGCGCCCTGGGCGCACATACGGTTGGAGGTATCAGGCCGACTCTCCGGCGTTCGATCGGATGGCGGGCGAATGCATGCCGCAGCGCGGTTTCTCCGTTGGCCGGTGCCGATCCCGCAGGGCGCAGTGACCGGCGCGCGATGGCGTATCGAGATCTCCCTACGACGTCATGCATTGCAGGCAAATGCTTGATGCAGCGCGGCACTTCTATCGAGGTGCAAATACCCATACCTGTATGTGTAGCTGGGAGAAGTTGCAACCAGATGCGTCGTGCGTAATGGCCAGCAATGTTTGCTAATCGGTGAAGCCGGCGAACCGAAGAGAGGAGCACGCCGCAGCTCGTGGCGACCAGGGAGATCAATATGAAGCGCCGGACCTTGTTGCTTGGCTGTGGTTCTCTTGCCGGTGTCCTTGCCGCCCCGCTCGTGCGGGCAGGTGCGACCGGGGCGCGCGTGATCCGTTTCGGCCAGTCGGCCGCGTTGTCGGGCCCGCAGGCGGTCTACGGGCGCGACGTCCAGAACGGCATCGCCGCGGCCTTCGCGGCCGCCAACGCCAACGAGGCGGGCACCGGCATCCGCTTCGAGCTGCAGACGCTCGACGACGGCGGCACCCGCGTCAAGTGCATGTCCAACGCGCTGCAGCTGCTCGAGTCCGGCACGACCGCGCTCATCGGATTCACGAACGGCGTGGCCGCCGAGGCCTGCATGCCCATGCTCGAGGAGACGGGCGTGGCGATGCTCGGCACGGCCAGCGGCAACATGGGCCTGCGCACGCAGGCGGCCAAGGGCGTCTACAACGTGCGCGCCGGCTACGACGCCGAGTTCTCGCGCATCGTCAACTACGTGCGCAGCGTCGGCATGCAGCGCCTGGCGCTCGTGCGCCTGAACGACACCTCGCAGGCCAACCGCGACGCCATGAGCGCCGCGCTCGCCGCGGCCGGCATCACGCCCAAGGCATCGGTCGACATCGACCGGCACGCCACCGATTTCTCCGGCGTGGCCAGCGAGCTGATGGCGGCGCGACCCGACTTCGTGCTGCTCGTCGCCAACGCCGGCCCCGCGGCCGCCATCATCTCGCACATGTCGCAGGCGAAGTACCCGGGCCTGTTCTACGCCTCGTCGTATGCCGGCCAGGACCTGCTGGACACGCTCACCGCGCGCCACCAGAGCTGCGTCATGAGCGTGGTCGTGCCGCGGCCGTCCGCCATGGGTGTCAACGTCGTCGCGAACTGCCGCCGCGACATCGCGCTGCTGCAGAACGGCGACCGCTTCGGCATCACGACGCTCGAGGGCTACATCGCAGGCCGCACCGCCGTCGAGGCGACGCTGGCGGCGGCGCGCGCGGGCGGCGCGACGCGCGGTCGCGTGAAGGAGGTGCTGTCGGGGCTGCGCAGCGACCTCGGTGGCTACAAGGTGGACTTCGCGGGCACGACGCAGGGATCGCACTACGTCGACCTGATCGCCCTGGACAAGTACGGCCGCGTGATGGGCTAGCCCTGGCGCCGCGGTCCGTCCCCGGCGGACGGACGCGGTCGCGACCTGACCTGGGAGAGCGACGGTGAAGAAGTCTCGCATCGGCATCATCGGGGTCGGCCCGCGCGGCCTGACCCTGCTCGAACGCATCGTGGCCAACGAGCGGCAGCGGCCCTCGGGCCCGATCGAGGTCGTCCTGTTCGATCCGAACGCGCCCGGCGCCGGCTGCCACGACCCGGCGCAGGCCGAGTTCCACCTGGTCAACACCGTGGCCGGGCAGCTGACGTTGTTCGCGGACGCCTCGGTCGTGGAGGCCGGCCCGGTGATGGAAGGCCCGTCGTTCCATCAATGGCTCAACCAGCAGAGCGACATCGGCGCGGGCAACCTGATCGGCGGCGAGCGGGCGTCGCCGGACGGCTACTACGGCCGCGGCCTGTTCGGGCGCTACCTGCAGTGGGCCTTCCGCTACGTGTGCGCGCTGGCGCCGTCCAACGTCGAGATCATCGTCAAGGCCGCCGAGGTGCTGCGCGCGCAGCGCGAGGACGACGAGGCCTGGGTGCTCGAGACGGCGGATGCCAAGATCCGCGTCGACTACCTGTTCCTCACCACGGGCCACACGCGGCCGGCGCGCCCCGCGGCGGCGCACCCGGCGCCCGGCGCATGCGCGACGCAGGTCATCGACGACCCCTATCCGGTGCAGCGCAACCTCGAGTCGATCCGAGCCGGGATGGCGGTGGCGGTGGAGGGCATGGGGCTGACGAGCTTCGACGTGATCGCCGAGCTGACGCTCGGGCGCGGCGGACGCTTCGTCACGGACGCCGCGGGCAAGCGTTGCTACGTGCGCTCGGGCCGCGAGCCGCACGTGCTCCTGTTCTCGCGCTCGGGCATTCCGCTCGGCGCGCGTGCGGTGAACCAGAAGGGCATCTCGAACCAGTACCGCGCGAGATTCCTCCTGCTGCAGCATGTGCGCGAGCTGCGGGCGGCGCGCCGTCTCGACTTCGTCGAAGACGTGCTGCCGCTGCTCGTCGCGGACATGGAGTACGCGTACTGCGACGCCTGGCTGCAAGAGCACCGGGGCGCCGCCGCGGCGGCCGCCTTCTGCGCCAGCTTCGCCGCCGCCGGCGCATCGCAGCGCCGGGCGCTGGTCGAGCGCACCCTTCCCGAGGCCGAGCGCTTCTCGTGGGAGCGCCTCGCCGCGCCGGTGCCTCGCACCGCGCTGGCCAGCCGGCAATCGTTCGGCCAGTGGCTGCGATGGCACCTGCGCGGCGACGTGCGCGAGGCGCGCCAGGGCAACCTCGGCAGCCCGCTCAAGGCCGCCTGCGACGTGTTGCGCGACCTGCGCGACAACCTGCGCGCGGCGATCGAGTTCGGCGCGCTCACGCCGGCGTCGCACCGCTGGGTGCTGTCCGAGTTCATGCCGGTGATGAACCGGCTGGCGGTGGGGCCACCGATGTCGCGCATCAGCGAGATGCTGGCGCTGATGGAGGCCGGCATCCTCGAGGCCGACTTCGGCCCGGGCGCCGAGTGCGTCATGCCGCCGGCAGGCGGTCCGATGCGGCTCTCGGCCGCGCGCTGGCCGGGCGAGGCGGTCGAGGTGGATGTGCTCGTGCGGGCGCGCATCTCGATGCACAGCCCGCAGGACGATGCCTCGCCGCTGCTGCGCGGCCTGCTGTCCGACGGCCATGCGCGCCTGTTCCACAACGGCGACTTCCATCCGGGCGGCATCGACATCGACCGCCAGCACCACTGGATCAGCCGCAGCGGCGAGGTCCTTGGCAACGCCTGGGCGCTGGGCATTCCCGTCGAGGGCGCCAAGTGGTGCACGTTCGTCGTGCCGCGGCCGGGTGTCAATTCGACCGCCATCGTCGATGCGGGCCGCGCGGTGGCGGCCATGCTGGACGCCGTGCGCCGTCGCGACGGGGTGCGCGAGCCGCGCGTGACCAGGCGCCTGCGCAGCGAGGCCGAGGCGTCGCAGTACGCCTCGCTCTCCGGGGCTCTGTGAGCGGGCGGATGATCGACAAGGTCTTCAATCGCCTGAGCCTGGCCGGCCTGTGCGCGACGCTGGTCGGCAACGGTCTGGGCCGCTTCGCGTTCGTCGCGCTGATGCCGGCGCTGATCCAGGCCGGCTGGTTCAGCAAGGCCCAGGCCTCGACGCTCGGCGTGGCGACGCTCATGGGCTACGTGCTCGGTGCCGCGGCCGCCGACTCGCTGGCGGCGCGCTGGTCGAGCGCGCGGCTGCTGCGCGCCTCGATGCTCGTGTGCGCGCTGTCCTTCCTCGCCTGCGCGTTCGAAGGCGCCGGCATGGCGTGGAATCTCCTCTGGCGCGCGGCGGCCGGCGTGGCCGGCGCCCTGCTGATGGTGCTGCCGGCCCCGCTGGTGCTGCCGCGCCACGAGGCCTCGATCCGGGCGCGCACCAGCGGCGTCGTGTTCTCGGGCATCGGGCTCGGGGCGGCGTTGTCGGGATGGCTGGTGCCGCTGCTCGTCACCGGTTCCGCGGCGGCCGCCGCCGTGCCCGCGCACGGCGTGACGATCGCGTGGCTGGGCCTGGGCATCGCCTGCCTGGCGCTCACCGCCGGCGCCTGGCGCGCGTGGCCGGCCGACGCCGCCGGCATGCCGGTGGATGGCGGCAGGCCGCCGCTGCCCGCCGGCCTGCGGCGCACCGTCGCCCTCGTGCTGCTGGCGCATGGGCTCAATGCGGTCGGCTACCTCGCGCACACGCTGTTCCTGCCGGACTACGTGGTGCGGGAGCTGGGCATGCCGCTGGCGCAGGGCGGGTTCTACTGGTCGATGTTCGGCCTGGGTGCCGCCGTCGGACCGATGGTGGCGGGCACGCTCGCCGACGCCTTCGGGCCCAGGCGCTGCCTGATCGGCGGCTTCGCGCTCAAGGCCGCCAGCGCGTTCCTGCCGGTCTGGGGCGGCGGGGCGATCACGTTGCTGGCCTCCGCGATCCTGATGGGCCTGTGCACGCCGGGCATCGTCGTGATGGTGTCGGCCTACACGCTGGAGCAGGTCGGCGCGGCGCATCACCGGCGCGCGTGGGGCCTGGCGACGTCGAGCTTCGCCATCGCCCAGGCCGCGGGCGGCGCCTTGATGGCGTTCGCGGCGACGCGCCTGGATTCCTACCAGCCGCTGTTCTGCGCGAGCGCCGTCGCGCTGGCCGGATCGGTGGCCTGCATCGCGCTGGTGCGCGAGCGGCCCGCGCCGGCGGCCATCCCCTCCGTCGATCGACTGCTGCCGGTCATCATCACCGCACCCCATCCATGATCAAACACCTGAAGCCCGCCACCCTCCTCGCCGCCGCGCTGCTGGCGCTCGCCTCCACAGGTGCCGGCGCGCAGATCCGCATCGGCCAGACCTCCGGGTTCACGGGGCCCGTGGCCGCCTCCGTCGGCGAGATCAACGTCGGCGCCAAGCTGTACCTGGATCATGTCAATGCGACCGGCGGCATCGGCGGGCAGCAGATCGAACTGGTGTCGCTCGACGACAGGAACCAGCCCGACCTGACGCTGCAGAACGCGACCAGGCTCGTCGCCGACCCGAAGGTGGTCGCGCTGTTCCTGAATCGGGGAACGCCGCACACCCGCGCGCTGATGCCGCTGCTCGCCGAGGCGCATGTCGTGCTGCTCGCGCCCTCCAGCGGCGCGATGGAGCTGCACACGCCGGTGAACCCGTGGATCTTCAACGTGCGCGCCACCTACCAGGCGGAGACCGAGCGCCTGACGCGCCATCTCGGCATGACCCGGCTCGACAAGGTGGGCATCTGCTACGTCAACGACAGCTTCGGCATCGACGCGCTGCAGGGCGCGCTGAAGGTGTTCGGCCAGGGCGGCACGACGCCGCCGGTCGTCGAGGCGATCGACAAGGCCAGGCCGGACTACACGACGTGCGTCCGCAAGATCGTGGAGAACCGGCAGCTGGGCGCGGTGTTCATCGGCACGCCGGTGTCGGTGGCGGCCGGCGTCAAGGCCTTGCGCGCGGCGGGCTCGGGCGCCACGGTGGCCACGCTGTCGAACAACGCGTCGTCCGGCTTCATCAAGGAACTCGGCGCCGTGGCGCCTGGCGTGGTCGTGAGCCAGGTGTTCCCGTCGGAGCGCAGCCAGGCCACGCCGATGATCGCCGAGGCCGCCAGGCTGGCGGCGGCCAGGGACATCCGGCAGCTCACCCCCGCGATGATCGAGGGCTACGCGGCCGCGAAGGTGCTGGTGCTGGGCCTGAGGAAGGCGTCGGGCGACGGCAGGACGCCCGTCACCCGCGCGTCGTTCAGGAAGGCGCTGGAGTCCTTCGACCAGGTCGACATCGGCGGCGGCCTGGGGGGCGCCAGCGTGAGCTACAGCCCCACCGACCACACCGGGCTGGACTACGTGGACCTCTCGTACATCGGCGGCGACGGCACATTCCGTCGGTGATGCGCCGCGCGCTCGCGCGTCACGACAGCTTCCGCGCGCCGTCGGCGGCCATCGCAGCCGTCACCGGTCAGGCCCTGTCGAATGCGGCCCCTCGCGCGCGTGCGGCCGCCCGCGCCGGCCGGCGCACCCGCACGAAGGGACAGGCGGGCCATTGATTCGCTGCATCGCGGCGATGCCGGGAATCATTGCCCCCGGCGGCGCACAGCGGGCGGCCATTGCCTACAATTCGCGGATGCTCCAGCAACGCACGCTCAAGTCCATCACCCGCGCCGTCGGCGTGGGCCTGCACAGCGGCCAGAAGGTGGAGATGACCCTGCGCCCGGCCGCGCCCGACACCGGCATCGTCTTCCGCCGCGTGGACCTGCCGCAGCCCGTCGACATCCCCGCCAACGCGGGGTCGGTGTCCGACACGCGCATGAACTCGACGATCTCTGCCGGTGGCGATCCCGGCAGCCCCAAGGTGCAGACCATCGAGCACCTGATGTCGGCCTGCGCCGGCCTGGGCGTGGACAACCTGGTCGTCGACATGACGGCCGACGAGGTGCCCATCCTCGACGGCTCGTCCGCCAGCTTCGTGTTCCTGCTGCAGAGCGCGGGCATCGTGCTGCAGGACGCTCCCAAGCGCTTCATGCGCGTGCTCAAGCCCGTCGAGGTGCGCCGCGGCGAGGGCGCCTCGCTCGCGTGGGCGCGCCTGGAGCCGTACCACGGCTTCAAGCTCACCTTCGAGATCGAGTTCAACCATCCGGCCGTGGATGCCACCGGCCAGCAGGTGAGCTTCGACATGGGCAGCGGCAAGTACAAGAGCGACATCGCGCGCGCCCGCACCTTCGGCTTCACGAAGGATCTCGACCTGATGCGCTCGCGCGGCCTGACGATGGGCG
>JAEKKH010000494.1 GCA_019510465.1 Burkholderiales bacterium
ACTGGTTCGACGGCGTGTTCGCCGCGCTGGACGCGACGAGCCGCATCGACTGGCTGTACGACGAAGGTGCGCCAATGACGGCGGACAGCATCGTCTGCCGCATCGAGGCCGATGGCCGCGCGCTGCTGTCGGCCGAGCGGCCGGCGCTGAACTTCCTGCAGCTGCTGTCGGGCACGGCGACGATCACGCGCGCCCATGTCGACGCGGTGGCGGGCGCGAGCCCCAACGCCAAGGGCTGCGCCATCCTCGACACGCGCAAGACCCTCCCCGGCCTGCGCCTGGCGCAGAAGTACGCGGTGCGTGTCGGCGGCGGACAGAACCAGCGGCTGGCGCTGTACGCGGGCATCCTGATCAAGGAGAACCACATCGCTGCGGCGGGTGGTGTCGCGCAGGCTTTGCGCGCGGCACAGGCGCTCAATGCGGGCGTGGACATCCAAGTCGAGGTCGAGACCATCGATCAGCTGCACGAGGCGCTGGATGCCGGTGCCGTCAGCGTGCTGCTGGACAACTTCAGCGAGGCCATGATGCGCGAGGCCGTGGCCGTCAACGCCGGTCGCGCCTTGCTGGAGGTGTCGGGCGGCGTCGCGCTGGATCAGCTGCGCTGGATCGCCGCGACTGGCGTGGACCGCATCTCCATCGGCCGGCTGACCAAGGACGTCAGGGCCGTGGACTATTCGATGCGGGTGCTCGGGCCCGTTTAAGCGTCGAACCAGGGCTCGTTCGGTAGTTCGTCAAACACCTTGCGCAGCCCCGCGCTCCAGCCACCGCGCAGCGCCAGGAAGTAGGGGTCGTCGCGGCCGATGCGGTGCGGCGGCTTCATGGCCTGCTCGAACTGGTTGGCGCGCAGCATCAGCATGTCGATGGGCAGGCCCACTGACAGATTGGACTGGATGGTCGAGTCGAAGCTGACCAGCGTGCACTTGGCCGCCTCGACGAGGCTGGTGGTCTCGTAGCGGACGACGCGGTCGATGATGGGCTTGCCGTACTTGCTCTCGCCGATCTGGAAGTAGGGCGTGTCCTCGGTGGACTCGATGAAGTTGCCCTGCGGGTAGATGTGGAAGAGCC
>JAEKKH010000495.1 GCA_019510465.1 Burkholderiales bacterium
CCGAGAACTGCAGCATCAGCATCTGGTCGCAGACGCCGATCGCCAGTGCGCCGCCAGAGCCGCCTTCGCCGATGATGGTGGAGATGATGGGCACTTCCAGCTGCGCCATCTCGAAGATGCTGGCGCCGATGGCCTCCGACTGGCCGCGCTCCTCGGCGCCGATGCCGGGGTACGCACCCATCGTGTCGATGAAGGTGAACACGGGCAGGCCGAACTTCTCGGCCGTCTTCATCAGGCGGATGGCCTTGCGGTAGCCCTCGGGACGCGGCATGCCGAAATTGCGCAGCTGGCGATCCTTGGTGTCGTAGCCGCGCTGGTGGCCCACGATCATGCAGGCCTGGCCGTTGAAGCGCGCGAGCCCGCCGACGATGGCGGCGTCGTCCGCGAACGAGCGGTCGCCGTGCAGTTCCTCGAATTCCGTGAACACCTCGGCCGTGTAGTCCAGCGTCTGCGGCCGCTGCGGATGGCGCGCGATCTGGTAGACCTGCCACGGCTCGAGGCTGGAATAGATGTCCTTGGTGAGCTGCAGGCTCTTCTTGTCGAGGCGGTCGATCTCTTCCGAGATGTCGACGGCCGACTCGTTCTGCACGTAGCGCAGCTCCTCGATCTTCGATTCGAGTTCGGCGATCGGTTGTTCGAATTCCAGGAAGTGGCGTTTGGTCATCTTTTCTAGTCCTTTTGCGCGGCGGGTCAGCCCTTGACGGGATCGAGGCTGCGCCAGAGGTACCACGTGGCGACGGATCGGTACGGAGCCCATCCTTCGCCCAGTTCGCGGGCCTCGGCGCGCGAGACCGGCTCGCCGCTGAAGTAATTTTCGCTGATTCCGCGGATCAGGTTCGGATCGTCGAGCGGAAGGACGTTGGGGCGCAGCAGATGGAAGATCAGGAACATCTCGGCCGTCCAGCGGCCGATGCCGCGGATGGCCACCAGTTCCTCGATGATGGCCTCGTCGTCCATGCCGTGCCACAGGCCCACGTGCACGGCGCCGCTGCTGAAGTTGTGCGCCAGGTCGCGCAGGTACTCGACCTTGCGCGCCGACAGCCCGACCGAGCGCAGCGCCTCGGG
>JAEKKH010000074.1 GCA_019510465.1 Burkholderiales bacterium
GGTCTTCGCCTCGCCGCCGCTGCTGGCCAGGCCGGCCGCCTTCAGCAGCGCGTCGAGGGTGATGTGGTCGCCGCGCAGGTCGAAGACGATGGGATCCATGGGAATTTTCTCTGCAGGCAGGCGTGGGGGGCGCCAGCGTACCGCGTTTCGGTCGCGCAAAGAAAAGAGCCCGGCACAGGGCCGGGCTGAGACCGGCGACCAAAGAGGAGGGAGGGAGGAGGTGCGCCGCCGGGAGACCTCACTATCGGCGATGCGCCCCGCGTCGCGTGTAGGACAACGGCGCACGATCGTGCCCGCCGCCTCCCTCGTTCGCGGTAGAGCAGGCGCCTCAGGCGCCCTGCTTCTTCAACGCGGCGGCGCGCAGCGCGGTCAGCGTCGTGCGGGAGGTGCTCACGTCCTCCGGCAGCAGCAGGTGCAGCAGCGTGGGCCCCTGGGCTTGCATGGCGCGGCCGAAGGCCGGCTCGAACGCAGCCGTCGTCTCGACGCGCTCGGCGTGCCAGCCATAGGCGCGCGCGAGCTGCACGAAGTCGGGGTTGGTGAGCGTGGTGCCGCTCACGCGCGCCGGGTACTCGCGCTCCTGGTGCATGCGGATCGTGCCGTAGCTGCCGTTGTCGACCACCACGACCACCAGCTTGCCGGCGCCCCGCCCCGCCGCGTGCGCCGTGGCCGTGGCCAGCTCCTGGCCGGTCATCAGGAAGTCGCCGTCGCCAGCGATCGCCACGGCCGTGCGATCGGGGAACAGCAGGTTGGCCGCGATCGCGGCGGGCACGCCATAGCCCATCGCGCCGGCGGTCGGCGCGAGCTGCGTGCGGCCCTCGCGCTGCAGGCTGGTGTAGCGGTGGAAGCGGTGCAGCCAGCCGGCGTAGTTGCCGGCGCCGTTGGTGTAGACCGTGCCGGCCGGCGCCATCGCCTCGATGGTCTTGACGACGACGGCGAGATCCATCGGCTCGACCGGCGCGGCCTCCAGGTTGGCCAGGTACTCGGCATGCGCCTGCACGCCGTGCACGGGCGAGCGCGGCGTCGGCGGATCGACGTCCTCCAGCGCGTCGCCGATGGCGCTCGTCGAACACTGCAAGGCGATCGTCGGCTGGTAGACGCGTCCCAGCTCTTCCGCGCCGGCGTGGATGTGCACCAGGGGCTGGCGCGGCACCGGGGCCTCGGGCAATGTGTAACCGCTCGTGGTCATTTCGCCCATTCGGACGCCGATCGCGAGCAGCAGGTCCGACTCCCGGATGCGCTGTGCGAGCTTGGGATTGACTCCGATGCCGACGTCGCCTGCGTAAAGCCGGTGCCGGTTGTCGAACACGTCCTGGTAGCGGAATGCGCAGCCGACCGGGATCTCCCAGTCCTCGACGAAGCGCTCGAAATCGGCGGCCGAGCCGGCCGTCCAGCCGCTGCCGCCGACGATCGCGAACGGCCGCTCGGACCGGATCAGCAACTGGCGGAACTGCGCCAGGACGTGCGGGTCGGGCCACGCACGCGCCGGCTCCACGCGCGCCAGCACCGGGGCCGCGGTCAGCGTCGACAGCATGTCTTCCGGCAGCGCCAGCACCACGGGGCCCGGCCGGCCCTGCATCGCGGTGCGGAAGGCGCGCGCCAGGTACTCGGGCAGGCGGTCGGCCGCGTGCACCTCGGCCACCCACTTGGCCAGTCCCAGCGTGCCGGGACCGAACATCTGGCGGTAGTCGATCTCCTGGAAGGCCTCGCGATCGCGCTGCTCGGCCGCGACCTGGCCCACCAGCAGCAGCATCGGCGTCGAGTCCTGGAACGCGACGTGCACCCCGATGCTGGCGTTGGTGGCGCCGGGGCCGCGCGTGACGAAGCACACGCCCGGACGGCCGGTGAGCTTGCCATGGGCCTCGGCCATGAACGCGGCGCCGCCCTCGTGGCGGCAGGCCACGAAGCGGATGCGGCCGGCGTGCTGGTGGAAGCCGTCGAGCGCGGCCAGGAAGCTCTCGCCGGGAACGCCGAAGACGGTGTCGACGCCCTGGACGACCAGGGCCTCGACGAGGGCGTGGCCGGCGAGACGGGGCCGGGCCGAGAGGGCAGCGGAGGGCATGGAACTCACCGGGAAGGTCCGAGACAAAGTGTCGATGGTAGCCGGGTGCAAGCCCGTGCAACCGTCCGGGGGCGTCGGATGCCGGTTCCTGTACGGGCGTAGGAGGCATGTATGAAAAGCCAGTTCGCGATAAGGAAGTCACATCCGTAAACATCTTGACGCCGGTCATTTCGACCTCTACGAGTAAGCTCATCTTCCATGTCCCGCCCCTCCGTCATTCCCTTCCCCGCCCCGCTGCGCAGGCTGCGGGCGCAGCTCGCGCCGCTGGTGCTGCCGGGCAAGGAGCGGTCAGGTCCGAACTCGATGTTCGATTCCGCGGGCGCCCTGGGCGTCACCGTGGAAGTGCCGGAGAGCGAGCAAGGCGCGCTGGCGCTGCACGCCCACCTGGCGTCGTCGCCCGAGGTCAGCGCCATGCTGGTCATCGACCCGTCGGGCGTCTGGGCCCACGGCATGATGCAGACGCTGTCGGACGCCACCGGCTCGCCGGTCGACCGCCTGCGCGTGCATTCGCGCGGCGGCCTGCAGATCCGCGCCGTCGTCGACGAAACCCTCTTGCCCGCCGGCAACGGCCCGCACCGCCTGGTGCGCTGCCTGCACGGCGACGCCAAGCCGGTCGACCGCCGCGCCATCTTCGGCGCGCTGCTGTCGCACTCTCAGGTCTGCGCCGTGCTGGTCGGCCCGATGCCCAGCCACGAGGCCGTCAGCCTCCTGGAAGAGATGCACCGTCTCGCGCTGCAGCCGTTCGCGGCCAAGACGCGCTGGCTGTTCTACCTCGCTGCGGAGCACCGCGGCCTGGAAGACCTGATCGAGGCGCGCGACTGGCCGATCCGCCCGACGCTGCTGCATGCCCGTCCGCTCACGCGCTCGGTCACCAACGTCTGGAACCAGCTCTACGAGGCCTGGGTCGGGTCCTGACCCTTCCGGGCGGCGTCCCTCAGGCCATGGGCTACGATGGCGGACCGCCTCGAACGGGGCGGATGCAGCCATGACACAAGCCACGTACGAATACGACCGCCAGGACGCCTCCGGCGCCACCTGCACCGCCAACGCCTGGGCCAAGGTGATGCCCACACCCAGCGCCGACGAGCGCGCCCGGCTCAAGGCCCGGGCCAGGGAACTCCTGAAGCAGCACGACGCCGTGCTCGTCGCCCACTATTACGTCGACGGCGACCTGCAGGATCTCGCGCTGGAGACCGGCGGCTGCGTCGCCGACTCGCTCGAGATGGCCCGCTTCGGGCGCCAGGCGCCGCAGCAGACGCTGGTCGTCGCCGGCGTGCGCTTCATGGGTGAGACATCGAAGATCCTGTCGCCCGGCAAGCGCGTCCTGATGCCCGACCTCGACGCGACCTGCTCGCTCGACCTCGGCTGCCCGGCCGACGACTTCGCCGCCTTCTGCGACGCCCACCCCGACCGCACCGTGGTCGTCTACGCCAACACCAGCGCCGCCGTGAAGGCGCGCGCCGACTGGATGGTGACGAGCTCGTGCGCGCTGGCCGTGGTCAACCACCTGAAGGCGCAGGGCCGCAAGATCCTGTGGGCGCCCGACCGCCACCTGGGCCGCTACATCCAGGAGCAGACCGGCGCCGACATGCTGCTGTGGAACGGGGCGTGCATCGTGCACGACGAGTTCAAGGGCCTGGAGCTCGACCTGCTGAAGAAGGATCACCCGGACGCGATGATCCTCGTGCACCCCGAGTCGCCGCGCAGCGTCGTGCAGATGGCCGACGTCGTGGGCTCCACCTCGCAGATGCTGGACGCCGTCGTCAAGGGCGCCGCGAAGGAATACATCGTCGCCACCGACAACGGCATCCTGCACCGCATGCGCCAGCTGGCACCGGGCAAGACGCTGATCGAGGCGCCCACGGCCGGCAACTCGGCCACGTGCAAGAGCTGCGCGCACTGCCCCTGGATGGCCATGAACAGCCTGCAGGGCCTCGTCGACTGCCTCGAGCAAGGCTCGGGCGCCATCGAGGTGGCCGAGCCGGTGCGCGGCGAGGCGCTGGGCTGCATCCAGCGCATGCTGGACTTCGTCGCCGCCAACCCGGCCGCGATCGCGCGCCCCGCGCAGGACAAGACGAACGACCCCGCCAGTGCCGGCATCGTGCCCGGCATCGGCGCCGCATGACAAGAACCAGCCCGCGCGGATCGCGAGTCCGGCGCGCGGCCACCGGAGACCCCGCATGTTCGACCACGACGAAACCCTCGCGGAGGCGCGCGCGCGCAACGTGCGCGACGCCTTGTACGAGGACATCGGCCGCCAGGACTGGACCGGCCGGCTGATCCCGGCCGACAAGCGCGTGCGCGCCGTGGTGCGCGTGCGCGAGAGCGCCATCCTGTGCGGGCGCGACTGGTTCTGCTCCTGCCTGGCCACGCTCGATCCGACGGCCCGCATCGACTGGCACTACGGTGAAGGCGCCACGATGACCGCCGACACGGACGTCTGCCACATCGACGCCCACGCCCGTGCCCTGCTCTCCGCGGAGCGCCCGGCGCTGAACTTCCTGCAGCTGCTGTCGGGCACCGCCACCGTCACGCGGCGCCATGTCGAGGCCATCGAGGGCGCCGCCACCAGCCCGCGCGGCTGCGCGGTGCTCGACACCCGCAAGACGCTGCCCGGCCTGCGCCAGGCGCAGAAGTACGCCGTGCGCGTGGGCGGCGGCCGCAACCAGCGGCTCGCGCTGTGGCACGGCATCCTGATCAAGGAGAACCACATCGCGGCGGCCGGCGGCATCGCGGCCGTGATGGCGCAGGCGCACGCGCTCGGCGCGGGTGTCGACATCCAGATCGAGGTCGAGTCGATCGCCCAGCTGCGCGAGGCGCTGGCCGCCGGCGCCACGAGCGTGCTGCTGGACAACT
This sequence comes from Burkholderiales bacterium, assembly GCA_019510465.1. Classification (GTDB taxonomy): domain Bacteria; phylum Pseudomonadota; class Gammaproteobacteria; order Burkholderiales; family Burkholderiaceae_C; genus Scleromatobacter. The sequence goes on from JAEKKH010000074.1 coordinate 4,916, forward strand.
TCACCCTCGACGACATGCGCGAAGCGGTGAAAGTCTCCGCCGGCAAGGCGATGCTGGAAGTCTCGGGCGGCGTCACGCTGTCCGCGCTGCGCGACATCGCCGCCACAGGCGTCGACCGCGTGTCGATCGGCAAGCTGACCAAGGACGTCGCCGCCACCGATTTTTCGATGCGCGTGCTCGACTAGTTGGCACTTTGCCTGGCGCCCGAAGCCCACCCGGGCCCGGCGCGCGGCACACTGCGGCGATGGACATCGCCTCGATCCACAACAACCACGAGAAGGCGGTCTTCACCTGCGTGCAGGAGATGGCCGAGCACTTCCCGCACGTCCGCGACAACCCGGACATGCTGGCCGACATCGCGTGCGTGGCGCTGAACCGCCTGCCGCCGCGCTACATCCGCCACGACGTCGATTTCGCGTTCTTCCAGACCGACCGCGAGCGCAGCGAGACCGAGCGCTCGATCGCCGAGGCCGTCGAGTTCGCCTTCGGCTTCGTTCAGGCGCGCAACGCGATGCGCGCCCGCGCCTGACCCGGGAACGTCCGGCAGGACGTCAGCCCGGGCGCCAGCGCGTCGGCGCTCCGCGACAGCGCTGGCTGGCCGCTCGGATGCAGGCGCGCGACGTCAGCCGGGCTCGCGGCTCGTCGCCGGCCGCGTCAGCACGGTCGGGAAGCTGACCGGCAGCGTGCGCGGGAAGTCGCGGCTGAAATGCAGGCCGCGGCTCTCGTGGCGATTGAGCGCGGAGCGCACGATGAGCTCGGCGCAGACCACCAGGTTGCGCAGTTCCAGCAGGTCGCGCGTGACGCGGAAGTGCGCGTAGTACTCGTCGATCTCGGTCTTGAGCAGCTCGATGCGGTGCAGCGCGCGCTCCAGGCGCTTGGTGGTGCGCACGATGCCCACGTAGTTCCACATGAGCATGCGCAGCTCGTCCCAGTTGTGCGCGATCACCACCTGCTCGTCGGCGTCGTCGACCTGGCTCTCGTCCCACTCGGGCAGCGCCGCGTCGGCGGCGGCGTTGTCGGCGAGGATGGCGTCGGCGCAGGTCTTGCCGATGACCACGCACTCCAGCAGCGAGTTGCTGGCCAGGCGGTTGGCGCCGTGCAGGCCCGTGTACGTGGTCTCGCCGACGCCGAACAGGCCCGGCAGGTCGGAGCGGCCGCTGAGATCGGTCACCATGCCGCCGCATGTGTAGTGGGCGGCCGGCACGACGGGGATGGGCTGCTTCGCGATGTCGATGCCCAGCGACAGGCAGCGCGCGTGGATGGTCGGGAAGTGCTCCTTGAGAAAGGCCTCGCCCAGATGCGTCGCGTCGAGCCACACGTGGTCGATGCCGTGCTTCTTCATCTCGAAGTCGATGGCGCGGGCGACGATGTCGCGCGGCGCGAGCTCGCCGCGCTCGTCGTGCGCGAACATGAAGCGCGTGCCATCGGGCAACTTGAGCTGCGCGCCCTCGCCGCGCATGGCCTCGGTGATGAGGAAGCTGCGCTCCTGCGGGTGGTACAGGCAGGTCGGGTGGAACTGGATGAACTCCATGTTGGCCGCGCGGCAGCCCGCGCGCCAGGCCATCGCGATGCCGTCGCCGGTGGAGGTGTCGGGATTGCTGGTGTAGCGATAGACCTTGCCCACGCCGCCGGTGGCCAGCACCACGGCCGACGCCGCGATCGTCTCCACCTGGCGCGAGTCGATGTCGAGCGCGTAGATGCCGTAGACGCGCGGCACCTCCTCGCGCCGGAGGTGGCGCGAGGTCACGAGGTCGACAGCGATCCAGCGCTCGCGCAGCGTGATCAGCTCGTTGGCCTGCGCCTGCGCCAGCAGCGATTCGTGGATCGCCCGCCCGGTGGCGTCGGCGGCATGCGCGATGCGGCGCACCGCGTGGCCGCCCTCGCGCGTCAGGTGCAGCCCCAGCGGACCGTCGGCGTCGGCCGTGAAAGGCACGCCGTTGTCGACCAGCCATTCGACCGCCTTGGCGCTGTTCTCGGCGATGAAGCGCGCCGCGTTCTCGTCGACGATGCCGGCGCCGGCGTCCTGCGTGTCGCGCACGTGGGACTCGATGGAGTCGTCCGAGCCCAGCACGCCGACGATGCCGCCCTGCGCCCACGCCGTGGCCCCTTCGCCGAGCCCCCGCTTGGCCAGCACGATCACCCGCCGCCCATGGCGCGCGAGGTGCAGCGCCACGGTGAGGCCGGCGAGGCCGGCGCCGACGATGACGACGGGGCCGCTCGCCGGCGCGGCGCGGAAGGCGGAAGAAGCGGCGTGGGTAGTGGGCATCGACGGGATCTCGGGCGGTGGAGGACACCCCCGGCGTCGGTCGCGACGCGGGCGGCGTGCCCATTCTACGAAGCGCCCCAAGCCCTCACGGCCGGCCGGCCATGGGCCGATGTCGACCTGGCCGCGGCGCCCGCCGCGCCACCGATGGCGCCGCGGGCCGGCCCGCTCACGGATTGTTCGACAGCGTGTACGCGGTCAGCGTGCCGGTGCCCGGCACGAACAGCAGCCCGTTGCCGGCCGACAGGCCCGACACCGCCAGGTAGCTGCTGCCGAACACGTTGCCGCCCATGTCGGTCTGCCACAGCATCGCGCCGCTGGTGGCATCCACCGCATACAGCCTGCCCGCGGTCGAGGCCGCGAACACGTAGTTGTTCACCAGGATCGGCGGGCCCGCCAGCGCGCCGTCGCCGGCGAACGTCCACTGGATGACGCTCGTCGCATTGGCGATGGCCTTGAGCGCGCCGCCCTGGATGAAGTAGCCCGTCGTGGCCCCGATCGCCGGCGGCCAGTCGGCCGCGTAGCTCGCGCGGAGGGCGCCGCTCTCGGCGTCGAAGGACATGCCGCTGAAGCCCGCCGGCGTGTTGGGCGAGTAGTAGACGCCGTTGGCCAGCGTCCCGGTGGCGCCGCCGCCGCCCTCGCAGCCGGTGCTGTTGTTCCAGAGCAGTGCCCCCGTGGTCGGGCTGAAGTCGTAGGTCTGGCAGGGGTAGCTGACATAGACGCCGTCGGCCGAGACGGAGGGCGAGCTCCAGTCGCCGTTCATCACGCCGGCCGTCCACAGCAGCGCGCCGGTGTGGTCATCGACCGCGTACAGCGTGCCGCCGCTGCCCGAGCCACCGACGTATACGATGCCGTTGAGAGCGGTCGGCGCGGCCTGGAACATGTACTGCGTGGCGAGCGCGGTGGTCCAGAGCGGGCTGCCGGTGCCCGCGTCATACGCCGTGAGCGTGCCCGCGGAGCCGATCGAGGCGCTCAGCACGATGACCTTGCCGCCGTCGTACGTGGCGAAGGCGCTTCCCGACAGCGCGATCGGGCCCCAGACGACGGCGCCCGTCGCCGCGCTCAGCGCGACCAGCTCCGATCCACCGCCATTGCTGGAGGCGACCGTGACGAACACGCGGCCGCCCGCGGCCAACGCGTAGCCCGGCGTACCGTCCAGGTGGGCCGTCCAGGTGGATGACAGCGGGAATGCCGTCGGACCCACGACGTTGGCGAAGGTCACCGCGCCGTTGTGCTGCGGGTTGATCTGGTAGGCCACCGCGTCGCCCGATGGCTTGCCGATGGTGAGCGTCAACGCACCGCTGGTCGCCGGCGAGGCGCCGCCGTCGGCCACGCTCAGCGAGGCCGTGCCGATGGCGGCGATGTCGGCCGCGCTGACAGCGGCCTGCAGCTGGGTGGTGGAGACGAAGGTGGTGCTGCGCGGCGCGCCGTTCCACTGCACCGTGGAACTGGCGCTGAACCCGGTGCCCACCAGCGTCTGAACGTAGCCGGGCCCGCCGGCGGTGACGAACGACGGCGCGAGCGCCACCAGGGACAGGGGCATGTCGGAGACGGCGACGCTCACCGCATTGGAGTTCACCGCCCCGCCGTAGACGTTCGCCACGGTGACCGGGAAACGCCCGGCGCCGGCGATGTCGCCCGCCGTGATCTGGGCCACCAGCTTCGTCGGGGAGACATAGGTGGTGGCGCGGGCGCTGCCGTTCCAGCTGACCTGGGCGCTGGTATCGAAGCCCGTGCCGTTGACGGTCAACATGAACGCGGAACCGCCCCGGGCCACGCTGGCCGGCAGCACCGATGCCACGGTCGGCACGACGGCCGTGACCTGGAATTGCAGGCTGCCCGAGGTGCCGCCGCTGGTCGACGCGTTCGACACCGCGACCCAGGCCGTCTGGATCGACCCGACGTCGGACGCGTTGACCTGCACCTGCAGCGTCGACGGGGACACATAGGTGGTGGCGCGGGCCAGGCCGTTCCAGTACACCGTCGACGTCGGTGCGAAGTTGCTGCCGGACACGGTCATCGCAAAGCCGGGGCTGCCCGCCACGACCGACGACGGCGCGAGGGCGGTGAGGGACGGCATCGCGGTGGCCGGGTCGCCCTTCGTGACGGTATAGCTCACGGTGATCGTCAGCGGGCTGTTTCGGACCTGCCTGGCGCAGTGGTCGTCATAGCAGACCTCCACCTTGACGTCGTCCTGGTACGTGCCCACCGGCAGCGAAGCCGGGTTCACGCCGGTGATGACGACGTTGGAGCCGTCGAAGTCGGTGGTGACGTAGCCCTTGCTGCCGTAGGACAGCACATACAGGCCGGCCTGCGGGACATCGGTGGCCGAGAGCGAGACGGCGGTGCTCGGTGCCGTGCCGGTGTCCGGGGCGGACAGCGTCACCGACGACTGCCCGACGCTCGCCACCGGTTGCGGTGTCGACGATCCACCCCCACCCCCACCTCCGCCGCAGCCCGCCATGAGCAAGCCGACGAACAGGCCCGCGGCCCACGTCCTGAATCCCGTCATTGGTTCCTCCCCGCCCTCGAATCGTTGTAGTGGCCCGGGGCGCGTGGCGCTTCTCGCGGGTCACGAAGTCTTCGGCAAATGTAGCCGCTGCCGGCGCGACGGACCGGTGGGCGATCCCGGCGACAGCTTCGCTTCAGCCGCAGAACGAGACCAGCGTCCAGAACGCGAGCACGTTGTCCGGCGCCGACCAGGCGCCGAGCAGCAGCGCGATCGCCAGCGTGCCCGCGCACGCCCCCAGGCCCGCCAGCGCGCGCCCGCGCGTCACGCGACCCCCCGCGCGCGCGGCGGCATGCGCACGAGGGCGCGGTCGTCGATCGGCCAGTGCAGCGCCGCCGCCAGCACGCCGAGCGCCATCGCCAGCAGCCAGACGAGGTCGTACGACTGCGTGCGCACGAACATCAGGCCGCCGAGCCACACGCCCAGGAACGACCCGAACTGGTGGCCGAAGAAGACGAAGCCGAACAGGCTGCCGATGTGGCGCACGCCGAACACCTGGCCGACGATGCCGTTGGTCAGCGGCAGCGTGCCGAGCCAGATGAAGCCCATCACGGCCGCGAAGGTGAACAACGTGAGCGGACCGAGGGGCAACAGCAGGAACAGCGCCATCGCCGCGGAGCGCAGCAGGTAGATGCCCGCCAGGACGTTCTTGCGCCGCAGCCGCGCGCCCAGCAGGCCGAACACGTAGGTGCCGGCGACGTTCGCCAGCGCGATGATCGCCAGCGCCGCGACCGCGTCGCCCGGCCGCAGGCCCTTGTCACGCAGGTACGCCGGCAGGTGCGTGGCGATGAACGCGAGCTGGAAGCCGCACGCCGTGAAGCCGAGGTTCAGCAGCCAGAACCCGCGATGGCCGAACGCCTCGCGCAAGGCGGTGCGCAGGTCGGGTGACGGCGCCGCCGCCCCGGCGGCCGCCGGGGCCTCCTCGCGCAAGGGCAGCGCGAGCGGCAGCAGCGCCAGGCAGGCCACGGCCAGCACGAGTACCGCGACGATCCAGCCGCGGCCGCCGATCAGGCCCTGCACCAGCGGCACCAGTGCGAACTGCCCGAAGCCGCCCAGCGCGCCGGCCAGGCCCATCGCCCAGCTGCGGCGCTCGGGCGGCAGCAGCCGGTTGAGCGCGCCGTACACCGTGCCGAAGGCGGTGCACGACAACGCGACGCCGATGCACGCGCCCGCCGCCCATGTGAATGCGGCCGGTGTCGTGGCCGACGCCATGCCGGCCAGGCCCAGGGCGTACAGCACGAGGCCCGTCGCGATCACCCGCGCACTGCCGAAGCGGTCGGCGACCATGCCCGTGAACGGCTGCGCGACGCCCCAGGCGAGGTTCTGGATCGCCATCGCGAACGCAAAGGTCTCGCGCGTCCAGCCGCGGCCGGTGACGACGGGCAGCTGGAACAGGCCCTGGACGTAGCGCACGCCCAGCGACAACCCCATGACCGCGCCGCCGGCCACGACGACCGCGACGGGCTCGCGCCACCAGCGGCGCGAGCGCAAGGACGGGTTCGGGGGCGTGGCGCGCGGCATGGCGGGTCTCCTGTACATGGGATTCCCATTACAGGATCGTCGAGGGCGTGCTTCAATGGATGAATTCGCCGCTTCGCATGCATCCTGGGAATGTCACTGCCCCTCCTGAAGCTCGCCTCGCTCGACCTCGTGCGCGGCTTCGTGGCCGTTGGACGCCGCATGAGCATCACGCACGCCGCCGACGACCTGTGCCTGACGCAGTCGGCCGTCAGCCGCCAGGTGGCCGCGCTCGAGTCGCAGCTGGGCGTGCGGCTGTTCGCGCGCGGCTACCGCTCGATCGCCTTCACCGCAGAGGGCGAGCGCCTGTTCCGCAGCGCCGACGCGGCCGTGCAGCAGCTGCAGGATGCGATGGGCGAGTTGAGCGCCGCCGGCGCCGGCAAGCCCGTCGTGCTCGGCGCCAGCATCGGCGTCGCGAGCCTGTGGCTGCTGCCGCGGCTGGCCCGCTTCCAGGCCGCGCATCCGGGCGTCGAGCTGCGCCTGTCGGCCAGCGACCGCATCGTCGACCTGCGTCACGACGACGTCGACCTGGCGATCCGCTACGTCCGCCATGCGCCCGCGGGCACGGGCGTCGCCCCGCGGCGGCTGTTCGGCGAGACGGTGGTGGCCGTCGCGCACCCGTCGGTGGCCGAAGGCGCGCTGGCGACGCGGCGCGCCCTCGCCCGCCAGACGCTGCTGGAATTCGACGCGCCGCGCGGGCACCTGCGCCCCGCGTGGTTGCAGTGGTCGTCCTGGCTGGACCGCCGCGGCTGGACGAACGCGAAGCCGCACGGCGTGCTGCGCTTCAGCCAGTACGACCAGGTGATCCACGCCGCGCTCGCGGGCCAGGGCGTCGCGCTCGGCCGGCTGCCGCTGCTGCAGCCGCTGCTGGACGAAGGCCGCCTCGTGCTCGCCGACGCGACCCGCATCGAGACCGAGCACGGCTACTGGCTGCTGCAGGCGCAGGCCGCGCCGCGGCGCGCCGTTCGCCTGGTCGCCGGCTGGATCGAGGCCGAGGCGGTGACCGGATGAGGCGGCGGGGGATGTCGCCGACGCGACAATGCCCTGGCCGAACGGTCGACTTGAGCGCACGATTGCGTGAAGGAATTCCTCCTCCGCAAGAAACCGTTACACACGAGACGTACGATGACTTGGAATGGTCTTGCTCGGCAGGCACATTGCGTACCCTTTGACGTATCAACCACGGGAAATTCCATGACCGCGCCGCGCCGCCTGCTGCTCACCTTGACGGCACTGGCGACCTCGCTGCTGTTCGCCGGCTGCAACGGCCGCCCGCCGACCTTGTCGATCGGCGTGCTGGTCGCGCAGAGCGGGCCGTCGGGCGCCCGCGGCAAGGACCTGCTGCAAGGCGCCCAGCTGGCGGCCGAGGAGATCAACGCATCGGACTTCAGGCTGGACGGCCAGCCCTTGCACATCGAGATCCGGGCCACTGACGACAAGGGCGAAGTGGAGGCCGCCAAGACGCAGGCGCGCGACCTGATCGACACGGGCGTCGGCGCGATGATCGGCCCGGTCAACAGCAACCAGGCCGCCGCGGTGATCCCCATCGTCGCCGCCAAGGGCCTGCCGCAGATGATCACCGCCACCAGCGCTGCCCTGCCCGCGCTGGGCCAGGGCAACGTGCTGCGCCTGCTGGCCAACGACGACATGCAGGGCCGCGCGATCGCGTCCTTCGCCGCCGAGTCCCTGTCCGCGAAACGCATCGCCCTGATCGTCGAGAAAAGCGACTACGGACACGGCCTGAACGCCAGCGTGGGCGCGGCGCTTCGCAAGTTCCAGCGCGATGCGGTCGCCAGCACGGAGGTTGACGACAAGGGCCAGGTCGCGCCCGAGACGATCGCGCAATTCCGCCAGGCCGGCGTCGACACGATCGTGTTCCTCGCGCGCGAACCGCAGCTGATGGGCGTGCTGGACGCCATCGACAAGATCGGCTGGACCGAGGTCACGGTCGTCGGCACGAACGTCGTGCGCAACCGCAACGTGGCGCGCCGGCCGGTGCACGTCAAGGCGCTGTACGCGACGGCCACCGCCATCGACGCCAAGGAATTCCCGCAGGGCAAGCAGTTCCTCGACGCCTTCCAGAAGCGCTACAACGCCGATCCGGTGTGGGGCGCGCAGTACGCCTACGACGCCGTCTACGCGCTGGCCGACGGCGCGCGCCAGGCCCGCTCCCTCGATCCGGCGGACATCGTCAAGACGCTCAAGCGCATCGAGCCTGCGACCAAGGTCAACCAGCAGATGCGCTTCGCGGACTCGGGCGAGCAGGTCTATCCGAACATCGGCGTCTACAAGGTCGATCACGGCGCGTGGACGATGCAGATGATGTCGGCGGTCTGGTGACGACACGGCGCCGGGCGATCCACGCCGCCGCTCCTTCGCCCTGCCCCTCGCGCTGAACCCTCGGCCGCCACGATGAAGCAGGGCCCGGCGGCATCGCTGCCGCCGGGCCCCTCCCGGCTGCGCCGTGGACTCAGTGCACCACGCGCCCGAAGCTGAACTCGCCGCCGTTGACGTCGACCGGGATCACGTCCTTCGGGCCGAAGCGGCCTTCCAGGATCAGCCGGGCCACCGGGTTCTCGATGCGCTGCTGGATCGCGCGCTTGAGCGGGCGCGCGCCGAACACCGGGTCGAAGCCGACCTTGGCGAGCTCGCGCAGCGCCGCGGGCGACACTTCCAGCGTCATGTCCATCTTGGCGACGCGCGACTCGAGCACGGCCAGCTGGATCTTCGCGATCGCCTCGATGTTGGCGCGATCGAGCGCGTGGAACACCACCGTCTCGTCGATGCGGTTGAGGAACTCGGGGCGGAAATGCGCCTTGACCTCCTCCCACACCGCGTCGCGGATCTCCGCGCTCGGCTGGCCGGCCATCTGCATGATCATCTGCGACCCGAGGTTGCTGGTCATCACGATCACCGTGTTCTTGAAATCGACCGTGCGGCCCTGGCCGTCGGTCAGGCGGCCGTCGTCCAGCACCTGCAGCAGCACGTTGAACACGTCCGGGTGCGCCTTCTCGACTTCGTCGAGCAGCACCACGCTGTACGGCTTGCGCCGCACCGCTTCCGTGAGCGTGCCGCCCTCGTCGTAGCCGACGTAACCGGGGGGCGCGCCGATCAGGCGGCTCACAGAGTGCTTCTCCATGAACTCGCTCATGTCGACGCGGATCAGGTGATCCTCGCTGTCGAACAGGAAGCCGGCCAGCGACTTGCACAGCTCGGTCTTGCCCACGCCCGTCGGGCCCAGGAACAGGAACGAGCCCAGCGGCCGGTTCGGATCGGACAGGCCCGCGCGCGAACGGCGGATCGCGTCGGAGACGACCTTGATCGCCTCGTCCTGGCCCACCACGCGCTCATGCAGCTTGTCTTCCATCTGCAGCAGCTTGTCGCGCTCGCCCTGCATCAGCTTGGCCACCGGGATGCCGGTGGCGCGCGCCACGACCTCGGCGATCTCCTCGGCGCCGACCATCGTGCGCAGCAGCTGCGGCGCATTGCCCGCCTGCGTCTTGCCCGATTCGACGGCCTGCGCCTCCGCGAGCTTCTTCTCGAGTTCGGGCAGCTTGCCGTACTGCAGCTCGGCGACCTTGTTGAAGTCGCCCTTGCGCTTCTGGTTCTCGATCTCGAAGCGGATCTTGTCGATGTCTTCCTTCAGGTGCGCGGAGCCTTGGGCGGCGGCCTTCTCGGCCGTCCAGATCTCCTCGAGGTCGGCGTACTCGCGACCCAGGCGCCCGATCTCCTCCTCGATCAGGCCCATGCGGCGCTGCGACGCCTCGTCGGTCTCGCGGCGCACCGCCTCGCGCTCGATCTTGAGCTGGATGATGCGGCGGTCGAGCCGGTCCATCACCTCGGGCTTGGAGTCGATCTCGATCTTGACCTTGGCCGCGGCCTCGTCGATCAGGTCGATGGCCTTGTCGGGCAGGAAGCGGTCGGTGATGTAGCGATGGCTCAGCTCGGCCGCGGCCACGATGGCCGGGTCGGTGATCTCCACGCCGTGGTGCACCTCGTACTTCTCCTGCAGGCCGCGCAGGATGGCGATGGTGGCCTCGACCGTCGGCTCGTCGACCAGCACCTTCTGGAAGCGGCGCTCCAGCGCGGCGTCCTTCTCGACGTACTTGCGGTACTCGTCGAGCGTGGTCGCGCCGATGCAGTGCAGCTCGCCGCGCGCGAGCGCGGGCTTGAGCATGTTGCCCGCGTCGATGGCCCCTTCGGCCTTGCCGGCGCCCACCATGGTGTGCAACTCGTCGATGAACAGGATGATGCGGCCCTCGTCGAGCGCCACCTCCTTCAGGACGGCCTTGAGCCGCTCCTCGAACTCGCCGCGGAACTTGGCGCCGGCCAGCAGGCCCGCCATGTCGAGCA
>JAEKKH010000314.1 GCA_019510465.1 Burkholderiales bacterium
CCTGGGACGTCAGGTTGCCGGCCATGAAGTTCACCGACTCGGTCAGGTCCTTCCACGTGCCGGCCACGCCCTGCACGTCGGCCTGGCCGCCCAGCTTGCCCTCGGTGCCGACCTCGCGCGCCACGCGGGTCACTTCCGCGGCGAACGAGCGCAGCTGATCCACCATGGTGTTGACGGTGTTCTTCAGCTCCAGGATCTCGCCCTTGACGTCCACCGTGATCTTCTTGGACAGGTCGCCTTGTGCCACCGCCTTGGTCACCTCGGCGATGTTGCGCACCTGGGACGTGAGGTTGCCGGCCATCGAGTTCACGGAATCGGTGAGGTCCTTCCAGGTGCCCGAGACGCCTTCGACGCGCGCCTGGCCGCCCAGCGAGCCCTCGGTGCCCACCTCGCGCGCCACCCGCGTCACTTCCGACGCGAAGGAGCGCAGCTGGTCGACCATGGTGTTGATCGTGTTCTTCACCGTCAGGAACTCGCCCTTGACGTCGACGTCGATCTTCTTGGACAGGTCGCCCTTGGCCACGGCGGTCGTCACGTCGGCGATGTTGCGCACCTGGTCGGTGAGGTTGCCGGCCATGGAGTTGACGGAGTCCGTCAGGTCCTTCCACGTCCCGGCCACGCCCTTGACCTTGGCCTGGCCGCCCAACTTGCCCTCGGTGCCCACCTCGCGCGCCACGCGCGTCACCTCGGCCGAGAAGTTGCCGAGCTGGTCGACCATCTTGTTGATCGTCTTGGCCGTGCGCAGGAACTCGCCTTCCAGCGGGCGGCTTTCGACCTCGAGGGCCATGCTCTTGCTGAGGTCCCCCTGGGCGACGGCGCCGATCACGCGCGCCACCTCGCTGGTGGGGTGCACGAGGTCGTCGATCAGCGCGTTGATGCAGTCGATCGATTCCGACCAGAAGCCGCGCGCGTCGCGCAACGCGGCCCGCTGCTTGAGCTTGCCTTCCTTGCCGACCACCTGCCGCAGGCGCGCCAGTTCCTCGGCCATGCCCGCATTGAGCTCGACGACCTCGTTGAACACGTCCGCCACGCGCCCCGCCGCGCCGGTCCAGTGCAGCGGCAGCCGGATGGTCGGATCCCCCTTTCGCAACTGGACGAGCGCCCCCAGCAGCAGTTGCATCTCGGGGGCCGTCTCCGCGGTCGTCGGGCGGGTCTCCATGATCGTCATGTGCGTCATCTCCAGGTCGCTGCCGGGCCGCGCTCCTCTCCAGGCGCGCGCGACTCGTGTGAGGCGGTCTGCAGATTCCGTGCCAGACAAGTCCTACAACGCGCCGCATCGTGAGAACGCCGTCTCACCGGGCGTCAGGGCGCGCCACCGCGGGTTTCCACGCGCGAAGCGCGCCATCGGGCAGCCTCGGGGATCGGTAGCTTTTACCGCAGGACTGCCGGGCTGGCCTGTACTTCCTGTCGAGCAGTGCAAGCGTTCAGCGCACCAGGCAAGCTCCGGCCTACGGGCTGCGCTGCGAGGGCCCTTCGGAGCGGTCATGCAGCACCAGGTCGGCGGGCGGGGGCTTGGGCGCATGCATCAGCAGCCGCTCGTACTCGGAGATCACCTGGGCCCCCAGCAGCACCAGCGTCGCGCCGAGCTCCAGGCTCAGCAGCACGACGATGGTGGTGGTCATCGAGCCATAGACCACGCCCACCTGCGACAGCGTCGCGAAGTACCAGACGAGGAAGTGGCGGGTGATCTCCCACAGCAGCACCGCCGACACGGCGCCCAGCAAGGCCTGCCGGACGTCCAGCCGGCCCGGCGGCATCACGACGTAGATGGATGTCAGCAGCACGATCTCGCCGAACAGCCCCAGCAGGTACAGCAGCAGGCCCGAGAAGCGGCCCAGCGACAGGTGGTGGCCGAACAGGTCGAGCGAATATTCCCCCAGGTTCTCCAGCGCGCCGGCCACGAGCGTGACCAGCAGCAGCCCCGCGGCCAGGCAGGCGACGTAGATGTAGGGCAGCAGCAGCTTGGACAGCCACGAGCGCCTGCGGTCGACGATGCGGTGCACGAAGATCACCGACAGCGCGTTCTCCAGCACGGCGAACGCCAGCGAGCTGAAGAACAGCATCGTCAGCAGCAGCACCCAGCTGACGACGTCGCGGTGGTCGAGGAAGCCGCGCAGCTCGGTGACGACGGCGTTCGACTGGCTGGGCACCAGCCAGGCCAGGTAGCGCCCGATGGTGGCCAGGAGCTCGTGCTCGGGGATCACATGCGCCAGCGCGATCACGCTCAGGATCAGCAGCGGCACGATGGACAGCAGCGCGTAGTAGGCGACGGCGCCCGCCAGCAGCAGCCCCTGGTTGGCGCGGAAGCCGGTCAGCACGCGCCACGCGAACGCGCGCGGGTGCGCGAGGCACTGCTGCGCCGGCGTCATGTCCGGACGCGGCGCGAACAGGGACGCGTCCTTCTCCGTCACGCGCCGGTGCCCAGCGTCAGCGCTGGGCGACGTCCTTGGGCGCCAGGGTCTCCGTCGAGGCCACCATCGGCTGCGCGCCGGCCGGCGTGCGCTCGAACACCTCCGCGAAGGACTTGCGCTCGGGGATGACGTAGGTCACGCCGGAATGCTTGCCGTAGACCGGCGAGATGTAGCTGTCGAAGAACGCGATCGGGATGTTGATGCAGCCCCACGAGATGCGGCGCACCTTCGGGTTCGGCGAGGCCAGGCGCTGCAGGCGGCGCTCGGACTTCACCTTGTTGATGACGCGGTGCATCGCCAGCGCGGCGTCGTAGTCCAGCCACACCACGTCGGTGTGGTCGGCGTCCAGGCCCGGGCGGGTCACGAACCGGCCGGCGGCGGTGGTGCGCTGGTAGGGCTTGACCTTGTCGATCGGCACGTCGCCGATACCCGGGAAGGTGTCGTCGCCGTGGGCGGCGCCCAGCAGCACCGGCGTCTGGTCGATCAGCTCGCCGTTGGGCTTGAACACGTACAGGCGGGCGTCGCGCTTGTCGAGCACCATGAACGGCATGCGGCCATTGTCGTGGCGGGCCACCACCCAGTCGGCCATGTGGCGCGCGTCGGGCGTCGGGTCGACCGAGCGGAAGTCGGCGGCGGTCAGCTCCGGCATGCCGGGCGCCGGCGCCAGGTCGGGCGCCGCCGTGCGCGGGATGCTGCCGTGCGCCGTGCCGGGCCAGCGGTCCTCCAGGATCGCGAGCGCGCGCTCGGCCTCGCGCTGGCGCGCGGCTTCGGCGGCGATGTCGGCCTGGCTCGGGTGGACGCCGAGGGCGAAGTGCAGCGCGACGATCGCGCAGGCGCCCGTGATCGGGCCGGCGACGCCCATGATCAGCAGGTCGCGCAAGCGCCTCGCCAGGCGCTGGAAGAAGCCGTCGTCGCCGTAGTCGCGCGACGCGGCGGGGCGCCGCGGCGCCGGGGAATCGTAGGTGTTCGCGGTCATGGTGGGCCGTCGACGGCAAGCGGCGCGCCCACCGCCGTCGGCATCGGCACGTGGACTGCCGATGCCTGCCACCATGCGCAATCCGTCCGCCGCCCCTCGTTCCGGCCCGTCGCGCCCGGCCCCGGCCCGCGCCGCGTCGCCCGCCGCCGCCGAACCGGTGCCCGAAGGCCTGGTCTGGGTCAGCGACGCGGAGCCGGGCATCCGCCGGATCCGCCGCGGCGACGCCGTGCATTACGTCGACCCCGCCGGCCGCCGCGTCACCGACGAGGCCGTGCTCGCCCGCATCCGCAAGCTGGCGATCCCGCCGGCCTACGAGGACGTCTGGATCTGCTGCCGCGCGAACGGCCACCTGCAGGCCACCGGGCGCGACGCGCGCGGGCGCAAGCAGTATCGCTACCATCCGCTGTGGCAGCAGCAGCGCGGCGAGGACAAGTTCGAGGCCCTGCGCGCCTTCGGTGCCGCGCTGCCGCGCATCCGGCGGGCGGTGCAGCGCGACCTCGAAGGCCACGACGGCCGCCGCCCGACCCGCGAACGCGTCCTGGCGACGCTGGTGCGGCTGCTGGACACCACCTTCATCCGCATCGGCAACGAGGAGTACGCGCGCGGCAACGGCTCGTACGGGCTGACGACGCTGCGCACGCGCCACGCCGGCGTGCGCGAGGACGAGATCCGCCTGTCGTTCGTCGGCAAGAGCGGCGTGCGACATGAGGTGACGCTGTCCGATCGGCGCATCGCCGCCGTCGTGCGCCGCTGCAAGGCCCTGCCTGGACAGGAGCTGTTCCAGTACGCCGGCGAGGACGGCGGCATCCACAAGGTGACCTCGGCCGACGTCAACGACTACCTCAGCCGCATCGCCGGCATCCATGCGACGGCCAAGGACTTCCGCACGTGGCACGGCAGCGTGCTGGCGCTCGAGTTCACGCGCCTGGCCTGCTCGGGCGAGCGCGTGCCGGGCGCGGCCAGGCAGGTGGTCGCGCAGGTCGCCGCGCGCCTGCGCAACACGGTGGCCGTGTGTCGCAAGTCCTACATCCATCCGAAGGTGCTGGCGCTCTGCGAGATGCTGGCCGACGAGCAGGCGCGCGCGACGCTGCTGGA
>JAEKKH010000491.1 GCA_019510465.1 Burkholderiales bacterium
TCGCGTTGATGGAAGCGCTGAAGAGCCCGGCCTTCTACGTCGGCGCCATCGGCTCCCGCGTCAACCAGGCCAAGCGCCGCGCGCGGCTGGCCGAACACTTCGGCCTGACCGAAGCCCAGCTCGACCGCCTGCACGGCCCGGTGGGCCTGGACATCGGCGCACGCACGCCGCCGGAGATCGCACTGAGCATCCTGGCGGAGATGACGGCGGTGCGCTATCGCGCAGCTGGCGCTCGTCCCGAGGCCGGCTGCGGCGTTTGACCGGCGCGTTGTATTTCGGGCCGAGCGCCGGGCCGCCCCAAGCCGGCCCGCCTGAGGCTGCTTGCGGCTCGATGCTGCAAGCAGCTTCGTCCCCTCGGGGGACCGACCGGACTCGGCCGCGTTCAGCAGGGCGAGACGGGGCGAGGGGCTTCATTTCATCGTGTACCCACGCCCATCCATGCAGGCCTCGACGGCGCGGTTGAACACGCTGCTGTCGGCCTGCGCATTCGGCTGCGTCGTCGCCCAGCGGTTGCAGTCACGGCGGTCGTTTTCCAACTGCTCGGTGGTCTGCCCGCTGCGCGGATAGATGATGGGCTCGGCCTTGGGTGCGGGCGGCGGCGGGGCCGGCATGACCTGGGCCGTCGCCGCCTCGGGCGGCGGTGCGGTGACGACGTAGCCCTCGGGTACCGGCCGGTAGTACACGCCGTTGGCGTAGTAGTAGGGCAGGCCGCCCAGCGTCAGCGTGACGTAGGCCGGCGGCAGCAGCGGGATGACGACGCCGAACGGCGGGGCCACAACGCGGTAGCTCGGGCCGTAGGGCCGGTACCAGACGCCGCCGTGGAACCAGTAGCGGTTCGGCCCGGCGCCGACGACGACGGCGCCGTAGGGCACGTGCGGTGCGACATAGCCGGGGGCGGGGTAGTAGTGGTCGTGGTGGTATCGGTTGTCGAACACCATGCCGATGCTGACGCGGCCATGGACGTCGGCGTGGGCCAGCGGGGCGGCGAGTGCAGCGCTCAGCGCGAGCAGGGCCGCGGCGGAGGAATGGAGCAGGGTCTTCATCGTCTTCAACCAGGAGC
>JAEKKH010000075.1 GCA_019510465.1 Burkholderiales bacterium
ATGGCGGCTACGCGGGTGGCCACGCCGGCTACGGCGGCAATGCCGGCCAGCAACCGCCGTCCGCATCGCAGCCGCGCGGCGACGGCCGCGCCTGGCAAGGCGGCGACCGGAACGGGGGCGACCGGCGCGGGGACGATCGCGGCCAGGATCGCGGTCAACGCGACGAACGCCGCGGCCCGCCCGAGCGGCTCGGCGGCTTCGAGCACGGCCGCACGGGCGGCGGACGCGAACGCTGAACCGGCAAGCCCTGCGGGCCTCACGCGCCTCACGGGCCGGCGGTCCGCTGCCGCGAATGCGCCGATGTTCCCGGCAGTCCCTCGACGGACCCGCGCCCGAGCCCCGCTCCGCGCGCGTCTCGTAGACTGCGGCCCATGGACGCCCCGGCTCCTTCCGCGTCCCCTCCGTGGCCCTGGCCGGGCGCGCCTCTGCCGGCCACCTACGGCGCGGTCCTGACGCCGCTGGACGTGACGGCGCTGCCGTCGGCGCTCGCCGTCCTCCATCGCGACGACGCACTTTTTCGCGCCTGGGTGCATGCGCTGGATCGGACCCTGCGCGCGGAGAAGGTGTCCTCCTGGACCACCTGGAGCGTTGCCGAGCTCCGGGCCTACGGTGCCGGCGATACCGTCGCGTTCTCCCGCCTGCGCGGCTACACCGAGGCCGAGATCGCCGGCGACCGGCGCGACCTCGAACTCACGCGGATGCTGGACGCCGCGCGCCCCGACGACCCCGACTTCAGCTTCTGCACCTTGCACGACGTGCTGCAGACGATGTGCACGCCGGCCTTCGACGCGCTCGAGGCCCAGCTGCTGGCGCTTTCGGACATCGCTCCGCCCGGACGGCATCCCTGAGCGCGCGAACCCTCGCCGGGCGGGCCGGACGGGCCGCCGCCAGCATGCGACCGCGCCGGCCGACGCGCGCAGGCCAGCCTCAGGCCGGCGTGCAGGCCGCGGGCGCGGAGCGGTCGCCGCGGCGTCGCATCGGCGTCACCGTCCGCGTCGCCCCGGGTACCCCGGGTGCCCGACCTCGCGGATACTGCATCCATGCACGCTGCACCCACGACCGGCTTGATCCTCACGGGCGGCGGCGCGCGCGCCGCCTACCAGGTGGGCGTGCTGCGCGCCGTGCATCGCATCCGGCGCGCGGCCGGTGCGCCGGCCGGGAACCCGTATCCGGTGCTGGTTGGCACCTCCGCCGGGGCGCTCAACGCCGCGGCGCTGGCGACCGACGCCGACGACGCCGACGCCGGCATCGCCAAGCTCGTGCGGGTGTGGGAGAACATGCATGTCGAGCAGGTCTATCGCACCGACTCGTTCGGCGTCATCCGCACGGGCGCCAAGTGGATGACGATGATGTCGATGGGCTGGGCCATCGCGCGCATGCGCAAGCTGCGCCCGCGCTCGCTGCTGGATAACCAGCCGCTGCACGGCCTGTTGGCGGAAATGATCGATCTCGATCGCATCGAGCGCCTGATCGCGGACGGCCACCTGAAGGCGCTGGCCGTGAGTGCGTCGAGCTACACCTCGGGCAGCCACGTCACGTTCTACCAGGCCGAGGCCCGGCACGCACCGTGGATCCGCTCCAACCGCCTCGCCGTGCAGGGGCCGTTGACGATGGCCCATCTGCTTGCCTCGGCCGCCATCCCGTTCATGTTCCCGGCGGTCACGCTCCCGCTGCAGGGCGCGTACGAATGGTTCGGCGACGGCTCGATGCGGCAGACGGCGCCGATCTCGCCGGCGATCCACCTGGGCGCCGACCGCATCCTGGTGATCGGGGCGGGCCGCATGCGCGAGCCACCCGGCCCGCGCACCGTCGTGCCGTCGCCTTATCCGTCGATCGCGCAGATCGGCGGCCACGCGTTGTCCAGCATCTTCCTGGATGCCCTGGCCGTCGATGCGGAGCGCCTGCAGCGCATCAACGCGACGCTGGCGCTGATACCCGAGGAAGTCCGCGCGCACGCGACGCTCAAGCCCGTGCGGCTGCTGCTGATCTCGCCGTCCGAGCGCCTGGACGACATCGCCGCCCGCCACCTCGACGCACTGCCCGGCTCCATCCGCTCGCTGCTGCGCGGCATCGGCGTGTCCAACGCCGGCCCCGGCAGCAACGGTGCGGCACTCGCCAGCTACCTGCTGTTCGAGGACGCGTTCACGCGCGAGCTGATGGCGCTCGGCGAGAAGGACACCGATGCGCGGCGCGACGAGGTCCTGCAGTTCTTCGACCTTCCCGCGGACGCGACGGCCGCTGCCGCGGCGGCCACGGCCGCGGCATGAAGACGCGCACGGGCGGCGGGACGTTCGCCGCATGACCGAGCGGCCACAAGAGACGGGGCGCGACGAGGTCGCCGTCCGGCGCGCCCGCGCGGCCGACGCCGGCGCGGTGGCCGCGCTCTACGCGCAGCTGGTCGCCAACCCGGCGCTGCGCGTGCTGCCCGAACGCCTGGACGAGCTGGCCACGCACGCCGACGCGTCGCTGCTGGTCGCGAGCGTCGAGGGTGCGCTCGTGGGCACCGTCTTCGTCGCCTGGTGCCCCGACGCGATGTTCGACCGCCGGCCGTTCGCCGTCGTCGAGAACATCGTCGTCGATGCGGCCGCGCGCGGGCGCGGCGTCGGCACCGCGCTGCTGGCCGAGGTCGAGCGCCTCAGCCTGGCGCGCGACTGCTCCAAGATCATGCTGCTGAGCGCCAGCGAGCGCGTCGAGGCCCACCGCTTCTTCGAGCGCGGCGGCTACGCCGGTGACCGCAAGCGCGGGTTCGTGAAGTACCGGTCGGCGTTCGCTGGCGCCGGCTGACCGCGTACGCCGGGCTCGGCCGGGTCGCCGGACGCGCGATTCGCGCTACCCGCCGTGTCGGCGCCGCGCAAGGCGACGGGACGGGGGTCGACGGACCGGGCCGACCGGATGCGCGCCGGCGCAATTCGACGGCGCCATGAAAAACGCCCCGCGAAGCGGGGCGTGTCGACCACGGGGAACGCGGGCGCGACGCCCGCGACCGGCTTACTTCTTCTTGGCGGCAGAAGCCGACGACGCCGCGGCGGCGGCCTTGTCGGCCTTCTTCTGCGCAGCCTTGGCGGCCTTGTCAGCCTTGGCCTGGGCCGCGGCGGAGGCCTTGTCGGCCTTGGCCTGGGCGGCGGCGGCCTTCTTCAGTTCCTTGGCGCTGCTGGCCGGCGCGGCGGGGGCGGCCGGCGTGGCAGGCTTGGTCGCGGCCGGCGCGGGCGCGGGCGCGGGCGCCGGAGCGGGCGTCGCGGGCTTGGCGGCGGGAGCCGCGACCGGGGCAGGGGCCGGCGTCGCGGGCTTGGCGGCCGCGGGCTTGGCCGGAGCGGCGGGCGCGGCGGGCGCGGCGGCCGGCGCGCCGGACATCGCGGTGCCGTTGACGGTCAGGCCACCCTCGGACATCTTGGTGGCGTTCTTGTCGCCAATGCCCTTCACGCGGGCGATCAGGTCCGGCCAGTCCTTGAAGGCGCCGTTCTTGCGCTCCTCGACGATCTTGGCGGCGGTGGCGGGGCCGATGCCCTTGACGCCGTCGAGTTCGGCCTGCGTGGCGGTGTTCGCGTCGGCGGCGAACACCGAGAAGGCGAAGAAGGCGAGGAGGGCGGCGAGAAGGCGTTTGATCATGGCTGCGTCCTTGGGTTGACAGCGTTGTGCGCGCGGGTGGGGCGCGACGACCCGTTGCGACGCCCGTGAAAAGCGACGCCGCATGCCCTCTCAACGCGGGCGGTGCCGGGCGGTTGACGTTTCTTCACGAAACCGCCGTGACGGCCGGCTCAGGCCTGTTGCAGGTCCGCCAGGATGGCCGTGACCAAGGTCTCGCACCAGTGCGCGTTGGTGAAGCGCCTGGCCTGCGGGCTGGCGAGGAATTCGCGGATGCCGGCCTGGTACATCGCGAAGTGACCGGCGTCGATGCGCTCGATGTAGGCCAGCAGTTCGTGGCCCGACTTGAACTGGTCGCCGTCGATGAAGCAATCCTCGGGGATCGGCGGCTTCGAGTGCGAGGTGCCGATGTAGACGGGCACGCAGCCGCTGGTCAGGCAGTCGAAGATCTTCTCGCTGATGTAGCCGGGGCTGCCGCGCGAGTTCTCGTAGCAGATCGAGAAGCGCGCGCGATCGAGCACCTCGTGCTTGCGGTTGATCGTGCCGCGCCAGCTCGGGAACGCGGGCGGGGCCTGCGGGTCGATGCGGCGCTTCCATTCGTTCAGGCGCTTGACGATGCGGCCCAGGTGGCCGGGCTGCACCGGGGGGATGTCCCAGCCGGGGCCGAACAGCGTGAAGCGGTCGGCGGCGTGCTCCTCGAAGAAGCGGATCGCCTCGACGCGCCGGTGGTGCAGGTTGCGCGGGTGCGGGTGCAGCAGGGCCTTGTTCGACGCGATCAGCACGCAGAACAGGTCGCGCTCCTTGAAGGTGGGCACGTCGCGCGGCGTGAGGTCGTTCGGGTAGTCGAGCGGCAGCACGTGCTCGCCGTCGACGAGATCCTCGTTGCTGGTGAAGATCTTGCGGTAGCGCGCCAGCTCCACGATGTTGCCGTTGATCGGCCGGACGATCGGATCCTCGTACAGGTAGGCGTAGCTGAACGGGTGCGAGACGCCGCGCTGCGCGTTCAGGTGCAGCTCGAACTCCACCTCGCGGCCCGCGTTGACGTCGCGCGTGTTGAGCTCGACGCCGTCGGCGGCGAAGCGTTCGCGCAGCTGGCGCCACGGCAGGAAGAAGTCGCCGCCGTTGGGCCCGGCGCCGGGGCGGAACGGCTCGTTGGCGCGCAGCCGGTTGACCACCAGCGTGGCGTAGCGCATCGGCGCGAGGATGGTCGAGGGCGCGCCGCCGGTCATTCGTCGGCGCCCGCGCAGGCCTTGAGCAGCCCGCTGTAGATCGACGTCGACGCGGGTACGGTCTTCCAGTTGTTGTGCCAGTGGATGGCCCAGTGGCGCTCGGTGGACAGCGCGTGCATGTCGAGCGCGAGGTTGTCGCGCGGGCCGAAGAACTTCACCGTGTCGCCGTACAGCATCGACGACGGGTCCCACAAGGGGTCGAACAGCTTGGTCGGGTGCACCAGGATGCCCAGCTCGTTGCAGACGTGGTCGGCGAACAGGATCCAGGGCAGGAAGTTCTCGAGCTCGTTGCCCTTGCGCACCAGCGCCGTGCTCCAGGTCCGGTTCGGCAGGTACAGGATGGCCGAGTTGGCGAACTGGAAGGTCTCCCAGCGGTAGGCCCAGGCCTTGTCGGCGCAGTGGATCGTGAGGTCGCTGGTGAAGCAGACGTCCAGGTCCACGTACAGGCACGCATCCGGGTAGTGCGTCAGCGCGATCAGGCAGCGCGCCAGGTCGCCGCGGTAGGCCTTGTTGCGCGTGAACCCGCCGAACAGCGCCGACGAATGCTTGTAGGTGAGGCCGAACAGCGGATGTTCCCACGCGTTGCGGCGCGCCCATTGCGGCGCGACCCTGCGGTGCACCGCGCTGGCGAGCTTGCGCATGCGCTGCCAGCGGTCGTAGCGCGCCACGGGCTTGACGCTGACGTGCTGCTCGATGAGGCGGTTCAGCGAGAACGCGCGCACCGTGATGCGCGGATGCGTCCTGATCCATTGCAGCTCGGGCACGACGATCGCGCTGGCGTCGTCCTCGTCCAGCCACAGCTCGTAGCGCGAGTCCGGGTGATGGCGCAGGAAGGAGCGGAAATGCAGCTCGGTGACGGCGGGCAACTGGCCCGACCAGTAGCCGAAGAAGGTGATGGGAGTGGCGTTGGACGGCATCAATGGACCAGGTCGAAAGCCTTCATGAGGATGCGCTCCTTCCAGGTCGCGGCGCGGATGGCCGGCGACTCGGTGCCTTCGATGGCGGCGCGCACGTCGGCGTAGAAGCGGTCCCAGCGGTAGTGGGTGTCTATCGCCTCCTGGCCCAGGCGCTGCGTCTCGCGCAGCTCGGCGTCGCTGCGGGCCTGCAGTTCCTTGAAGACGAGCTCCGCGGCCGCCGTGTCGTTCAGCGGCACGTTGACGATGCCGGCGCGGTTCTCGTAGCCGCTCTGCATCGTCACGGTGGGGATCAGGCCCCAGGCCATGGCCTCGAGGATGGTGGTCGGGTTCGCGTCCATCGCGCCGACGGTGATCATGAAGTCGAACTCGCCGACCCTGGCGCGCGCCTGCGGCGTGGAGAAGTCCATGAAGCCCAGCACGTGCACGCCCGGGATCTTCTTGCGGCCCTTGCCGGCCCAGCTGATGTCCACGCTCTCGCAATTGCGCTGAAGCTGCGACAGGTAGCCGACGTTCTTGTTGTGCGCGGTGTGGCCGATGTAGAGGAACTTGCGCTGGCCGGGCGGGTTGAACCGCGTCTTCACGAACGGAAAGAACGCGCGGTTGACGGCCAGGTCCATGTGGCGCATCTTGGGCCTCCAGCGCCGGATCGCCGCGTCCTCGATGCGGTCGAACCAGTAGTTGCCGGTGATCGCCAGGAACAGGTCGCACTGGTCCATGTGGCGGTCGTAGTAGGCCACCTGCCGCAGGTCGTCCACGTAGGGCGCCATCAGGATGCGGCGCGCCCAGCCGGGACGGCGCACCGAGCGGTCGAACACCGAGTCGCGCCGCCAGTGCGGGTGGCCCAGCAGCACGTCGCCCGGCTTCGGGTCGATGGTGACCTGGTCGCGCCAGCCGTAGAAGCGCACGTCGTAGTCGCGCGCCAGCCGGTCGCCCACCTCGTTGCCGATGCAGAACGGCGACGAGTTGCGGGTAGCGTCACGCGGGTAGACGAAGTGGACGGTGGTCATGGGCAGGCAGGAGGCGGTCGGCGGCGACGCGCAGGATAGCGGGCGCCCGGGCGCGTCACGCGCGCGCGGGCGGGGCGAGAACGACGGACGGCGGCGTGGCGCCGCCGGGCGGCACTATTCCTTCCAGTGATCGGAGATCCAGGGCGAGGCCTTCGCATGGCGCCAGTTGCCGTTGCTGCGGCCCACCAGGGCGTCGGGGGGGTTCATCACGCCATGGAAGACGATGATGCGCGCCCCCTTCGGAATCGACGGGGCGACGACATAGTTGAGCGGGAAAGTCGCTATGGCGTGGTACTTGAAACTGGCGCACCACGCTTTGGGCCAGTACTGCAGCTTGCCTTGCTCGTGCAGCACGCCGGACAGATAGGCCTGCTCGTTGCGATAGAGCTGGCGCATCGCCGCGGATTCGGCGCGAAACTTGGCCAGCACGTCGGCGTGCGCGCCCAGCTGGAAGCGGTAGACCGAGGAATTGCCGGTGACGCGCCACGGGCGCTTCCAGTCGTGGATGATCAGGAAGTCGCCGGGCAGCTCGAAGAACGGCGTGATGTCGTCGACGATGACGATGTCGATGTCCAGGAACAGCGCCACGCCGCGCAGGCCGTGCAGGTCGGCCTCGAAGGTGGTGAGCTTCTTCCAGCCGCGCTCGGGCAGCCCGTCCGGCAGGGCCAGGTCGGGAATCGGCAGGCACGTCACTTCCTCGCGGATGCCGGCGCTGGAGTCGGTCAGGCAGACGAACCTGAAATCGCCGCGCAGGTGCCGGCGCACCATCGCGTAGAGGCGATTGACGTATTCGGGCCCGTACTTGTCGCCCCATTTCATGCACAGGATGTGACGAGTCATGTGAGCCCCTCGCCCGCCGGGTACGTCGGCCGATCCCCCGAGGGGATGGCCGGCCGGCTCCGGAGCGGCCGAGCGCTCGGCCGGCGCGTCTGCGGATGTGCTGTCGTTCATTGTTCTTCGATCCGCAGGGCGGGGTAGCTGTCCCAGCTGAGGCAGCCGGGGCATTGCCAGAAATGGCGCTGGGCCTCGAAGCCGCAGGCGGCGCAGCGATAGCGCTGCAGCGGACGCGCGGCGCGCGTGACGGCGGTGCGCACGTCGGCCAGGGAGCGCTCGGCCAGCGGGCCGACGGCGGCGGCCGAAGCGGCGATCGCGGGCTGCTGCAGCACTTCGCGCGCGGCCGACAGCGTCGGATGCGCGTGCAGCATCTCGCGGTAGCGGTTGGCGACGACCTCGGGGTCGGCTTCCAGCTTGGCCCAGGCGGCGAGAAAATCGAGGCGCGGCGCGTCGTCCAGCAATTTCTCCAGCGTGGCCTTGGCGTCGGCGCCGCGGCCCGCGGCGATCGCGGCGGCGGCGTAGTCGCCGGCCACCAGCGTGAAGGCGGCGGGGTCGCGCCGGCGCAGCTCGCTCCAGGCTTCGAAGGCCTCGGCGGCCTGGCCCGCGCGTGCGAGGCGCTGGCCCTGCAGCACCAGCGGACGCGCCGACGACGGGTCGGCCTTGAGCGCCTGCTGCAGCGCGCGTTCGGCCTCGTCGGGATGGTGCTGGTCTTCCGCCGCCTGCGCCAGTTCGCACCAGTAGTGCGCGATGCGGCGCGCGAACGAGCCGGTGCCGGCGGTCTCGAGCTGCTGCGCCGTCTCGATGGCCGCGCGCCAGTCGCGCGAGCGCTCGTACAGGTTCAGCAGCGCCAGGCGGGCCTCGGTGTGGTACGCGGTGCCCTCGAGCGCCTTGTAGGCGGCCTCGGCGCGGTCGAACAGGCCGGCCTTGACGAAATCCTGCGCCAGCGCATGCTGGGCGCGCTCGCGTTCGGCCTGCGGCAGGTCGGCGCGCACGAGCAGGTGCTGGTGCACGCGCACCGAGCGCTCGAACTCGCCGCGGCGGCGGAACAGGTTGCCGAGCGCGAAGTGCAGCTCGGTGGTGTCGGGATCGTTCTGCACCGTCTCGATGAAGGCGTCGATCGCCTTGTCCTGCTGCTCGTTGAGCAGCAGCGACAGGCCCTTGTAGTAGGCCTTGGGCGACTCGCGCGACTCGCGCCGCATCTGGCGCAGGTCGAAGCGCGATCCGAGCCAGCCGAGGATGAAGAACAGCGGCAGGCCCAGCAAGAGCCATTGGTACTCAAAGTCCATCGCGCACCACGGTGACGTCGGGAGCCACGGGCGCGGCGGGCAGGGCGGGCGGCGGCGGCACGACCGGGGTCTCGAGCCGGCGTGCGCGGCGGCGGTGCTTCCACCAGCTGGGCGTCATCGCGAGCACGCCGAACACCGTGCCGCAGGTGAACGCGGCCAGCACGATGATGACCATGCGCGCCGTCCAGGCGTACGAGAACAGCCAGTTCACCGTCGCCAGCTGCTGGTTGTTGATCGCGAAGCCGAACAGGGCCAGGAAGAGGAAGGCTCGGACGAGCCAGGTGAGAAGTCGCATCGTGAGGATCCGCCGGTTCGCGGATTCTACGGGGGCCCGGGGTCCTCCGGCCGGTCACTGTCGAGCAGCAGGAAGCGCGCCCCGCCGCCCGACGCCGCGGCGCGGTCGCCGGCGTTGTACAGGGCGCAGCGCTGCAACGACAGGCAGCCGCAGCCGATGCACGAGTCGAGCTGGTCGCGCAGCCGGGTCAGCGCGGCGATGCGGGCGTCCAGCTGCGGGCGCCAGGTGGCCGACAGGCGGGCCCAGTCGGCCGGCGTCGGCGTGCGGCCGTCGGGCAGCGTGGCCAGCGCGGCGGCGATCTGCTCCAGCGTCAGGCCCACCTGCTGGGCGACGCGGATGAAGGCGACCCGTCGCAGCGCGGAACGCGGGTAGCGCCGCCGTCCGGACGCGCTGCGGCCGCCGTGCATCAGGCCCTGGGCCTCGTAGAAGCGCAGGGTGCTGGCGCTGACGCCGGCGCGGCGGGCGAAGGCGCCGATGGCAAGCCAGTCGGTCTGGTCGGGCGCGGGCGGGTCGCTGTGGGCGGCGGGCATTCGAAAACGCTTGACTTGAAGTTAACTTCAACTTGCAGAGTGTAGCCATTCCAACTCTTTGCGCCGACCGACATGAACACTGCCGTCCTCGATTCGACCGTTTCCGCCGTCGCCGATCGCCGCGCCGTCCTGCATCGCCTGCTGGACGAGGCGCTGGCCTACGGCCCCGAACACGGCCAGGGCATGGCCAGCCACCTGCCGATGGCGCTCGCCGCGCTCGATGGCCTGGGGGCGCACGAGGCCCAGATGCGCTCGTTCTTCGCGCACTACGCGCGGCGACTGGAACCCGTCGCGGCGCCGAAGCACGGCGCGCAGCCGGTCGACGACTGGAAGCGGCTGCGCGGGCGCATCGAGGGCTACGAGGCGCTGCGCGCGAGCTTCGCGCGAGCGCTCGCCCGCGAGGGCGCGGACGCCGTGCTGCGCGACGCGGTGCCCGCGCTCGTGGACGGCGTCTCCGGCGGCGCGTTCCATGGGCCGATCCGTGTCGCGCACGCCGTCGAGTCGGAGCACGAGGGCGAACTCGCCGCGGCGCTCGCGTACTGGGCCGCGCGCTGGGAGCCGCTGCCGCCGCCAGTCGCCGCGACGGTCCGCATCGTCGGCGCCACCGCGTGGCTGGACGCCATCGACGCGCGGCGCATCGCGTCCGATCCGGACTGGCGCGCGTCCGCCCCGCTGATCAGCGCGCGCATGCAGCAGGCCGCGCTCACGCCGCCGTACCTCGAGCTGGCCGGCGCGCTGGCCCTCGACGCCGTGCCGCCGGCGGCACTGCTGCTGGACCTCGCCAAGGCCTGCGCCGCGCGCTACGCCGCCACCGGCAACTTCACCGTGCTGCACATGGCCACGGCCAGCCGGGCGCTGCGCGTGCTCGCGCGCTGGCTGCCCACGAACCCCGGTGCCCTCGCGCCGTTGCTGCACGCCGTGGCGGCGGCGAACCTCGCCGCCCGCGCGGCGCCGTTGCAGCGCGACGCCTCGGAAATGGCCTTCGGCTGGGACGAGCTGCGCCGCCGGGCCTGCGCGAGCGACGACGACCATGCCATCAAGCTGGTGCACGCCGCGGCGATGCAGCAGGCCGGCTCGCCGGACGCCGTGTGGCTGGAGGCCGCGCGCACCGCGCTGCGCGGCTGATCCGCCGATCGAAACGCGGGCGACCCGCGCCTCAGTCCGGCGGCCATGCGGCCCTGCGAGCGGCGCGCCCGTTCCGGGGCGTCACTCGCCGAGGAACTCGCACAGCAGCCGGTGGAACTGGTGCACGCCCTGTTCCTTGCCGGGTGAGTAGCGGCCGCGGTCGTAGAAGCGCGACTGCACGCCGCGCTGCACCTGCTGCACGACGTCCTCATCCTCCCTCTCCACCTGGTCGAGGTCGTTGCCCGCGCCGTCGCCCAGCTTGCCGGCATCCCACACGTAGGACCGGAAGAGGACCCGCGTGCGGTCGACGCCGCGCGGCTGCACGACGTTGATCGACAGGCCCCACGGGTAGAAATTGAGCATCAGGTTCGGGAAGATCCAGTAGTAGTACGCCGCCACGCGCTCGCCGAAGTCGGGCGACGAGGGCGGCAGCTCGAAGGCCTGCTCACCGTCGCGCGCGCGGGCGAACTGCAGGTTCGAATGGCGCTGCAGCTGGTAGTCGTAGCCCTCGAAGCTGAGCACCTTGTTCAGCGCCGGATGGATGAACGGGATGTGCAGGCCCTCGAGGTAGTTCTCGACATACAACGCCCAGTGCGCGGCGATGTCGAAGTTGCGGTCGCGCGCAGGGTCGTGCCTGAACTCGTGCAGCGGCAGCCACGCGAGGCGCCTGCGGATGTCGCCGAGGAAGTCGTCCAGCGGCGCCGCCGGCCGCACCGCCGCGAAGGCCTGGTTGCCGAGCGTGCCGAAGGGCACGTGGGGCAGGTGGTCGGACGGTGAGGGGAAGTCCTTCGCGGCGCCGAACTCGGGCATGAAGGTCATGCGGCCCGCGAGGTCGAAGCGTCGCGAGTGGTAGCCGCAGCGGATCTGATCGGCCACGCACGGCGCCTTCACCAGCAGGTTGCCGCGATGCGTGCACACGTTGGACAGGGCCCTCAGCGTGCCCGAGAGGTCGCGCGCCAGCAGCAGCGGTTCGGCCAGGCTGCCGGGCAGCATCTCGCGCGGAGACAGCGCGCCGGGCACGCCGACGTCGGCGGTATCGCCGATCCACTGCCAGCTGCGCGCGAACACGCGCTCGAGCACGCGGTCGTAGGCGGCGGCGTCGCGGTAGAAGGCGCTGGGCAGGGTGCGGGCGACGGTGATGTCCGGGTCGACGTGGTACGGCGGGGTCAAGGTCGTCTCCGTGGTGCGGGTCACCGATCATGCCGCGCGTCCGATTGCGGCGACACTGCGGGCTGACCCGATTCCCCCATGACCCGCCGCAGCTCCGCATTCAACGCCCGCCTCGTGTTCACCGGCGTGGCGCTCGCGTCGGGCGGCATCGCGTTCTACGTGCCGCTGGTGCTGTCGGCCGTCGGCCTCGCGCACTCGGGCGCGTGGGCGGCGGGCATCCTGTTCGGCACCAACCTCGGGCGCCTGGTCGGCTCGCATTTCGCCAGCCGGCATGGCGTGTTCACGCAGCGGCGCGGCGCGATCGTCGGCAACATCCTGCTGGAAGGCGCAGCGCTGTTCAGCATGGCCTTCATCGCGGCGCCCGGCGGACTGGTGGCGGTGGCCACGCTGGCGGGCCTGGGCAGCGGGCTGTCGTTTCCCGGCATGAAGAGCTGCCTCATGCGCCTGCCCGGCGTCGACAGCGCGCGTGTCTTCGCGGGGCTGTCGCTGGCCTTGCGCCTGGGCATGGCGCTGGGCTACCTGGCCGGGGCGCTGGTGGGGGCGAACCACCTGACCGCGGTCTTCAGCGTGCTGCTCGTGATGTTCGTCGGCTACGCCGCGTTCATGGACATGGCGCTGCGCGACATCGCGTCCGCGCCGGTCGACCGCATCGCCGTGCCACCGGCGGCGGCGCCCACGCCGCCGACCGACGAGCCGCTGGCCATCGCCATCACGCCGATGCTGCTGGCCAACGCCGTGTTCTGGTTCCTGACGATCCAGCCTTCGGTCACGATGAGCCTGTACGTGCCCCGGTATGTGCCCGGGCTGGCGGTGTCGACCACCTACGGGGTCACCACCGTCACGGTGCTGCTGCTGCAGATGCGCGTGACACGCCTGGCGCGCGGCACCGCCGGCCATCTCGCGTTCCTGCGGACCGGCATCGCCTGCCTCGCCGCGAGCTTCGTCCTGCTCGCCGTGGCCGGCGGCCACGCCGCGCCCGTGCTGGCGGCGTCGGTGCTGCTGGCACTGTCGCAGGTGTTCTACTCGCCGTCGCTCGACGTGCTGGTCGCGGGCGACGCGCGCGCCCGCGGGCTCGACCTCGGCAAGACCATGGCCCGCCAGCTGTTCTGGCAGAACCTGGGCATGATGAGCGGCAGCCTGTTCGCCGGCGCATTGTTCGACCAGGCCCTGCGGCGCGCGCTGCCGTCGCTGGCCTGGAGCGTGCCGGCGCTGGGTTCGCTGGCGATGCTCGCCGCGTGGTCGATGGGCATGTGGCGCGCCAGGGCCTGAACCGGGCTCCGCAGCACGACCGCCGCCAGTGCCTTGGCAACCCACACGACGAGGCTCGCCAGCGCGCAGGCCGCCGCCGCCGCGGCTCCGGCGGTCAGCAGGCTCACCACCAGCATCTCGCCGACGTCCGCCAGCGCGCCGCAGGCCAGGCCGGCGGTCGCGCGGGCGAGCGACTGGACGCTGTGCGTCCGGCGCGGGGTGGCGGCACGGCGAGCGAGCGGCGCCGGACCGGGTGGAGCGAAGGTGCGCGTCATTGGGTGGCTCCCGCCGGCGCACGCTCGGCCAGCGCCTTCAGCGCGGCCAGCACTTCCGGAAAATCGGCCGTCACCAGCGGCCCCAGCGTGGCGGCCTCCGGCCCCTCGACCGTGATCGCGTAGGTGACGCGCGTGCCGCCCGACGGCAGCGGCTGCAGCTCGTGCGAGACGAGGAAGCGCGTGCCCTCGAGCACCGTCTCGTCGACGAAGCCGGCGTTGGGCCGCACGTCGCGCAGGGTGCTGTGGAACGCGTCCATGCCGGGCGCCTTCATCTCGAAGGTCGAACCGCTGGCGAACGGGCCGTTCAGCGCGATGCGCTCGATGCCGGCATTCCAGTTCGTCCAGCCGGCGACGTCCTCGAACAGGCGCCACAGGGCCTCCGGCGTGGCGGTGGTGGCGATGCTCGTGCTGTGGGTCCACATGGGGCTCTCTCCTGGGGGTTTGTTGTCGTTGGAGGCATTGGACGCGAGGGCTGCTGACAACGTTCTGTCAGCAGGCGCCGCTCTTGCCGACGTTGCACGAACCGTGTTTCCCGAAAACGTCGCCATGTCTCCAGCTCCTGTCGAACTGCTGTTCATCCAGGGCGCCAGCGCCGGCGCCCACGAGGCGGATCGCGTCCTGTCCGATGCATTGAGCCGGGCGCTGGGCCCGGCCTTCCGGGTCCGTTTCCCGCACATGCCTCACGAGGACGCTCCTGACAACGACGTCTGGAAGCGCCGCATTTCGACAACGCTGGGGCAGTCGCAGGCGACTTTTCTCGTCGCCCACTCGGCAGGCGCCGCGCTGGTGGCGGATCTGCTGGCCCAGGGCCCGCCCGACGCGTTCGCGGGACTGCAGGGCATCCTCCTGCTGGCGCCGCCTTACATCGGACGCGGCGGCTGGCAGCTGGACGGCTTCCACCTCGACGGCGCGACCGACCCCATGCGCCTGCGCGGGCTGCCGCTGCGCCTGTACTTCGGCCTGGCCGACACGACGGTGCCGCCGTCGCATGCCGATCGGTATGCGGCGCTGTTCCCGGATGCGACCATTCACCGGCTGCCCGGCTGCGGACACCAGTTCGAGGGCTTCATGGCCCAGGTCGCGCGCGACGTGCAGGCCCTCGCGCGCACGTGACGCGCGCCGCCGCGAAGGCGCGCGGGCGGGCGTCAGCGCCGCGCGCGGGGACGATGAAGCCGCCCGGAGGGCTCCTGAAATGAACAAGGCGCCCGTAGGCGCCCCCGAATGAACAAGGCGCCCGAAGGCGCCTTGAGGGATCACGGCTTGTTGCCGGCCGGCAGTTCCTTGTCGACCGCTTCGCGCAGGGCCTTGCCCGGCTTGAAGTGGGGCACCAGCTTTTCAGGGATGGTGACCTGCTCGCCCGAGCGCGGGTTGCGGCCCACGCGCGGCGGACGCCGGCTGATCGAGAAGCTGCCGAAGCCGCGGATCTCGATGCGGTGCCCGCGCGCGAGCGCGTCGGACATCGCATCGAGCACGGTCTTGACCGCGAACTCGGTGTCACGCACGGTGATCTGCGTGAACCGCTCAGCCAGCTGAGCAACCAAATCAGAACGAGTCATGCGGCTTGATCAATACCTGAGTCGTTGAAGAGGAGCCTTGCCCGGCGCTGCCGCTCGAGCCTCCCAAGAGAAATTCAAGGGAGCGCCGGAACCGGCTCTGCCGGGCCGGTCGCGGCGCGCCCCCTCGGGGGGCAGGGAGCGCCAGCGACCGTGGGGGCCAACAGTTCACCGGGCCGGTCGCGGAGCGCCCCCTCGGGGGGCAGGGAGCGCCAGCGACCGTGGGGGCTCACTCGTTCTTGCCGCCGTCGAGCTTGGCGCGCAGCAGGGCGCCCAGACTGGTCGTGCCGGCGTTCTCGCGCTCGTTCGTCTGCGAGATGCGCTGCATGGCTTCCTGCTGGTCGGCGTTGTCCTTGGCCTTGATCGACAGCTGGATCGAACGCGTCTTGCGGTCGACGTTGATGATCATGGCGTTGACTTCGTCGCCTTCCTTCAGGAGGGTGCGGGCG
>JAEKKH010000492.1 GCA_019510465.1 Burkholderiales bacterium
CTTCCTGCACGACCAGCGCTTCCTGTGGGGCGACTTCGCGGCTGCGGCCGTGCTGTCGGGCCTGCCGATCACGCTGGTCTTCCTGCTCGCCCAGCGCTGGATCGTCTCCGGCCTGACGGCGGGCGGCGTCAAAGGCTGAGGTTGCCATGCTGAAGACATTCGCGCTGTGCACGGCGCTGCTTTCGTTCGCCTCCGTGACCCAGGCCGCCAACTGCATCAAGCCGCCGCTGGGCGACGCCACGCTCTACCTGCGCGGCAGCCTGAACAACTGGGCCGCGCAGGACGAGCAGGCCTTCAAGTTCAGCTGTGATGCCTACTACCTGAACGTCGAGACCCAGGGCACGCAGGAGTTCAAGGTCGCCGATGAAGACTGGACACTCGCACTGACCATCGGTGCCGACGCCAAGGGCCAGCCCGCCCGCGGCCCCGCCATTGTCGGCAACCTGAAGCGGGACTTCACCGGCCCGCACACGCTGCGCCTGGCCTTCGACAGTGCCGGCCAGCCCAGCCTGAAGTTCGGCCCCAAGACCTTCGTCGACCCCGGCACCACGCCCATCCAGGACCGCGTCGCGCTCACCACCCACTTCGACTCGCGCGACACCGGATTCAAGGCTCCCTTCGGTGCGCAGCCCAAGGGCACCGAATTCACCTTCCGCATCGGCAACGACGTGCCCGGCCTGAAGCACGCCACGCTCGTCATCGAACGCCGCCTGATGACGGGCAACCAGGAGCAGCTCGACTACCAGCCGCTGACCCGCATCGCCATGACGCCCGAACCGCACGGCCTGGGCACCGGCTTCGCCGCGCACTACCGCTTCGCCGACATCGGCGTCTACGGCTATTGGTTCGAGATCGAGACCACGCAGGGCCGCTACGCGCTGCAGAACACCAAGGACAACGTCTACTGGACCCGCGAGCAGGGCTCCATGGGCGCGGCCACCGTCGAGCGCCTGCCCGAGAGCGTCAAGCGCATCCGCCGCTACCGCCAGACCATTTACGCGCCCGATTTCCAGGTGCCCGACTGGGCGCGCGACGTCGTCTATTACTACGTCTTCCCCG
>JAEKKH010000315.1 GCA_019510465.1 Burkholderiales bacterium
GCGGGGCAGTCGAAGGCCTCGGCCTGCACGTCCTGCGGCAAGGCCAGGCACACCGGGCCGCACAGCGCCGGGTCGGTCATCACGCGGATGGCGTGCGGCAGCGCGGTCAGGATCTGCTCGGGCCGCACGATGCGGTCGAAGAAGCGCGTGACCGGGCGCAGGCTGTCGTTGGCGCTGAGGTCGCCGTGGTGGAAGTCCTCGAGCTGCTGCAGCACCGGGTCGGGTGCGCGCGAGGCGAAGACGTCGCCGGGCAGCAGCAGCACCGGCAGCCGGTTGACGTGCGCCAGGGCGGCGGCGGTGACCAGGTTGGTCGCGCCGGGGCCGATGCTGGTCGTCACCGCCAGCATGCGCCGGCGCATGTTCGCCTTCGCGTACGCGATCGCCGCATGCGCCATCGCCTGCTCGTTGTGCGCCCGCCAGGTGGGCAGGCTCGCGCGCGACGCATGCAGCGCCTCGCCCAGTCCGGCGACGTTGCCATGGCCGAAGATGGCGAACACGCCGCCGCAATAGGACACGACGCTGCCGTCGTCGAGCTCGACGCGTAGCGCGGCGAGATGGCGCACGATGGCCTGCGCGAGGGTGAGTCGGATCGTCTTCATCGGCAGGGCTTTCAGGCCGGACGCAGCGCGGGCCGCGTGGTGTCGTTGACGAGGCGGGGCGCCGGAGCCGCCGGCGAGCGCGAAGCCCGCCACGCATCCACCAGCGTCTCGAAGTTCGAGGCCACGGCGGCGACGAAGGCGTCGTCGTCGGTCGCGCCGCGCAACCAGTCGCGGGCGGGTTCCGCCCACAGCGAGCGGCCGACCATGAAGCCCTTGACGATGGGATGCGTGGCCGCGGCAAAGCCCTTGACCAGCTCGGCGAGCGGCTGGTTCAGGCCCAGGATGACGGCGCCGCGGCAATGCGGATCGCGCGCCGCCACCAGGGCCGCAAGCTCGCTCCAGCCGGCCGCCTGCATCGGCGCGAGCTTCCACCATTCGGGTTTGAGCCCGATCGTGTAGAGGCGCTGCACGGCGCGCAGCACGGCGGCGTCGGCCTGCACCGCGTCGGCGCCGTCGCGCGGCGGGATCACCTCCAGCAGCAGCTCATGGCCGGAGTCGCGCGTCGCGACCCACACCTCCTGCAGGCGGGACTCCTGCTGCAGCCGCAGGTCGACGGCATCGTCGGGGTGATACAGGACGAGGCACTTGACGACCTGCTCTCGCGGCCACTGCACCAGCCGCGTGCCCAGCGACGGGCCGCCGTCGAAGCGCAGCGGCCGCGAGCCGGGCAGTTCCACGGGCCGGCCCACCCACCAGCCGCGGCCGGTGGCGGCGTGCAGCGCCTCCTCGCCATAGCGGTCGTCGACGAGCACGCCGATGCTGCCGCGCAGTCCGCGCGTGGCCTCGACGCGCTCGGCCGCGCGCACCAGCAGCTTCTTGAGCGCTGGCAACCGCGCCTCGGATGCCCCCGCGGCACGGGCCAGCTCGAAGAACTGGCTGCGATGGTCGAACGCCATCACGTTGAGTTCGTCCCAGCGCGCGCGGGGCGCGGTCACGCGATGCAGGTGCGCGAGCGTCGCGTCGGCGGCGACGTCTGCGCCGCGCTTCCCGCTGAACCAATGGGCCAGCTCAGCCGGCGTGGGCATCGCGGGCGCGCACGCGTGACGCGAGACGACGATCGCGCCGCAGGCGTTGGCCAGGCGCGCGGCGCTGGCGAAGCCTTCGCC
Source organism: Burkholderiales bacterium (assembly GCA_019510465.1). Lineage (GTDB taxonomy): Bacteria > Pseudomonadota > Gammaproteobacteria > Burkholderiales > Burkholderiaceae_C > Scleromatobacter. The sequence goes on from JAEKKH010000315.1 coordinate 1,706, forward strand.
GCGCAGCAGGCCCGTCATCAGGCCGGCGGCGAAGGCGTCGCCGGCGCCCAGCACGTTGAGCACCTCGACGCGCTCGCCGCCGGCGGTGGGAGCGTCCTCGAGCCGCGCCGGCACCGCGCCGTCGATGAGACAGCAGCCGAGCGGGCCCAGCTTGACGACCATCGCGGCGGGCGTGAGCTCGCGCACGCGGCGCAGCGAGGCGAGCAGGTCGCCCGGCACGCCGCCGGCGATGGCGAACTCCTCCTCGGTGCCGATCAGCAGGTCGAAGCGCGGCAGCATCTCCTGCAGGCTGGCGGTGACGCGGGCGTCGGGCACGAAGCGGGTCTGGCCGTCGCCGCGCCGGGTGAGGCCCCACAGCACGGGGCGGTAGTCGATGTCGAGCACGCGCAGGGTGGCGTGGCGGGCGGCATGATCGAGCGCGCGCGCGGAGGCGGCGCGCACGCCGGGTTGCGACAGGTGCGTGCCGGTGATCAGCAGCGCGCGGCAGTCGGCGATGAAGCCCTCGTCGAGAGCATCGGCCGCGATGGCCATGTCGGCGCAGTTCTCGCGGTAGAACAGCAGCGGGAAGGTGTCGCGGTCCTTCAGGCCGAGGATGGCCAGCGCGGTGAGGCGCTCGGGGTCGACCTGGACCATCGTCGTGTCGCAGCCTTCGCGCTGCAGCGTCTCGACGAGGAAGCGGCCCATCTGCTCGTCGCCCACGCGCGAGATCATCGCCGCGCGCGTTCCCAGCCGCGCCGCGCCGAACGCGATGTTGGCGGAGCTGCCACCGAGATACTTGGCGAAGCTGGCGACGTCTTCGAGCCGCGAGCCGACCTGCTGCGCATAGAGGTCGACGGCGAGGCGGCCGAGGCAGGCGAGGTCGAAGCGGCGGCCGGCGGGGATGTCCAGGAAGCTCATGATGGGGGGTTGTCGTCAGATGGTCACGCCGTCGAGGTCGTGCATCAGCGTCTTCATCTCGGCGCCGCCGGCCATCATGTCCAGCACGGCCTCCTTCGAGACGCCCGGCTTCGCGTGCGTGCCCATCGACTTGCCGCGATTGAGCAGCGTGAAGCGGTCGCCGATCGGGTACGCGTGGTTGACGTTGTGGGTGATGAAGATGACCGAGATGCCGCGGGCGCGCGCCCGGGCGATCAGCTTGAGCACATTGACGCTCTGCTTGACGCCCAGGGCCGCGGTGGGTTCGTCCAGGATCAGCACGCGCGCGCCGAAGTGGATGGCGCGCGCGATGGCCAGGCATTGCTTCTCGCCGCCGGACATGTTGCCCACCAGCTGGCCGGCGTCGCGCACGCGGATGCCCATCTCGCCCAGGCGTTCCGCGGCGGTGCGCTCGGCGAGCGCGTGATCCATCACGGGCAACGCGCCGAACAGGCGGCGCCTGGGCTCGCGGCCCATGAAGAAGTTGCGTGCCACGCTCATCAGCGGCACCAGCGCGAGATCCTGGTAGACGGTGGCGATGCCGGCGTCGAGCGCCTCGCGCGGCGAGCGGAAGCGCACCGGCTTGCCGTCGACGAGATACTCGCCCTCGTCCGGCGAGAACACGCCCGCGAGCATCTTGATCAGCGTGCTCTTGCCGGCGCCGTTGTCGCCCAGCAGGCAGTGCACCTCGCCGCGCGCGAGCTGCAGTGTCACCCCGGACAGCGCGATCACCGGGCCGAAGTACTTCGAGACGTTCTCGAGCTGCAGGATCATGTCGGACATGCGGCGTCCCGGAGATCAGCGCCGGCCCAGCGCGACGCGCCGGCGGACGAAGTTGTTGAACAGCACCGCCACCAGCAGCATCCCGCCCAGGAACACGCGGTACCAGTTGTTGTCGATGCTCGTGTAGCCGATGCCGATCTGCACGATGCCGAAGATCAGCGCCCCGAGCGACGCGCCGATCACCGAGCCATAGCCGCCAGTGAGCAGGCAGCCTCCGATCACCGCGGCGATGATGGCCTCGAACTCCTTCTGCAGTCCGCGGTCGGCCGCCGCGGAGCCGGCGTCGGCCACCTGGAGGATCGCGAACAGCACCGCGCAGAACGCGGTCAGCATGAACAGGCCGATCTTGACGCGGCCGACGGGGATGCCCACGTTCTTGGCGGCGTTCGGATCGCCGCCGACGGCGAGGATCCAGTTGCCCACGCGCATCCTCGCCAGCATGAAGGCCCCCGCGACCGTCAGCAGCAACCACCAGACGACGACCTTGGGGACGCCGATCGCCAGTGCCGTACCGTCGTCGCGCGCGGCGATCAGGCCGGCGTGGGCCAGCGCGTTGAACAGGCCCGTCAGCACATGGCCCTGGAACAGCGCGTGCACCAGCGGGTCGGCCGCGATCATGTCGGCCAGGATGTGCGGGCCGTTGCTGGAGAGGATGGTCTTGCCGGTCATCATCACCGACAGCGCGAGGCTCAGGCCGCGCAGCACGAAATAGAAGGCCAGCGTGACGATGAAGCTCGGGAGACCCGTGCGCACCACCAGCCAGCCGTTGAGCGCGCCCAGCGCGCAGGCGACGGCGATCGCGAACAGCACCGCCAGCCAGACCGGCCAGCCCCAGTAGAGGCAGGGCACCGCCAGCAGCATGCCGCCGAACCCGATCATCGAGCCGATCGACAGGTCGAATTCGCCGGCCACCATCAGCAGCGCCGCGCCGACGGCGATCACCCCCAGGAACGCGGCGACCGTGCCCCAGTTGACGATGCCTTCGGCGGAGAACATGCCGGAGCCGCCGGCCGCGAAGGCGAACACGATGAAGACCAGCACCGTGCCCGACAGCGCGCCCGA
>JAEKKH010000496.1 GCA_019510465.1 Burkholderiales bacterium
GTCGTAGCAGACCGACAGGCCGACGCTGAGGCCGTCGGCGTCGAAGCGGGTGGGCTCGCTGCCGGCCTCCAGCACGCGGCCCTCGTCGTAGCTCTCGCGGCCGTTGTCGAACGCGAACAGGTGGATCTTGTCGTAGCGCGCGACGCGCTCGCCGGCGGGCGAGAACACCAGCGTCGAGTTGCGCACGCGCTCGCTGGTCGTGGACTTGATCGGCAGCGTGCCGCCGATCAGCCACAGCCCCAGCTCGCGCGCGGCGGTGGCCAGCATGGCCTGGATGGGACCGGTGCCGTCGTCCTCGGCCAGGGCCAGCTTGTCGCTGTCCTGCATGCCCATCAGGCAGAAGTACTCGGGCAGGGCCGCGAGCCGAGCGCCCTGGCGGGCGGCGTCTTCCAGCAGGCGGCGGGCAGTGGCGAGGTTGGCGGCCACGTCGGGGCCGGAAACCATCTGGACGGCGGCGATCTTCATCATGTCAGCGCCGCCCGGTCGCGCCGAAGGCGCTGAGCGCCCCTTCGGGGAGCAGTGAACGAAGTGAGCGTGGGGGTATTCATGTCCTCATGCTAGCGCCGCAACGCGACCCTCGATGTCCGCCGCGTCGTTCAACCATGACACCGACGCGCGAACGCCGCGGTCTCGAAGCGCCGCACGTCGGCCGGTGTGCGGCCCTTGCCTGGCTGCTCAAGACTGCGCCGATCCGGGTCGAGATTGACGCTTACTGAGCAGCGCTGGCCGCGCTCGCCGCGGCGGCGGCCTTGGCGGCCGGTCCTTCGATCTTCTCGACCTTGGGGTCGTTCCAGGTCCCGGTGATGTGGAACTCGCGCGTGTTGGCCGCGGCCACCGGCCGGCTCAGGATCATCTGCGCCAGGAAGGCGCCCAGCGCGATGGCCGGGTTGATGGCCGCGTAGGCCAGAGAGGCGCCGCCGGCCGACACCTCGGGCACGACGACGACGCGCAGGTTCTGCGTCTCGGCGGCCAGGTCGGTGCTGCCGTCCACCAGCACGGCCGCCTGCAGGCCGCGGATGCGGACGTTGTCGCTGCGCGCGACGCCGGCGGCGATC
>JAEKKH010000497.1 GCA_019510465.1 Burkholderiales bacterium
CGCGGCCGCGTCGCCGATATTCATCGGCTGATTCAGCACGCGCAGGAGGATGGATGCCCGATTCTCAGATGATGGCGCAGATGCGCGACAAGCCAGGCTTCATCGCGGCACTCGACCAAAGCGGCGGATCGACGCCCAAGGCGCTCGCGGCTTACGGCATTCCGGAGGATAGTTATTCGGGCGATGCCGCGATGTTCCAGCTGGTCCATGAGATGCGCGTGCGCATCATCACGGCGCCCAGCTTCAGCGGAGGCAAGGTGCTCGCCGCGATCCTGTTCGAGAAGACGATGGATGGCGCGGCGCATGGCCAGCCGGTTCCAACCTATCTCTGGAAGGAAAGGGGCGTCGTGCCCTTCCTCAAGGTCGACAAGGGGCTGGAAGAGGAAAAAGACGGCGTCCAGCTGATGAAGCCGATCCCCGGCTTGGACGACCTACTGGCCCGCGCGGCTGGATTGAACCTGTTCGGCACGAAGATGCGATCGGTCGTGAATCGTGCCTCGCGGAGCGGAATCGCGGCGATCGCGGAACAGCAATTCGCGATCGGCGAGCAGATCGCCGCGCATGGACTGGTGCCGATCCTCGAGCCTGAAGTGTTGCTCAAGAGTCCGGACCGCGCGGCGGCCGAAGACATGCTGCTGGACGAACTCAAGAAAGGGCTCGATGCGCTGCCCGCGCATCGCAATGTGATGATCAAGCTCACCATTCCGGTGAAACCCGATTTATACGCGCCCCTTATGGCGCATCCTCGCGTGGTGCGGGTGGTGGCGCTTTCGGGGGGCTATTCGCGCGACGAAGCCTGCGCGGAACTCGCCAGGAATCACGGTATGATCGCGAGCTTCTCGCGCGCATTGGTCGAGGATCTGCGCCATCAGATGAACGAGGCGGAATTCGACGCGGCGCTGGGCGCGGCGATCGACCAGATCTACCGGGCGTCGACGGTCAAGGTTTGAGCGTGTACGGGCGGACCGCTACCGCATCGCCTGTCGCACCATCGCCTTGAGCGTCAGCGCATCGTGGATGGCCTGCGCTTCGGGATCATTGTTGAAATAGGCCC
>JAEKKH010000076.1 GCA_019510465.1 Burkholderiales bacterium
GCGCACTCGCCCGCCCGCCATCGCGTCACTTCGCCGAGGACATCAGCGCGAACAGCGCGCCCTGCGGGTCGCGGCCGAACAGGATCCAGTCGCCGCCGGGCACCGGCATCGGCTCGGTCGTGACCTTGCCGCCGTTGCTCCGCACCTTCGCGGCCGCGGCGTCGATGCCGGGGACGCGGAAGTAGAAGCGCCAGGCCGGCGCCGGCTGGTCGTCCTCCTTGGTCATCACCGCGCCGGCGGGCACGCCGTCGATCTCGAAGATCTGGTAGACGCCGCCGGCCCCCATGTCCATGGCTTCGCCCTTGGTCCAGCCGAACAGGCTCGCGTAGAACTTCCACACGGTCGCGCCGTCCGCCGCCCGCAGCTCGTGCCAGCCCGTCGTTCCCGCCGCGCCGGGCGCGGGCATGGGCGGCGGGTCGGTGCGCAGCGGCTTGAACAGCATGAAGGAAGCGCCTTGCGGATCGGCGACGACCGCGAAGCGGCCCACCTCGGGGATGTCGCTGGCCGGCCGCAGCACCTTGCCGCCGAGCTGCACCGCCTTCGCCTCGGCGGTATCGACGTCGTCCACCGCCACGTAGCCCGACCACGCGGCTGGCGTGCCGATCGCCTTGAGCTCGGCCGGCGTCTCCATCATGCCGGCCACCTGCGCGTCGCCCACCTTGAGCAGCGTGTACTGCACCCCGGGCATGCCCGAGTCCTCGGCCTTCCAGCCGACGACCTCCGAATAGAACGCCGCCGCGGCGCGGACGTCGCCAGTCATCAGTTCATACCAGACGAAACGGGAAGCAGTCATCGCGAGCTCCTGTCGGTGAGGGGTGGAGGCGGCGATTATGCGCGGTGCATGGACGCGTGCATGGCGCTTTCGAGTACTCGCGCGGCGGGTGGGTCGATGACAGTCCGGTGAATCGCCGCGGCCCCCCGTGCAAACCACGAGAGGGCCGTCGTCTCCTCACCGGAAACGGGGATGGCGCGACGTCGGTCACATACCAGTCACGGTATCGTCATCCGGCCCGCTGACACTGCGCCGCGCTCCAACGACAACTCCCACCAGAGGCACGACATGCAACGGGTCATCCCCCACAAGCTCAGCGCCATCGCGCGCAGCGCCACCGCGCTGCTGGCCGCGATCGCGGCCCCTTCCTTCGCATCCACCTCGGGCGTGGTCATCAGCCAGGTCTATGGCGGCAACGGCAACGCGTTCGCGTCCGACTATGTCGAGCTGTTCAATGCCGGCGCCAGCGCCGTCGCCATCGACGGCTGGTCCCTCCAGTACGGCAGCGCCACCGGCACCGGCAATTTCGCGAGCAACGGCGTCACCGTCCTGGGCGGCAGCTTGCAGCCGGGCCAGCACTACCTCGTGCAGCTGGCGACGACGACCGGCACGGCCCTGCCGGCCGCCGACGCGACGGGCACGACCAACCTGTCGGGCACCGCGGGCAAGGTCGTGCTCGCCAACGTGTCCACCGGCCTGGCGTGCAACGGGTCGTCCACGCCGTGCAGCGCCGCGCAGCTGGCGCAGATCGTCGACCTCGTCGGCTACGGCGCCACGGCCAACTACGCCGAAGGCAGCCCGGCGCCGGCGCCGTCAGGCACCAGCGCGATCGTCCGCGCGAACGGCGGCTGCACCGACTCGAACAACAACGCCAGCGATTTCGCCGTCGGCACCCCGGCCCCGCGCAATTCGCTCGTCGCGCCGGCGCCCTGCGCCGGCAACACCACGCCGCCGCCCCCGCCACCGCCGCCCGCGCTGCCAACGGCCGCGATCTGGCAGATCCAGGGTTCGGGCGCGACCAGCCCGTACGTCGGGCAGGCCGTCACCACGACCGGCGTCGTGACCAAGGTCGACAACAACGGCTTCTTCATGCAGGACCTGGTCGGCGACGGCAACCCGGCGACGTCGGACGGCATCTTCGCGTTCACCGGCAGCGCGCCCGCGGTCGGTGTCGGCCAGATGGTGCAGGTCAGCGGCACGGTGCAGGAGTTCAACGTCGGCGCCGCGACCAACGCCGACACCGCCGCCCACAAGGTGACCGAGCTGGGCAGCATCACCGGCATCACCGTGACGGGCACCGGCTACACCATCGCGCCCGTGCAGCTGCAGTTTCCGCTGCCCAGCCAGGACGCCATGGAGGCGTACGAAGGCATGCTGGTGACGGTCAGCGGGCCGCTGACGGTGCAGCAGAACTACTTCCTCGGCCGCTTCGGCGAGCTGACCCTGGGCGCCGGCGGCCGCCTGTGGACGCCCACCAACGTCTACCGCCCCGGCCCGCAGGCGCAGGCGCTCGACAGCGACAACATCCGCCGCACGATCCTGCTGGACGACGGCAGCAGCCTGCAGAACCCGAACCCGACGCCCTATCTCGCGCCGGACAACACGGTGCGCGCCGGCGACACGGTGGCCTCGGTCACCGGCGTCGTCGACTACGGCCTGACCACCTCGGCCAACACCGATGCGGGCGCCTACAAGATCCACCCGACGCAAGCCGTGACGTTCACGCGCGCCAACCCGCGCACGGCGATGGCCGAGGACGTCGGCGGCAATCTCCGCGTGGGCTCGGCCAACGTCGAGAACTTCTTCACCACGCTCAACGACGGAACCAACAAGTGCCCGCCGTCGAACACGGCCGGGGACTGCCGCGGCGCCGACAACGCGGCCGAGTTCACGCGCCAGCGCACCAAGGTCGTCGAGGAACTCGTCGGCCTGAACGCCGACGCCGTGGCCCTGATGGAGCTGCAGAACAACGGCGCGACCGCCATCCAGAACCTGGTCGACGCGCTCAATGCGCGCCTGGGCGCCGCCGTGTACGCGCGCGTGCCGTTCGCGGCCACGGGCGGCGGCACGGACGCCATCCAGGTCGGCATGATCTACAAGCCGTCGCGCCTGTCGCTCGTGGGGCCCGCGCTGAGCGACACGTCCGCGATCAACAACCGCGCGCCGATGGCGCAGACCTTCGCGGCGCTGAACGGCGAAAGGTTCACGCTGGTCGCCAACCACCTGAAGTCCAAGGGCTGCAGCGACTTCGCCGCCGGCCCCGGCGACGCCGATTCCGGCGACCTGCAGGGCTGCTTCAACGCTCGCCGCGTGCAGCAGGCCGACGAGCTGCGCAGCTTCGTCGCGCAGGTGCAGTCCAGCAGCGGCGTCGCCGACACGCTGCTGCTGGGCGATTTCAACGCCTACGCCAAGGAAGACCCGATCGCCGAGCTGACCGGCAACGGCTTCGTCGACCAGATCGCGCGCTTCCTCGACCTGCCGGGCGCCAACTCGTACGGCTATTCGTACGTGTTCAACGGCAGCTCCGGCCGCCTCGACCACGCGATCGCCAACAACACCCTGTCGCCCAAGGTGACCGGCGCCAGCGAGTGGCACATCAACGCCGACGAACCGCTGGTGATCGACTACAACCTGGAGTTCAAGCAGCCCGCCTGCGCGTCCTGCGGCCCGGACTACTACACCCCGACGCCGTACCGCGCGTCCGACCACGACCCGATCGTCGTCGGCCTGAACCTCGTGCACGTCGTCAATGGCACCGCGGGCGCCGACACGATCGTCGGCACCGCGGGCGACGACGTCATCACCGGCGGCGCCGGCGCCGACCGCCTCACGGGCAACGGCGGGCGCGACGTGTTCGTCTACACGTCGATGCGCGACGCGGCCGACACGATCGTCGACTTCACGCCCGGCGACGATCGCCTGGACCTGGCGGCGCTGCTGGCCGGCATCGGCGCGACGCCGGCCACGGCCTGGGCCAACGGCGTCGTGACGCTGGCCGCCTCGGGCAACAACACGGTGGTGCTCGTGGACAGCGATGGCCGGTCCGGCCCGGGCGTCGGGCGTCCGCTGGTCACGCTGTTGAACGTCAGCCCCACCGCGATCGACCCGCTGCGCGATCTCGGCCTGGGCACGCCGGCTGCCGTGACCGCCGCCGCCAAGGCCTCGGCCAGGACCGCCACCCTGCGCACGATGACCGCCGCGCGCACCACCCGCAAGTGAGAACCGACATGAAGCAACTGATTCCCGCCGCTCTGACGGCCATCGCCCTCGCGCCTTGCGCCGGCCCCGCCGCCGCACAGGTCGGCAACGGCAACTTCAACGGCCTGGACGGCTGGTCCACCGGCGGCGACGCCGCGGCCACCGGCGGCCACCTGGTGTTGACGACGTCGTCGGCCTCGCAGCAGGACGACGCCGATGCCGGCCTGCCCGCGGGCGCGCGCAACGTCTCCGGCAACGAGCCACTCGTGGCCGGCGGCGGCGCCGGCAGCCTGGAGGATTTCGCCGGCGTGTCCGCGGGCGCCTTCGACCCCGACCCGGCCAACTTCGTGGTCGCCTACGAAGGCTCCGCCGCCTCGCAGAGCTTCTTCGCGGCGGCCGGCAGCCAGCTGGCATTCACGTGGGACCTGAGCACGCTGGATACGCGTCACGACGCGAGCCTGGCCGACATCGCCTTCATCGTCCTCGACGGCCAGGTGATCACGCTGGGCAGCACGCTGTCCGCGACGTCGCCGTTCGCCGGCGGCGACTACGCGTCGCACACCGGCTGGACGGGCTTCACCACCAGCTTCGCCAGCGCAGGCACGCACACGCTGTCGTTCGGCGTGGCCGATGTCGGCGACTTCGTCGACACCTCGGCGCTGTCCGTCAGCGACGTGGGCGTGGTCATTCCCAGCGTGCCCGAGCCGTCGTCGCTGGCGCTCCTGGCCGCCGGCCTGGGACTGCTGGGCGTGCAGGCGCGGCGCCGCCGCAAGGCCTGACGCGAGCCACGGCGCGTCGACAGGCGCGCCCTGCCAGGCTGTCATCCAGCGCGAAGCGGAGTCGCAGGATGCATTCCCGACGACGCGCCTGCGGCCTGCGTGGATCGCGCGATTTCGCGCGGGATGACCGGCGGCCGGCCTTTGGATGACAGCGCGCGCCGCACGCCGCCTGTCAACCCCTCGCTTGCCCCGGACGACGGACGGTTTTCCACATCGTCTGGGGAAAAGCCTGTGGAAAACGACGCGCGGTCGGCGCGCGGCCCGCCAATTCACGGGATTTCCGCTGGATTGCACACGGACGAGGCAGTGTCACGAATTTGCCATCATTGTCATGTGACAGCGTCTTCGAAAAGGACGATCTGCCCCAATGGTGTGCTGCACAACGCGCGTCGGGCCGCCCTCGGCTGCGGGAAAACGCGGGCTCAGGCCCTGACCTTGCGGAAGGTAAGGTTGATGCGCAGCGCACCCGCGAAGGGATGTTCGCCGTCCTTGAGCGCGAGCACGCCGTGGAAGCGCAGCCGCGACGGGCCGCCCCAGACGACGACGTCCCCGTGCTGCAGCGGGACGCGGCGCGCCTTGTCGCCGCGCGCGTCGCCACCCCACTGGAAGACGGCGGGCAGTCCGAGCGAGACCGACACGATGGGTGCTCGCAGGTCCTTCTCGTCGCGATCCTGGTGCATCGACAGCCGCGCGCCCGGCGCGTAGCGGTTGACGAGGCAGGCGTCCGGTGCGAAGCCGGGATAACCGGCCTGTGCGGCGGCGTCGCGCGCCAGCGTCGTGAAGGCGTCGGGCATGGCGGGCCAGCGCAGGCCCGATTCCGGGTCGATCGGGTCGTAGCGATAGCCGCGGCGGTCCGACACCCAACCCAGCTCGCCACAGTTGGTCATCGCCACCGACATGCGCAAGCCGCCGGGCGTGACGAGATGACGGAACGGCGACGCGGCCGTGACAAGCGCCAGGCCGTCCTTCAACGCGGTCTCGCGCGCGCCGACGAAGCCGCGCAGGACGACCGCGCCCGCGTCCAGGACTTCGTCCTCCAGCGGCGGCGCGTCGGCGGCGAACAGGTCCAGCGTCATCAGCCGAGCTCCACCCAGGCGGGCGCGTGGTCGCTCGCCTTCTCCTTGCCGCGCTGCTCGCGGTCCACGCCGGCGTCGACGAGATGCCCGGCGAGCTCGGGCGACAGCAGCAGGTGGTCGATGCGCAGGCCGGCGTTGCGCGCCCAGCGATTGCGGAAGAAGTCCCAGAACGTGTAGATCCGCGCGTCCGGATGCTTCGTGCGGATCGCGTCGAGCCAGCCCTGCGCGAGCAGCTTCGCATAGGCCGCGCGGCTCTCGGGCTGCAGCAACGCGTCGTCCAGCCACGAGCGCGTGTCGTAGATGTCGAGGTCGGTGGGCACGACGTTGTAGTCGCCCGCCAGCACCACGGGGCGCTTCTCGGCGAGCAGGCTTCTCGCGTGCTTGTCGAAGCGCTCGAACCAGGCGAGCTTGTAGTCGAACCTGGGGCCGGGCTGCGGGTTGCCGTTGGGCAGGTACAGCGACGCGACGACGACGCCGTCGATCTCGGCCTCGATGTAGCGGCTGTGGGTGTCGTCCTCGGCGCCCGGCAGGTGGCGCAGGCGCTCGACGGGCGTCGCGTCGCGCGCGAGGATGGCCACGCCGTTGTACGACTTCTGACCGGCCCAGATCGCGCCGTAGCCGGCGGCGTGGATCGCGTCCAGCGGGAAGGTGTCGTCGGACGTCTTGATCTCCTGCAGGCAGGCGACGTCCGGCTGCGTCTCGTCCAGCCATTCGAGCAGGCGCGGCAGGCGGCCGTTGATGCCGTTGACGTTGTAGGTGGCGATCTTCATGGGCGCGAGGCGAGCATTCGACATGCCCAACCGCGTTCAACCGGGCGCGGCGGCCTCGGCGCGCAGCGCGGCCAGGGTGCCGGTGGCCACCAGCACGCAGGTGCGCACGACGTCGCGCCGCGGCAGCTTGTAGCCGCCGGTCATCCACATCTTGGCCACCTGCAGGCCGACGCCCACCAGCGCGCGTCCGAGCAGCTCGCGCCGCTGCTTGGACAGCTTGATCGCCGGGCGCGTGGCGGCCAACGGCGTGATGGTGAGCTCGGCCATGGCACGCGCGGACGCCTCGTACAGCGCGTCCATCTCGGGGCTGACGCCCAGCACCTCCACGAGCAGGATGCGTGCGAAACGCGGGTCGCGCACGGTGTCGAACCAGATCTCGTAGGCCGCGGCCACCTGGCGCTCGACGGCCGCGTCGTCGCCGTGCCAGTCCGCGGCCCCGAAGGACTCCTCGGTCAGGCGCTTCGCGAAGGCGTCCCTGACGCTGCGGTAGACGTCGGCCAGCAACGCCTCCAGCGATGCGAACGACTCGTAGAAATAGCGGTCGGTGAGACCGGCCGCGGCGCAGATGCCGCGCACCGTGGCGCCGCGGAAGCCCTGCGTGCCGAACAGCTCGATGCCGGCCTCGATGAAGCGCGCGCGGCGCGCGGCCACGCGTTCCTCCATCGCGAGTCCGCCGTACGGGCGCGCGGAAGCGGGATGGGCGGCGGAGGCGGGCATCCCCCCATTTGACACGAATCCGCGCCCGACCTACGATCGGCCCGACATCTGACGACACGCGTCGTCACTTTTGCGACACGCGAAGGACAACGGAAGCCGCATGACCCCATCGACCCCCTGGACGCTGCGCGGCGGCGTCGCCGTGCTCACCGGCGCCGCGAGCGGCATCGGCGCCGCGCTGGCCGTCGAGCTCGCGCGGCGCGGCATGCATCTCGCGCTGGTCGATGTCGACGCGGCCGGCCTCGACGCCGCCGCCGCGCACGCGCGCGCCGCGGGCGTGACGGTGAGCACGCACGCGCTCGACGTCGCCGACCACGCCGCGGTCGCCGCCCTGCCCGCCGCGGTGCTCGCGCTGCACCAGCGCGTCACCGTGCTGGTCAACAACGCGGGCGTCGCGCTCGGCGGCCGCTTCGAGCAGGTCGCGGCGGAGGACTTCGACTGGCTGATGGCGATCAACTTCGGCGGCACGGTGCGGCTGACGCGCGCGTTCCTGCCCGTGCTCGCGCGCGAGCCGGCGGCGCAGCTGGTCAACGTGTCCAGCATCTTCGGCATCATCGCCCCACCCGGCCAGACGGCCTACGCGGCCTCGAAGTTCGCCGTGCGCGGGTTCTCCGAATCGCTGCGCCACGAGCTCGAGATGGGCGGCTCGCCGATCGGCGTCACGATCGTCCACCCCGGCGGCGTGCGCACCGCGATCTCGACGAACGCGCGCCTGGCCCGGAGCCTGGATGCGGGCGAGGTCGCGCAGGAACAGGCCAACTGGCGCAGCCTGCTGGTGATGGAACCCGCGCAGGCGGCCGCCATCATCGCCGGCGGCATCGAGCGCCGCAGCAAGCGCGTGCTGGTGGGCAACGACGCCAGGGGCGCCGCCATCGTGCAGCGCCTGTTCCCGGTGTCGTACTGGAAGCATGTCGCGCGCGACCTGGCGCGCCGCATCAGGCGCAACCCGGCCTGACGAGAGGGCACATCACCATGGCCAGCTGGCAGGCGCGCGCCGCGCGCTACTTCATCCGCAAGCGGGTACGGCCCGCCTTCGGCGACATGCGCGACCTGATGCGCGTGCGCAAGGTCATGGGCCAGGCGATGCCGCCGCCCAAGGGCGTCACCTACACGCGCGACACCCTCGGCGGCACCCCCGGCGAATGGGTCGAGCGCGAACGCGCACCCGGCATCGCGGCCGCTCCACGCCCGACGCTGATGTACGTGCACGGCGGCGGCTTCGTCGGCTGCTCGCCGCGCACCCACCGCCCGATCACCGCGGCGTTCGCGCTGCAGGGCTTCCGCGTCTTCGCGCCGGACTATCGGCTCGCACCCGAGCATCCGTTCCCGGCGCCGCTGGACGACGTCGCCGCCGCATGGCGCGCGCTGCGCGACAGGCACGACGCCGATTCCCCGCACCAGCGCCTCGTGCTGGCCGGCGAGAGCGCGGGCGGCAACCTCGCGCTGGCGCTGCTGCTGACGCTGCGCGACGCCGGCGAACGCCTGCCCGACGCCGCCGCGCTGTTCTCGCCCGCCACCGACGTCACCGGCGAGAGCCCGTCCATCGAGGGCAACGCCGAGCGCGATCCGATGTTCCACGGGCCGTCACTGGCGCACCTGGGCGAGGCCTATCTCGGCGCGACCGGCGACGCGACGAATCCGCTCGTCTCTCCGATCTTCGGCGAACTCGCGGGCCTGCCGCCGCTGCTCATTCACGTGGCCGCGGAGGAGGCGCTGCGCGACGACGGCATGCGCTTCGCGGCCAAGGCGCGCGCCGCCGGCGTCCACGTGGAGACCACCGTGTGGCCGGTGGTGCCGCACGCGTGGCAGCTGCTGAAGGACCTGCCCGAGGCCAGGCGCTCGATCGCCCGCGCCAGCGACTTCCTCAAGACCGCCACGCCCGATGCGATCGAGCACCTCGACGCGATCATCGTCGGCGCCGGGCTCTCGGGCATCGGCGCGGCGGTGCACCTGCAGAACGACTTTCCCGGCCGCCGCTTCGCGATCCTGGAGAGCCGCGAGGCGATCGGCGGCACCTGGGACCTGTTCCGCTATCCGGGCGTGCGCTCCGATTCCGACATGTTCACCCTCGGCTATGCGTTCAAGCCCTGGACGGACGCGAAGTCGCTGGCCGACGGCCCGGCCATCCGCCAGTACATCGTCGAGACGGCCATCGAGCACGGCCTCGACCGCCAGGTGCGCTTCGGCCACAAGGTGGTGCGGGCGGACTGGTCGTCGGCCGACGCCTGCTGGACGCTCGAGATCGAGCACGCCGGCCAGCGCCGCTCGCACATCCGCTGCAACTTCCTGCTCGCGTGCAGCGGCTACTACCGCTACAGCGAGGGCCACGCGCCCGGATTCCCCGGCGTGGACGCCTACCAGGGCCGCCTGGTGCATCCGCAGTTCTGGCCCTCCGACCTCGACCACGCCGGCCGGCGCGTGGTCGTCATCGGCAGCGGCGCCACCGCGGTGACGCTGGTGCCCGAGATGGCGCGCACCGCGGCGCACGTGACGATGCTGCAGCGCTCGCCGAGCTACGTGCTGTCGCTGCCGGGCCGCGACCCGCTCGCCGAAGGCCTGCGACGCTGGCTGCCGCGCATGCTGGCCTACCGCCTCACGCGCACCAAGAACATCGGCGTGGCGATGCTGTTCTTCAAGCTGTCGCGGCGCTGGCCGGCGCTGGTCAGGCGCAAGCTCGTCGGTCTCGTGCGCCAGGCACTCGGCCCGTCGCACGACGTCGACACCCACTTCACCCCGAAGTACGACCCGTGGGACCAGCGCGTGTGCTTCGTGCCCGACGGCGACCTGTTCGAGGCCATCAAGGACCAGCGCGCCGAGGTGGTCACCGACCACGTCGACACCTTCACGCCGACCGGCATCCGCCTGCGGTCGGGCCGCGAGCTGCCCGCCGACATCGTCGTCTCGGCCACCGGGCTGACGCTGAACGTGCTGGGCGATGTCGCGTTCGCGGTCGACGGCAAGGACGTCGACTTCGCGACCACGCTGGGCTACAAGGGCATGATGTTCAGCGGCGTGCCCAACCTGATCTACACCTTCGGCTACACCAACGCGTCGTGGACGCTGAAGGCCGACCTGACCGCCAACTATGCGTCGCGCCTGTTCGCATACCTGGACAGGCACGGGTATCGCAGCGCCACGCCGGTGGCCACGCCCGGCATCGAGACGCGGCCCTTCCTCGACTTCTCGTCGGGCTACGTGCAGCGCGCGATCGACCTGATGCCCAGGCAGGGCGCGAAGGCGCCGTGGCGGCTCTACCAGAACTACCTGCTGGACCTGCTGACGCTGCGCTGGTCGCGCATCCCGGACGGTCGACTCACGTTCCGGTAGGCGCGCTCACTCGTCGCCGCGCAGCGCGATGGCGACGAGGGTGAACGAAGCGCCGCTGCCGTCCGGCGCCACCTTGAAGACGCGTTGCGCCCGGCGCACGCCGACCTTGTACAGGTGGCCGCCGGCCTCCACGCCCTCGTTGTCGCACGTCACCGGCCGGTCGCGGTCGGCCTGGCCCGGACCTTCGTCGCGCGGCTTGCCGCGCACGTCCGTGCAATCGAGCACCGGGCCGTACCGGCCCATCGCCTCGCGGTAGAACGCGGCCACCTTCTCGGCGCTGTCGGCACTGCGGTAGCTGACGACGGCCAGCCTGAATCCGAACGACCCGCCCCAGACGCCGAGCGACACGGCGCCGGCGTCGCCATCGGCGCCGGTCTTCCTGACCGCCCCGGGATACAGCGGCAGGCCCACGTCCCTGGCGTCCGCCCGCGCGTGCAGGTCGAGGCCGGCCGCGTGGGTCGAGCCCGCCACGAACACCGCCGCCACGACGGCGGCACACACGACGATCGCGTAACGCAGGCGGGACTGGCGGGCGGTGATCATGGGGCGTCTCCTGAAGCTGCCGGCATTCTGGAAGCGGCCGTCGCAAGGCGCCACGGCAGGCCGACGAGCCGACGTCCCGCGCGGACGAACTGCAGCGGCGTTCGATGAACGGCGCCGGCGGCGAACCGCCCGCCACACCGGCTCGGCAGGGGTGGCCAGCCACGCCGCCCCGGCGCGAGCGGGCCGACGGATTGCCCGCGCCGGCGGCGCACCGTCAAGGAACCCCGCCATGCTGCAGAACTTCCCGCTTTACGCCTACTTCCCCGCCAAGGACATCGGCCGGGCCCGGCGCTTCTACGAGGACAAGCTCGGCCTCCAGCCGAAGATGGAGATCGCCGGCGGCGTCGTCTACGGCTTCGCCGGCGGTACCGAGGCCTTCCTGTACCTGACGCCCAACGCCGGCACCTCGCAGGCCAGCCAGGCGTTCTGGCAGGTCGACGACGTCGACGCCGAGATCGCCGAGCTGCGCGCACGCGGCGTCGTCTTCGAGCGGTACGACGGCATGCCCGGCGAGCGCAGCCCGAGCGGTGCGATCACCGCCGGCGGCGCCAAGGCGGCGTGGTTCAAGGACAGCGAGGGCAACATCCTGGCGATCATCCAGGCCGTGTCGTCCTGACGCCTCACTCCGTCTTGTCGGCCTCGCGGAACTCCAGCGCGAACGCCTCGCCCGGCTTGCGCGCGTTCTCGCGCTGGCGCAGCTCGACGCGGCGGATCTTGCCCGACAGCGTCTTGGGCAGCTCGCCGAACTCGACGATGCGGATGCGCTTGTACGAGGCCAGCCGCGAGCGCGCGAAGGCGAGGATGGACTGCGCGAGCTCGGGGCCAGGCGCGAAGCCGGCGCGCAGGATCACGATGGCCTTGGGCACCGCCAGGCGGATCGGGTCGGGCGACGGGATCACCGCGGCCTCGGCCACGGCCTCGTGCTCGATCAGCACGCTCTCCAGCTCGAACGGGCTGATGCGGTAGTCGGAGGCCTTGAACACGTCGTCGGCGCGGCCGACATAGGTGATGTACCCGTCCGCGTCGCGCGCGGCGACGTCGCCCGTGTGGTAGTGGCCGTCGCGCATCACGTCCGCGGTCTTGGCGTCGTCGTCCAGGTAGCCCGGCATCAGGCCGGTCGGACGCGGCGACAGCGACAGGCAGATCTCGCCCTCGTCCGCGGGCCGGCCGTCGGCGTCCAGCAGCGCGACCGCGTAGCCCGGCAGCGGCCGGCCCATCGAGCCGGCCTTGACCGGCTGTCCCGGCGGGTTGCCGACCTGCGCCGTCGTCTCGGTCTGGCCGTAGCCGTCGCGGATCGTGATGCCCCACGCGCGCCGGACGATGTCGATCACCTCGGGATTCAGCGGCTCGCCGGCGCCCACGAGCTCGCGCAGCGACGTCCGGTACCTCGCGAGGTCCTGCTGCATCAGCATGCGCCACACGGTGGGCGGCGCGCACAGCGAGGTGACCTTGTTCTTCACGAGCATGTCGAGCGCGGCCGGCGGGTTGAAGCGCGCGTAGTTGTAGATGAAGATCGTCGCGCCCGCGTTCCAGGGCGCGAAGAAGCAGCTCCACGCGTGCTTGGCCCAGCCCGGCGAGCTGATGTTCCAGTGCACGTCGCCCGGCTTCAGCCCGATCCAGTACATGGTGCTCAGGTGGCCCACCGGGTAGCTCTCGTGGGTATGAAGCACCAGCTTGGGCTTGGACGTGGTGCCCGAGGTGAAGTACAGGAACAGCGGGTCGCCGGCGCGCGTCGGGCCGTCGGGCGCGAACGTGGCGGGCGCCTGGCGCGAGGCGGCGTAGTCGTTCCAGCCGGCGGGCACCTGGCCCGGGGCGGCGCCGACCACCACGCGGGTGTACGCGCCGGGGAAGGCGTCGAACTTGGACGTGGCCGAGGCCGTGCAGATCACGTGCCTGACGCCGCCGCGATCGAAGCGGTCGGTCAGGTCGTCGGTGCTCACCAGCGTGGTCGTGGGCACGATCACGGCGCCCAGCTTCATGCAGGCCAGCATGGCTTCCCACAGCGCCATCTCGTTGGGCATCAGCAGCAGCACGCGCTCGCCGCGCTGCACGCCCAGCCCGCGCAGCCAGTTGGCCACCTGGTTCGAGCGCTCGGCCAGGCGCGCGAAGCTGAGCTTGTCCTCGGCGCCGGTCTCGTCGACGATCCACAGCGCGGGCGCGTCGTTGCCGCGGGCGAGCGCGTCGAAATGGTCGAGCGCCCAGTTGAACTCGGCCAGCGCGGGCCAGCGGAAGTCGCGCACCGCCGTGGCGTAGTCCGCGCGATGCTGGAGCAGGAAGTCGCGCGCGGCCAGGAAGGCGGCGGCGCCGGTGCCGGGGGATGCGGTCATGCGTCGTGTCTCCATGCGCCGTCCACCGGGGGACGATGGCGGTCGTTGTCGTGGGCGGAGCGCCGTCCGGCGGCGCTCTCGAACGGCGAGCATACGGGAGCCGGCCGACGTCCACCTGACAGCGCGGGCCGGCCGCGGCGCGAACTTTTTTCGCAGGGCGGGAATAAACGGCGACGGCGTTGCGTCCACCCCGTCGAGACCGCCTTTCGCGGTACAACCCCAACGAGGAGACTCCATGCTCAAGACAACGCTCGCCGCTGCCGTCATCGTCCTGTTCGCGGCCTCGGCCGCCGCCGCGGGGGCCCCGGCGGCGCCGCAGAACGGCGTGCTGGCCACGCCGTCCGGCGCCACCGTCTACACCTTCGACAAGGACACGGTGGGCAGCGGCAAGAGCGCCTGCAACGGCCCGTGCGCCCAGCTGTGGCCGCCGGTCGCCGCGCAGGCCTCCGATTCCGCGACCGGCGACTGGTCGATCGTCACCCGCGACGACGGCAGCAAGCAGTGGGCGTACAAGGGCGCGCCGATCTATACCTTCTCCAAGGACGCCAAGCCCGGCGACACCACGGGCGACAAGTTCAAGGACGTCTGGCACGTGATCAAGGGCTGACCGCCGCCCCCATGGCCCGGCCTGCGCAACCCGCCTCCTTCGCCGGCGCATCGTCGTGGGCGCCGCTGTCGTCCGATGGCGATTCCGACGCGCGGACCGGGGCCCGCCAGCGGTCCTTGTTCGATGCGCCCCGCGTGCCCGCGGCCCCGCCCGCGCCCGTGCGTCCCGCGCGCCTGCGCGGGCGCCTGCAGGCGCTGCTCGCGCGTTCGGCCGCCCCGGCCGGCGAGGCGCCGCGCGAACCCCGCCCGTCCTGGCCCGACAGCTTCTTGGACGTCGACGCGCAGCCGTGACCATGCGCGAGCCCGTCGACGACCTGAGCCCCTGGGTGCCGCGCCTGCGCCGCTACGCGCGTGCGCTGGCGGGCAACCGCGACGACGCCGACGACCTGGTGCAGGACACGCTCGAGCGCGCCTGGTCGCGCGCCGGCCTGTGGCGCAACGTGGCCGACATGCGCGCCTGGCTGTTCGGCATCATGCACAACCTGCATGTCGACGCCCTGCGGCGCGGCCGCCTGGCCGTCGTCGCCCTCGACGAGGACATGCCCGGCGCCGTCGCGCCGCCGCCGCAGGCCGCCCGCGCCGCCATGCTGGACCTCCAGGCCGCGCTCGAGCGGCTGGCGCCCGAGCAGCGCGAGGTGCTGCTGCTCGTCGCGCTGGAGGACATGGCCTACGCCGATGTCGCGCGCACGCTGGGCATCCCGCTCGGCACCGTGATGTCGCGGCTGTCGCGCGGCCGCGAGCGGCTGCGCCTGTTGCTGGACGGCGCGCCGTCCGCGCCCGGCGGCGACGCCGTGCGCCTGAAAGTCGTGAAATGAGCTCCCCTGCCCCGCCCCCGCCCCCGCCCCCGCCACCGTCCGGCGTCCCTGTCACCGAGGCGGAACTCCACGCCCATGCCGACCGCCAGCTGACGCCCGAGCGCGCGGCCGAGGTCGCCGCCTGGCTGGCGCACCGGCCGGACGAGGCCGCCCGGGTGCGCGCCTGGGAGGCGCACAAGCGCGAGCTGCGCACGCTGTACGACCCGGTGCTGGACGAGGCGGTGCCGCCCGCATTGCGGCGGCGCGCCCGCCGGCCCGCGCCCTGGTTTGGCCGGCCGACCCTGGCCGCGGCCGCCGCGCTGCTGCTGGCGCTGGCGGCCGGGGCCGGCGGCTGGGCGCTGCGTGGCGCGCACGACGCCCCACTGGTGGCCGCCGCGCCGCCCCCCAACGATTTCCCCGCCCGCGCCGCCATCGCGCACACGGTCTACGCGCCCGAGGTGAAACGGCCCGTGGAAGTGGACGTGGGCTACGCGCTGGAAGGCGGCCGGTTGCTGCCGGGCGAACGCGGCCCCGTGGCGCAGTTCATGTACCGCGACGAGGCGGGCCATCGGCTGACGCTGTACGTGTCCAACGAGAAGGCGGGCACGCCACCGACGGCCGCCAATGGCCTGGCCAGCGCCGACCTGCGCGGCAGCGGCGACGCCCATGCGGACACGGCGTTCCGCTTCGCGAGCGAAGGCGCGGTGAACGTGTTCTGGTGGGTGGACGGTCCGTTCCGCTACGCGATCACGGCCCCGGCCGACCGGGCGGCGCTCACCCAGGTGTCGGCGGAGGTGTACCGGCAGTTGGCCGCGACGCCGCCGTAGGTCGGTTTGGCCGTCGGCCTCGCCCGCCGCCGGGGACTCGGGGAGCTCCCCGCCTGCCGCGTCGGGTCAGGCGACCCGTCCCGCGCGGCCCCTCCCGGCGCGGGATCAGGCGGCCAGCGGCGCCGCCGCCGCAATCGGGATCACGCGGGCGGCGGCGCGGGCCAATGCCTCGACCGGCGTCGGGCGGCACGCCCGCGCGGCGTCGAACGTGTCCTGGGCGCAGTCGCGGCAGCGCCCGCAGGCGGTGGCGACGCGCAGCTCGTCCTGCAGTTCCTCGAACGAGGCGCAGCCATGGCGCACTTCCCGTTCGATGTCGCGGTCGGAAACCCGGTGGCAGACGCAGACGATCACAGCGCGATCTCCTGGGCGGTGGCGGACGGGGAAACGACGTTGGACAGCATTCTGGCGTTCCGGGGCGGTAACTACATCGTAATTCTAACGCGAATCGTTCTCATTAACAAGACAAAAGGGAAAGGTTCACCGCCGATTTCCGGGGAACGCGAGCTTGCGTCACGCGCTCGTCCAGTTGCTCATCAGGCACGCGCCGCGGTTCAAACGACCCGCCCTTGCGATGACATGCAGTGGCGCAACACGGCCAGCGCGCCAGCACCTTCTTCGAAGCGTTCGGGCGGCCCGCAGGCTGCCGAGGCCCTCGATGGGCCGAGGCACGCGACTCTTCCAAAAGCGAAGGCGCCGACCGGCAGGGCGGGCAGGGGCTTGGATCGCAGGCGCGCCTCCGTTCGAGGGTACCGGCCCGGCCTGCCGTGGAGACCCTGCGCGAAAGGAACGCCCGGCGCGCAGCGCCCGGGCACGGCGCCGCAGGCAAAAGCAGCCCGGCGCACCCGCGACGCCAGCATCGCCAGCATCTCCAGCATCGCAGCGGGCGATTGATCCAAGGCCCCGCATGCCCCGAAAATCGCCGATGAACGCGCGGTCGAGGCCGCGCGTTCCGGGGCCAGGGTCCCCGCGCCCTACTCGATCTCGCCCATCATCGACTGCAGGTAGTTCTGCTCGCCGACCTTGGCTGCGACGTCCAGCTGGGCCTCGAGGAAGTCGATGTGCTCTTCCGTGTCGTCCAGGATGGCCTGCAGCAGCTCGCGCGAGACGTAGTCGCGCGCCAGCTCGCAGTAGGCGATGCCGTCCTTGATCGTCGCCTGGGCCCCCCGCTCCAGCTTCAGGTCGCACTCCAACGCCTCGAGCAGCGTCTCGCCGATCATCAACTTGCCCAGGTCCTGCAGGTTGGGCAGGCCGTCGAGCATGAAGATGCGGTCCATCAGCTTGTCGGCGTGCTTCATCTCGCCGATCGACTCGTCGTATTCCTTCCTGGCGATCTTGTCGAAGCCCCAGTGCTTGAACATCCGGTAGTGGACGAAGTACTGGTTGATGGCGGTCAGCTCGTTCTTCAGCTGCGCCTGGAGGTGTGCGATGACCTGCGGATCGCCTTTCATGGGCGTGCTCCTCGTTGTTGCTGTTCGGGGACGGCGCCCATCCCAGGGCGGCCGCGGCGCTGCTCAATGACCGCCGGTGTCGGCGTTGCGGCTGGCCTCGAACAGGAACCAGGCGCGGCGCTCGGTCTCGTCGATCCAGTTCTCGATCAGGCTGGCGGTGGCGATGTCGCGGTGCTCGTCGCACACCTCGTGCGCGCCGCGCAGGCTGGTGGCCAGTTGCTGGTTGTCCTGGTGCAGCTCGGCGAGCATGTCCAGCGGGCTGACGAAGTCGGCGTCGTTGTCGGACACGCGCTGCAGGCGCGCGATGTGGCCGATCGAGCGCAGCGTGCTGCCGCCGACCTTGCGCACGCGCTCGGCGATCGGGTCGGTCATCGCGTAGATCTGGTCGGCCTGGTCGTCCAGCAGCAGGTGGTAGTCGCGGAAGTGCGGCCCGCTCATGTGCCAGTGGAAGTTCTTGGTCTTCAGGTAGAGGGCGAAGACGTCGGCCAGGATCGCGTTGAGCGCGCCGGCGATGTCCTTGGTGGCGCTGGCGCCCAGATCGCTGGGCGTGGCGAGCGCGGCGCCGCGGCGCGCCTTGGCGGCGGCGGCTTTCTTCGGGGACAGGGTCTTGGGCATGGTCACCTTCTCGGGTTGGCGGATCGACGCCGCGGCGCGGCACCGGCCGCGCAAGGTTACCCGCGCGCCGACCACCCTGTCGCAGGACGGGTACTCGACGAAGCCGAATTGGCCGCCCCGGCGCCGCTTATCCGCAGTTTGCGCGAGTGTGTCCAAGTGGATATAGCGGGGGGAATGCCGCGCTCATCGGTCGATCCGCGGACAGGCGAATGCCTAGGATCGACGCATCGAAACCGGAGTCAGACCATGACCCATGTCCGCTCGTCCGGCGGCGCGCAGGCCCCCTTCGCCACTCCGGTGTCGAAAGGAAAGGCCAAGGCGGCCGCCCAGCCCGACAGGAAGATCGCCATCCCCCGCACCGGCCAGCCCCGCGCGGTCGGACCGGCGGCGGGCGCCAGCGCGCCAAGGCCCGGCACGCAGGTGAGTTTCGGCGACGAGGCGCTGCACGCGCTGGCGGCCACCGGGGAGTTCCTCGGCAAGGCCGTGCTGACGGGGGTCGAGGACATCGGCGAGGCCGCGTACACCACGGCCAGGGCGCTGGGCAACGGCGTCGTCGACGTCGCCAAGGGCCTGGAGAACGGTGTCGTCGACGCCGTCAAGGGCGTGGGCGCCGGCCTGGCCGATACCGCCACCGCGATCGGCCACGGCATCGTGCACGTCGAGAATGCGGCGGCCGACGTGTGGGGCGTGGCGACGCAGGGCGCCTCGGCCGTCACCAGCCTGGCCACCACGCTGGGCAATGACGCCCAGGCCGCCGTCACCAACCTCGGCATCGCCGCCACGGACGTGGGCGTCGGCGCCAAGGCCGTGCTGTCGGGCGTCGGCAGCATCGCGAGCACGGCGGCCAACTACGGCACCTACGTCGTCAAGCAGGGCGGCAAGGTCCTCAACGAGCTCACCTGAGCGCTCGCGAACCGCGACGGACTCAGTACCAGTGCCGCGCGGACTTGCGCCAGCGGCTGCCCCACCCGATCAGCACCAGCAGCACCAGTTGCAAGGGCAGGCGCAGCCACAGCAGCCAGACGGGGATGTTCGGGAACTGGTCGTGGATGCGCAGCATGTAGACGTTGGCCGGTGTCACCGCCAGCGTCAGCAGGATGAGGCCCCAGCCCGCGGCGCGGCGCGTCCACGGCAGCAGCAGGCCGAACGCGCCCAGCAGTTCGAGGAAACCGACGATCAGGACGACGTCCTGCGCGTCCGGCACCTGCGGCGGCACGATGCGCGCCTCGAGGTCGGTGAACGCGAAGTGCGCCAGGCCGCCCAGCAGGAACCACGCGAACACGAACCACAGCGCGGCGCGTTGCCAGCGCGTGCCGCGCCGCGCCGGCTCGCCCAGTTCGGCCGAGACGAAGGGCAGGTACTTCATCACGCGCCGGGTCCTCCCGTTCGAGTCGCGGGCAAGGCAAGGCGGGGCGGCAGGGAACGCGTCGTCACGATCGGGAGGCCGCGCGCTCGTGGCGCGGCGAGGCAGCGGAGATCAAGCGGCCAATGATGGCCCACGCCCTGCG
>JAEKKH010000077.1 GCA_019510465.1 Burkholderiales bacterium
CCAGGCCGCGCCAGCCGCTGCGCGTGAGCACGCGCCCGCCTTCCCGGAACACCAGCCCCCAGTCGTCGCCCTTGAGGACGTCGACCGACAGGCCGCCCGAGGTCAGCGTGGCGCGCGTCGCGCCGTCCTCGACGACGACGTCCGGGCGTCCGGCGCCCGGCATCGGGATGCCCAGTCGCGGCGGGTCGGACTCGCTGAAGTGCTCCGTCTTCACGCGGATCACGCCGGGCATCGGCGAGCTCAGCGTCAGCGTGAGCGTCGGGCCCTGGAGCGTGTCGCCGCGATGGCGGATCGGGCGCGTCGTCGCGAGCACGACCAGTCGGTCGGGGTACGCCTCGACCGCGTAGGCCTGGGCCGCGTAGTGCGCGGTGACCCCAGGCTGCAGCAGCCATTGTCCATCCGTGAATTTCATAGGTCGTCGATCGGTCGGGTTGTTCGAGCTTGCGCGCAGTCTAGGTGATTTAACATTAAATCGGAAGAGGTCTCCCTCATCGGGCTAACGATGCGCCCGGGGCGGCCTTCCGTCTCCCGCGACCGGCGAATCGGCGGATCGTGGAAGCAGTTCCATTTCGCGCGGAGGCGCAGTGTAGGACATTCGCTGCGGCGCCGCGGCGGTCCCGGGCGCCTCCGGGCGCGCGTGCCGGTCGATGTAGTCGGCGTGGTCCGGCATACCCGCGACCGTACCGGCGATGGCGCCGTGCAGGCGTGCGAAATGGGCACGCAGCGCCTGTTCGTCGATGCGGTCGATGAACGGATCCCATGAGCGCGGCTCGACGCCCAGGCCGAACAGGATCGATATGAACGACGGCTCGGCGAAGCCGTCGCGATCGAGGATCGCCACGCGGCCGGACGAGCGGAACAGCTCGATCTGGTGCCGCAGCGAATCCGGGACGGGCATCGCCGCGCAGTGGCGCCAGAACGCCGAGTCGTCGCGCGCCGTGAGCTTGTAGTGCATCACGATGAAGTCGCGGATGCTCTCGTACTGGAGCGCGACGCGGCGGTTGTACTCGTCTGCCAGGTGCGGCGCGAAGTCGCGGTCGGGGAAGTTCTCGACCAGGCGGCCGACGCCGTCCATGATCAGCTGGATGCTGGTGGATTCCAGCGGCTCGACGAAGCCGGCGGCCAGCCCGAGGGCCACGCAGTTGCGCAGCCAGGCCTTGCGCCGGCGGCCGGTGGTGAAGCGCAGCGGGCGCGGGTCGGCGAGCGGCGGCGTGTCCAGGCCCTCGAGCAGCGTGCGCGCCGCTTCGTCGTCGCTCGTGAAGCCGC
The DNA here is from genome assembly GCA_019510465.1 of Burkholderiales bacterium. Lineage (GTDB taxonomy): Bacteria > Pseudomonadota > Gammaproteobacteria > Burkholderiales > Burkholderiaceae_C > Scleromatobacter. The sequence goes on from JAEKKH010000077.1 coordinate 1,267, forward strand.
TGCAGTAGACATGGCCGTTCCCGGTGCGATGCTGCAACGGGATGCGCCATTGCCAGCCGGCCGCCTTCGCCGTCGACATCGTGTACGGCGTCAACGCGCCGGCGCGCGCGCTCGGCACGGCGAGCGCGCTGTCGCATGGCAGCAGATCGCTCCAGTCCTCATAGCCGGCGTGCAGCGCGCCCTCGATGAGCAGGCCGCGAAATCCGGAGCAGTCGATGAACAGGTCGCCGTCGACGCGGCGTCCGTCGCTCAGCCGAAGCGACTCGATGAAGCCGTCGCCGGCGCGCAGTCGCACGTCGACGACCGTGCCCTCGACGCGTCGTGCGCCGTGCCGGGTCGCGTACTCCCGCAGGTACGCCGCGTAGAGGCTGGCGTCGAAGTGATACGCATAGGTGTATCCGTTCGCGGCCGACGGCACGTCGCCCTGCGGCGGCGTGAAGCGGTTGGCGCGCGCCATCACGGTGGCGGTGGACCAGTCCTCGTACGACGCCATTTCGCCGCCGCGCGAGAGCCGCAGCCAATGCATGAACGACGAGCGCTTGTCGATCGGCGGACCGAAGTCGCCGAAGCCGTGGAAGAAGCGGTGGCCGAGGCGCCCCCAGTCGCGGAACTCGATGCCCAGCTTGAAGCTGGCCTGCGTGCGGCGCATGAAGTCGGCCTCGTCGATGCCGAGACTGCGGTTGTAGGCGCGGATCGGCGGCAGCGTGGCCTCGCCCACGCCGATGGTGCCGATGTCGGGCGACTCGACGAGCACGATCTCGCAGGGCGCGCCGGCGCCGTTGCGCAGCATCCGGGCGAGCGGCGCCGCGGCCATCCAGCCGGCGGTTCCGCCGCCGATGATCACGATCTTGCGCAACGATCTGTCGTTCACGGGGGCCTTTCCGAATCGCGGCGACTCGGTTCGGGACCTTGCCGCCGAACCGGCCCGGCGCGTCTAGGTGTTTCCACGAGCTTTATTCGTGCATCGATCAAACTAATAATTTCCTCACGCCGCCGGTTCCAGCGAGCCGGCGCGCGCATCGAAGGACTCGTCCGCTTCCGGGATCCTGGAAGCCTGCGCACGGAGTGCAATGGATTTAAGGTTAAATCACGTCCGCGCAACCGATCACATTTAAGGTTAAATCTCCTTGACTTTCCTGGCCGATCTCCCCCGCCTGTGGTTCTCGTCCGCTGCCGCGCCACGGCACGCGGGCCCGACCGCGACCCGCCCCGCGGAAGGCCAGGATCCGACCGGCCAGCGACGCCTGCTCAAGGGCATCAACCGCATGGCGCTGGTTCGCCAGCTGTGCGTGAAGCCGGGCCTGTCGCGCGCCGATCTCGCCACCTGCGTGCGGCTCACCAAGTCGACCGTCGGCCTGCTGGTGCGCGAGCTCATCGCCGAAGGCTGGCTGCACGAGCGCGACTGCGTGCCCACGGGAGACATCGGCCGCCGTCCGACCCCGCTGTACATCGATCCGACGCGCCTGGTGCTGCTCGGCGTCGACATCGGCATCGATTCGACGCGCCTCGTGGCCACGTCGCTGCTGGGCGAGGTGCTCGGCCGCCTGGAGATCCAGCATGAGGCCGGCCCCGGCGCGCAGGCCTGCATCGGGCGCCTGGCCGCTTCGTTGTCCGCCCTGCATCGACAGATCGGCGACAGCGCGCGACAGGTCCTCGGCATCGGCATCGGCCTGCCCGGCGGCGTCGACGAGACGAGCGGCTTCCTGCACTTCGCGCCGAACCTCGGCTGGCGCGAGGTGCCCATCGGCGCGCTGCTGGAATCGGCGCTCGCAGGCACCGCGCTCGCCGGCGTGCCGCTGTTCGTCCAAAACGAGGCCGATGTCGCGGCCCTCGGCGAACTCGAGTTCGATGCCGACGGCGCCGCCGACCCGCTGCTGTACGTGAGCATCAACCAGGGCGTGGGCGCCGGCGTGATCGTCGGCGACCGCCTGCTGATCGGCAGCCGCGGCTTCGCGGGCGAGATCGGCCACACCATCCTGCAACCCGGCGGGCCCTTGTGCTCGTGCGGACGCCGCGGCTGCGCGGAGGCGCTGATCGGCATGCGGGCCATGCTGCCGCCCCCCGGCGGCGCGGCGCAGGGCAGTCGCGCGGCAACGGTCGCCAGCATCGCGGCGCGCCTGTCCGCGGGCGACATCGAGATGCTGCAGTCCGTCGCCTTCGCGGGCAACCACCTGGGCACGCTGCTGCAGAACCTCGCCGCCGCCTACGACCCGGCCTGCATCGTGCTGGGCGGCGCGGGCGTGGCCCTGGGGGATCGCTTCGTCGAGCCCGCCCTGAGCACGCTCCGCGCGCATTGCGCGGCTGCCGACCTGCCCATGCCCACGGTGCGCCTGTCGCGCCACGGCGCAGACGCGGTGGCCATGGGCGCCGCCGCCCTGGTGCGCTACCGCATGACCCGACCTCTCATCTCCGCCACTTCGACCAAGGTTTTCGCATGACCCGCCTGTCCCTGCGCCCGATTCGAGGAGCGCGCTGATGTTCCTCGGAATCGATCTCGGCACCTCCGAAGTCAAGCTGCTGTTGCTGGACTCCGAGGGGAGCATCGTCGGCCAGGCCGGCGTGCCGCTGGACCTCGAGCGTCCCCGGCCGCTGTGGTCCGAGCAGCATCCCGCGCAGTGGTGGCAGGCCACCAACGAGGCCGTCGCACGCCTGCGGGCGGCGTATCCGCTGAAATTCGCGCGCGTGCAGGGCATCGGCCTGTCGGGGCAGATGCACGGCGCGGTGCTGCTCGACGCCGACGACGCCGTGTTGCGTCCCGCGATCCTCTGGAACGACGGCCGCAGCCACGCCGAGTGCACGGAACTCATGGCGCGCGCCCCGCGGCTGCGCGAGGTCGCCGCCAACCTGGCCATGCCCGGCTTCACCGCGCCCAAGCTGCTGTGGGTCAAGCGCCACGAGCCCGGGATCTTCGACCGCGTGCGCAGCGCCCTGCTGCCCAAGGACTGGCTGCGGCTGCAGCTCACCGGCGAGAAGGTGTCCGACCCGTCCGACGCGGCGGGCACGCTGTGGCTGGACGTCGCCCGGCGCGACTGGTCGGACGAGCTGCTGGCCGCCTGCGGCCTCGACCGCAGCCATATGCCGCGCCTGGTCGAGAGCAACGCGCCGTCCGGCGTCCTGCGGCCCGAGCTGGCGCGCGCCTGGGGGCTGGGCCCCGAGGTCGTCGTGGCCGGCGGCGCGGGCGACAACGCGGCCAGCGCGATCGGCGTCGGCGCCACCGAGCCCGGCGACGGCTTCATCTCGCTGGGCACCTCGGGCGTGCTGTTCGTCGTCGACGACCGCCATCGCGCCAACGCGGCTTCCGCCGTGCATGCGTTCTGCCACGCGCTGCCGCAGCGCTGGCACCAGATGAGCGTGATGCTGTCGGCGGCCAGCTGCCTGCGCTGGTTCGTGCAGTTCAGCGGCGCCGCCGACGAGGCCGCGCTGCTGGCCGAGGTGGCCGGCCTGTCGCCCGACACGCTCGCCGCGGCGCCGCTGTTCCTGCCCTACCTCGCCGGCGAGCGCACGCCGCACAACGACCCGTTCGCGACCGGCGTGTTCCATGGCCTGTCGCACCAGAGCGGCCGCGCGCTCGGCGGCTACGCCGTGCTCGAGGGCGTGGCCTTCGGCCTGGCGGACGGCCTCGCCGCGCTGCAGGCCTCCGGCACCGCGGTGCACCGGCTCTCGCTGGTCGGCGGCGGCGCGCGCAGCGCGTCGTGGGCGCAGCTGATCGCCGACGCACTGGACGTCGAGATCGTCGTGCACCGCGGCGCCGACGCCGGCGCCGCGCTGGGCGCCGCGCGCCTGGGCTGGATGGCAGCCGGAGCGACCGCCGCCGAGGCTTGCGCCAAGCCGGCCGTCGCCGCGCGCTTCCTGCCCGACCCCGTTCGTCGGGCCGAGCTCCAGCCGCGTCTGCAGCGATTCCGCCAGATCTACCAGCAACTCAAGCCCCTGTGGGGGCCCGCCGCAGCCTGAGCGCGGCAACGATCACCCCGACCGAGAACCTCAATGACTTCGTATTTCAAGGACATCGCCCCGATCCCGTTCCGCGGCCCCGACAGCGACGACGCGCTGGCGTTCCGCCACTACGACAAGGACCGCCTGGTGCTGGGCCGGCGCATGGAGGAGCAGTTGCGCTTCGCCGTCTGCTACTGGCACACCTTCTGCTGGAACGGGCTCGATCCGTTCGGCGCCGGCACCTTCCAGCGCCCGTGGTTCGAGGGCGGGTCGCCGATGGAGCTCGCACGCATCAAGGCCGACGCCGCGTTCGACTTCTTCGCGAAGCTGGGCGCGCCCTACTACTGCTTCCACGACCGCGACGTCGCCCCCGAGGGCGCCACGCCGCGCGAGAGCCACGAGAACTTCCTGCGCATGGTCGACGTGCTCGGCGAGCACCAGCAGCGCACCGGCATGAAGCTGCTGTGGGGCACGGCCAACCTGTTCAGCCATCGACGGTTCATGTCGGGTGCGGCGACGAACCCCGACCCCGAGATCTTCGCGCTGGCCGCCGCGCAGGTGCGCGACGCGCTCGAGGCCACGCAACGCCTGGGCGGCGAGAACTACGTGCTGTGGGGCGGCCGCGAGGGCTACGAGACGCTGCTCAACACGCGCCTGGGCCAGGAGCTGGACCAGATGGGCCGCTTCCTCAACCTGGTCGTCGAGCACAAGCACCGGATCGGCTTCAAGGGCACGATCCTGATCGAGCCCAAGCCGCGCGAGCCGTCCAAGCACCAGTACGACTTCGACGTCGCCACCGTCTACGGCTTCCTGGTGCGCCATGGCCTGGACAAGGAGGTCAAGGTCAACATCGAGGCCAACCACGCCACGCTGTCCGGCCACAGCTTCGAGCACGAGATCGCCACTGCCGGCGCGCTCGGCATCCTGGGCAGCATCGACATGAACCGCGGCGACCCGCAGCTGGGCTGGGACACGGACCAGTTCCCGCACAACGTGCCCGACACGGCGCTCGCGATGTACCACATCCTCCAGGCCGGCGGCCTGGGCAGCGGCGGCCTGAACTTCGACGCCAAGGTGCGCCGGCAGTCGATCGACGCTGTCGACCTCTTCCACGGCCACATCGGCGGCATGGACGTCGCCGCGCGCGGCCTGCTGGTGGCCGAACAGATGATCCTCGACGGCCGCCTGAAGGCCGCCGTCGACGCGCGCTATGCCGGCTGGAACACCGCGCGCGGGCAGGCCGTGCTCGCGGGCCAGGTGTCCCTCGCCGAACTCGCCGACCAGGTGCTGGCCGCCAACGTCGACGTCCCACCCGTCTCGGGCCGCCAGGAGGCGCTCGAGAACCTCGTCAACCGCTTCTCCGGCAATTGAGACAAGGAGGCCCACCACCTTGGCAGACGACACGCGCCCTTCGGCATCCCGGCCTGTCGCTCCACGCGCGCTCGTCGCGTCGGATCGTGGCCACGGGACGCGTCCCCGCGTCCCGCGTGCGGCGCCAGCGAGCCACTCCGCTCGCCGAGCGCAGCACTGAACGAGCAGCTTTCCCCGGCAGTCTTTGACTGACCCACCGCGCCCGCTCATCATCGGCGGGGTTCATCGTCAACAGAACGAGTAGAACGACATGAGACAATTCAAGAAGACAGCGTTGTCAACCGCGGCCGCGCAAGCGGCCCTGTTGTGGAGTGGTGTGGCGATGGCGCAATCGGCGAGCCCGCCGGCGGCCCCCGCCAGCACGCCGCCCGCGCAGGAGGGCGTCGCCCAGGTCGTGGTCACCGGGCAGCGCGCCGCGCTGCAATCCGCGCAGAAGATCAAGCAGAACTCCGACGAGATCGTCGACTCGATCGTCGCGGACGACATCGGCAAGCTGCCGGACCGCTCCGTCACCGAGGTGCTGCAGCGCATCGTGGGCGTCACCATCGACCGCACCATGGCCAAGAGCGACCCCGAGCACTTCTCGGTGGAGGGCTCGGGCGTGAACGTCCGCGGCCTGTCGTACGTGCGCTCCGAATTGAACGGGCGCGAATCGTTCTCGGCCAACGGCGGGCGCGCCCTCAATTTCGAGGACGTGCCGCCGGAGCTCATGGCGGGCGTCGACGTCTACAAGAACCCGTCGGCTGAACAGACCGAAGGCGCCATCGGCGGCCTGGTCAACCTGCGCACCGCCATGCCGTTCGACTTCCCGGGGCGCAAGATCGCCGTGTCGGCCTCGGGCAGCTATTCGAGCCTGCGCGCCAAGGCCGCGCCCTCGGCCTCCGGCCTGTTCTCCAACAGCTGGGAGACCGACCTCGGCAAGTTCGGCGTGCTGATCGACCTCGCGCATTCGGAGAGCAAGACGCGCACCGACGCCTACCAGGTCGAGCCGTACTACCCGCTCACCGACACCAACACCGGCGCCTCGGTGTGGATCCCCAAGGGCTCCCAGTGGCGCACGCTGACCTTCGACCGCAAGCGCGACGGGGCCTATGCCGCGCTGCAATGGAAGAAGAACGACGTCGAGTCGGCCCTGACGTACTTCAAGTCCAAGTACAAGATGAGCTGGTTCGAGAACGCGCTGTTCGCGCAGTCCAGCCCGTACAACATCACGGTGGACCCGGGCGCGACCTACGACAGCAACGGCGCCCTGCTGACCGGGACGCTGCGCGACGACGTCGACAAGGGCATCAACTTCGGCGCGGACACCCGCACGGCCAACCGCGTCTCGGACACGCAGGACATCTCCTGGAACGTGTCGTGGAAGGCGAGCGACCACTGGGCGTTCAAGGGCGACCTGCAGTTCGTCAAGGCGGGCACCCACAGCTTCGATTCGACCGTGGCCACCGGCATCCAGATGGCCAAGGAGCAGGTCGACCTGACGGGCTCGACGCCCCGCCTGGTCTTCGACGACGCCGACCGCGCGGCCCTCGCCGATCCGTCCAACTACTACTGGGCGTTCACGATGGAGCACAAGGATCGCAGCGACGCGACCGACAAGACGCTCAAGCTCGATGCCAAGTACAGCTTCGACAGCGACATCCTGAGCGACCTGCGATTCGGCCTGCGCCTGACGGACCGCGACGCGACGACGATCAATTCGGTGCCCAGCTACAACTGGGCGGCGATCACGCAGACCTGGGAGCAGGGCTGGGACATCAACCACCTGGCCTACCTGAGCGACCCGCGCTTCAGCGGCAACACGCACCTGTACGACTTCCCGAACTTCTTCAACGGCAAGGGATCCGTGCCGGCGCTGATCTTCCCGGACACGTCGACCGCCGCGGGCTACCCGGACAGCTACGCTGCGCTGCACCACTATCACGACATCCTGTGCACCGAGCAGCACGGCGGCGACGCCAGCGCCTGTCCGGCGTGGAAGCCCGTGTCGTTCGGCACCGATCCGGCGGGCAGCAACCAGCAGGAGGAGCGCACGCAGGCGCTGTACAGCCAGCTGCGCTTCGGCTTCGACGACCTGCCGATGCCCATCGACGGCAACGTCGGCCTGCGCTTCGTGCGCACCGAGGGCACCGCGCACGGCTATACCGTCTTCTCGACGAGCAATCCCACCATCCCGCCGGGCGGCACGCAGGCCGGCACGCCGGTGCCGAGCATCGCCAACTTCTCCAAGGCGCAGGATTTCAAGAACGACTACAACGACTTCCTGCCCAGCCTCAACCTGCGCATGAAGGCCAGCAACGACCTGCAGTTCCGGCTGGCGTTCGCCAAGGCGATGACCCGGCCGGACTTCACGCAGCTGCAGGCCTACACGTCGCTGAGCCAGACCACGACCCAGCACACGGTGGGCACCCAGGTCATCGTCGACTCGGTCTCCGACACCGGCACGGGCTCGGGCAATCCGATGCTCAAGCCGACGAAGTCGAACCAGTTCGACCTGACGGCCGAGTGGTACTTCTCGAAGACCGGCTCCTTCACCGTGGCGGCGTTCGACAAGCAGCTCAAGGACGTCATCATCAACCAGGTCTACCAGATCCCGTTGACGGACACGAGCGGCAACACGGTCAACTTCGCGACGACGGCGCCGGTCAATGGCGCGCGCGGCACGGCGCGCGGCTTCGAGGTCGCGTTCCAGACCTATTTCGACAAGCTGCCGGGCTGGTTGTCGGGCTTCGGCATGCAGGCCAACTACACGTTCGTGGACAGCCACACGCACCTGTACAACCCCATCACCTCGGTCTACTGCAACGGCGGCAACAGCGCCACCAACCTCAACCTCAACCTGAACGGCTGCGACACCGACGGACGCACCTTCGGCAACCTGCCGCTGGCCAACCTGTCGCGCAACGCCTTCAACCTGGCACTCATGTACGACGGCGGCCCGATCTCGGCGCGCGTGGCCTACAGCTGGCGCTCCAAGTACCTGCAGGCCGTCAACGTCAACGGCACCAGCGGCTCGGACGGCACGGACAGCAATCCGGCGAGCCCGACCGCCGGCCAGCACAACATCGGCTGGGGCCTGCCGACCTGGGCCGACGGCTATGGCCAGCTGGACGCCGGCATCTTCTGGAAGGCGATGGACAACCTGACGCTCGGCCTCGAAGGGACGAACCTGACGGACTCCACCTACCGCCAGCTGATGCAGCAGCATATCGGCATGAAAGGCCGCGCCTGGTTCTCCACCGGGCCGAGCTATACCCTGACGGCGCGCTACTCGTTCTGACGCTCCTGCCGATCCTCCCGCGCGCCCTGCCGGCGCGCGGGAGGGCCTCGGCGTCCCATCCGACAAGGTCCAGACATGGTCAAGACAATCCGCGATCGCCTTCGATGCCGCCGCACGGCGGTGTTGCTGGCGTCCGCGATGGCAGCCCAGGCCGCGTCCGCCGCCGGCACGGCACCGCACCTCGAGACGCGCGACGGCCGCACCGCGCTGTTCGTCGACGGCGCCCCCTTCCTCATCCTCGGCGCCCAGGCGAACAACTCCAGCAACTACCCGGCGGTGCTCCCGCGCGTCTGGCCGGCGCTGGAGGACATGCACGCCAACACGCTCGAGATCCCGGTCGCCTGGGAGCAGATCGAGCCGATCGAGGGCCGGTTCGACTTCGGCTACGTCGACACGCTGCTGGCGCAGGCGCGCGAGCACGGCAAGCGGCTGGTGCTGCTGTGGTTCGGCACCTGGAAGAACACGGGCCCGTCGTACGCGCCCGAGTGGGTCAAGTTCGACAACCGGCGCTTCCCGCGCATGGTCGACCGCGACGGCAAGGCCAGCTACTGCCTGTCGCCGTTCGGCGAGCAGACCCTCGCGGCGGACCGCAAGGCCTTCGTCGCGCTGATGTCCCACCTCGCGCAGGTCGACGGCAGCCGCCACACCGTCATCATGATGCAGGTGGAGAACGAGGTCGGCACCTACGGTCTCGTCCGCGACTTCGGACCGAAGGCGCAGGCCGCGTTCGACAGGCCGGTGCCCGCCGAGGTGCTCGCGCGCCAGCCCGCCCCCGTCAAGCGCGCGGCCTCGGGCACGTGGCGCGAGGTCTACGGCGACTATGCCGACGAATACTTCCACGCCTGGGCCATCGCCAGCTACATCGAGCAGGTGGCCAGCGCCGGCCGCAAGGTGCTCGACCTGCCGATGTACGTGAACAACGCGCTGCGCGACGCGGTCGAGCCGCTGGCGCCGTGGCATTCCAACTTCGCCAGCGGCGGTCCCACGTACGACGTCATCGGCGTCTACAAGGCCGCGGCGCCGCACATCGACATCGCCGGGCCCGACCTGTACAACCCCGCGTCGGCGCAGATCGAGGCGACGCTCGCCAGGTTCCAGCGCCCCGACAACCCGCTCTGGGTTCCCGAGATGAGCCAGGCGCCCGGCTATGGGCGCATCGTCTACGAGGTGCTGGGACGCGGCGCGCTGGGCATCGCGCCATTCGGCATCGACTACACGAACTACAGCAACTTCCCGCTGGGTGCCAAGGACGCCGCGAGGCCGGCCCTCGTCGAACCGTTCGCGGCCAGCTACGCGGTGTTCGGCTCGATGGGCTCGCTGTGGGCCCGGTGGGCGCTCGAGGGCCGCACGCACGGCGTCGGCGAGGGCGACGACCGCCAGGACCAGACCATCGCGCTGGGCCCGTGGTCGGCCACGGTGTCGTTCCAGGAGTGGCAATTCGGCGAGAAGTCGTGGCCCGGGCATCCCACCGAGGTGCCGCCCGGAACCGAGAAGCCGAGCGGCGGCGTGGCGATCGCGCAGGTCGGGCCGGACGAATTCGTGATCACGGGCCAGCACGCGCGCGTGCGCATCGCGCCCGCCCAGGCGATGCCGCCAGGCCACGGCGCGATGTTCGCCCGCGTCGAGGAAGGCCGGTTCGACCCGTCCGGCCACTGGGTGATGGAGCGCAACTGGAACGGCGACCAGACGGACTGGGGGCTGAACTTCACGGCCGCGCCGGTGATCCTCAAGGTCCGCATGGGCCGCTACTGAAGCGGGCGACGACGCAGGAGGGCGCCGGCGCGCGCCACCGATCGCCTCATCTGGAGACATGAAATGATTCGAAGACGCAGCTTCATCGGGCAGGCCGGCGCGCTGGGCCTGCTCGGTGGCGGCCTGCCCGCGTCACTCACCGCGGCCACCGCCGCCGCGGCCGGGAGCGACGTGCCCTACGACTGGAAGAGCATCCCGTTCGGCGGCGGCGGCTTCGTCGACGGCTTCGTGTTCCACCCGCGCGAGAAGGGCCTGCTCTATGCGCGAACGGACATCGGCGGCGCCTACCGCTTCGAGGCCGGCACGCGCTCATGGGTGCCGCTGCTGGACCAGCTGACGAAGTCGCAGACCGACCTGTCGGGCGTGCTGAGCCTGGCGCTCGACCCGAACGACCCCGACCGCGTGTTCGTGGCCGGCGGCCTGTACCTCGTCCCGTCGGCGCGCAACGCGGCGCTGCTGGCCTCCGCCGATCGCGGCGCGACCTGGCAGATCAACGAACTGCCGATCAGGCTGGGCGGCAATTCGCCGGGGCGCGGGTCGGGGGAACGCCTGCAGGTCGACCCCGACAACGGCGAGATCCTCTACCTCGGGACGTCGCAGGACGGCCTGATGGTCTCGACCGACCGCGGCCGCAGCTTCACGTCCCTCGGCTTCGAGCCGCGCCACGTCTCGCTGGTGCTGCTCGATCCGCGCAGCGGCCGCAAGGGCAAGGGCTCGCAGGTGCTGTGGGTGGGCAGCCACGACAAGCCCGGCCTGTACGTGTCGCGCGACGCCGGCCGCAGCTTCGAGCGCGACGCGGCCACGCCCGCGCAGGCGCCGCAGCACGCGGTGCTGGGCAACGATGGAACGCTGTACGTCGCCTTCGCGACCGGTGACGGCCCCGTCGCCTGCAACCCGAGCTACGCCAAACGCGGCAGCGTGTGGAAGCGCAGCCCGTCCGGCAAGTGGACGGACATCACGCCCGAGGATCCCGCCAAGGACCCGCACGGCTTCGGCTACTCCGGCATCGACGTCGACCGCCAGGTGCCGGGCCGCCTCGTCGTCTCGACCATCGAGCGCTGGAGCGTGGGCGACGACGTGTTCGTGTCGACCGACGACGGCGCGCACTGGACCGCCGTGGGCGCGCACTCGCGCCACGACGCGAGCAAGTACCCCTGGCTCGTGAACTACCTGCGCGGCGAGGACAAGATGGGCCACTGGCTGGCCGACGTCAAGCTCGACCCGTTCGACGGCGAGCGCGCGATCTACGGCACCGGCTACGGCCTGTGGCTCACGCACAACCTCGGCGCCGCGCACAAGGGCGGCACCGTGCAGTGGGACTTCGCCGTCTCCAACCTCGAGGAGACCGCCACGCTGGAGATCCGCAGCCCGTCGGGCGGCGCCACGCTGCTCGGGGCGATGGGCGACGTCAGCGGCGCCGCCTGGGACGACGTGGGCAGGACGCCGCGCAACGGCCTGTTCGCGCCCTCCAACCAGACCAACCGGTCCGTCGACTTCGCGCAACTGCGCCCGGCCATCCTCGCGCGCACCGCCGACCAGGCGGAGACGGGCGGCTGGTGGTCCAACGACGGCTCGGTGACATGGCGCCCGTTCGGCAAGTCGGCGCGAACGACGCGGTCGGCGACCGGCCGCTACCTCGAGGCCGGCACCATCGCGGTGTCGGCGGGCGGAGGCTCGTTCGTCTGGGCCCCCGAGAAGCAGCCCGCGCTGTGCTCGCGCGACCACGGCAAGACCTGGGTCGAGGTCGCCGGCTGGCCCCGCGGCGAGGTGGACGCCGTGCCCGTCGCCGACCGCCATGTCGAGGGCGTGTTCCATGCGCACGATCGCGCCGCGGGCGAGATCCTCACGAGCGTCGACGGCGGCCTGAGCTTCCGCGCCAGCGTCACCGGCCTGCCCAAGCTCGCGCCCTGGCAGTCGGCGCAACTCGTGGCGGCGCCCGGCGCGGCGCGCGACCTGTGGCTGGCGCTGCACGACACGCTGCTGCACCTGCCCGGCCCGGACAGGCCCGCCGTCACGATCCGCAACGTCCTCGAGTGCTGGAAGGTGGCGCTCGGCAAGGCCGCGCCCGGCCAGGACTACCACTGCGTCTACCTGTGGGGCAGGCTGCAGGTCGGCGACCGCCAGGTGGAAGGCCTGTTCCGCTCGGACGACGCCGGCGCGCGCTTCACGCGCATCGACGACGACCGCCATCGCTACGGCCTGCTGCTGTCGCTGGCGGCCGACCCGCTCGAACACGGCACCGTGTACCTGGCGCCGCACGGCCGCGGCGTGATCGTCGGCAAGCCGCGGCAGGGTGCATGAGTGCACGCCCGGCCGCTCCGAAGCGCGCTCGCGCCGCAGCCCGCAGGGCGGAGGCCAGTCCCGTGAGCCCGCCGATGTCCCTCGCCGAGGATTCCCCAGTTGGCGACGGCCCGCCCGTCGCCGCCCCACTCCCTCCGTCGTTCCAGAACCACTCCTCCATGCTCACGTACTCCAGCCCGTTTCCGTCCTCCTTCGTCTTCGGCGTGGCCGCGGCGTCCGCCCAGATCGAGGGCGCCGCCTTCGAGGACGGCAAGGGCGAGTCCATCTGGGACCGCTTCGCCCGCGTGCCCGGCGCGATCCATGACGGCGACACGCTCGACGTCGCCTGCGACCACTACCACCGCTTCGACGAGGACTTCGCGCTGATGGCCTCGCTCGGCGTCAAGGACTACCGCCTCTCGATCGCGTGGCCGCGCCTGTACCCGGACGGCGATGGCGAGATCAACCCTGCCGGCGTCGAGTTCTACCATCGCCTGCTGGCGAGCATGGCGCGTCACGGCATCAAGCCCTGGGTCACGCTGTTCCACTGGGACCTTCCGCAGCCGCTGGAGGATCGTGGCGGCTGGACCTCGCGCGCGACGGTGGATGCGTTCGCGCGCTACGCCGACACGGTCGTCAAGGAATACGGCCACGTCGTCAAGGACTGGATCACGCTCAACGAGATCCGCTGCTTCACGTGGCTGGGCTATGGCGCCGGCACCAAGGCGCCGGGCCGCAAGGAGAGCGCCGCCGTCGTCAACCAGACCTTCCACCACGCCCTCCTGTGCCACGGCCACGGCGTGCGCGCGGTGCGCGAGCACGGCGGCGCAGGCGCGCGCGTCGGCCTGACCGACAACTGCGACGTGAGCGTGCCCGTCACCGAGACACCGGCCGACATCGCCGCGGCGCGCGCCTGGTTCATCGAGAAGAACCTGCACGTGCTGGGCGCGATCCACGGCAAGGGCTATGCACCGCGCTATCTCGAGCGCACCGGCCCCGACGCTCCCGTCGTCCGCACGGACGACTTCGACCTGATCAGCCTGCCCACCGATTTCCTCGGCCTGAACATCTACACGGCCACGTACGTGCGCGCCGGCCGCGACGGCCACCCCGAGGCGCTGCCCCTGCCCGCCCACTACCCGCGCGCCGACAGCCCGTGGCTGAACCTTGTGCCGCAGTCCATCTACTGGGCCTCGCGCATGGTGCACGAGGAGTACGGTCACCGCTCGGTCTACATCACGGAGAATGGCTGCGGCTACAACGAGGAACCGGTGGTCGACGGCGAGGTGCTGGACCTGCATCGCCGCGACTACCTGCGCAGCCACCTGAGGGAGATGCACCGCGCGATCGCGGACGGCGTCCCGCTGGACGGCTACTTCCTGTGGTCTTTCATCGACAATTACGAGTGGGAGGACGGCTACCAGCGCCGCTTCGGCATCGTGCACTGCGACTTCGAGACGCAGGTGCGCACGCCCAAGCTGTCCGCCCGCTACTACGCCGA
>JAEKKH010000078.1 GCA_019510465.1 Burkholderiales bacterium
GCCCGGCGCGGGAAGTCAGGCTGCGGGCGCGCCTGGACGTTCGTTCCAGCAGCCCTTCAGGCCTTCGACCAGGAAGGCCACCGTGCGGCGGCGCTCCGGCGTCGACGTGGTCACGCCTTCCGGCGGCGTGCCTTCGTCCGCGCGGACGATGGCCGCGTACAGCGCCGCGCTGGCGAGGAACCAGCCGGCCTCGCGCGCGTCGTCGTCGAGCGCCGGACGCGCCCGCTCGAAGGCCTTCAGCACCAGCACCTGCGCGCAGTCGAGGTCGCGCCGGCGCTGCGCCTCGACCTCGGACTCCATCGACAGCCGCATCATCAGCTGCAGGTACAGCCGGCCCTGCGGTGTCGTGTACAGGTCGAACTCGTAGTTGGCCCAGCGCTCGACGAAGTCCTCGAGGTGGATCCGCGGCGTCGACTCGATGCTGGCCCGCAGCCCGTCGAGCCGCTTCTCGCAGTTGCGGTGCTGTTGCTGCAGGACGGCGTCGAGCAGCTGGCCCTTGCCGCCGAAGTGATGGTCCAGCAGCGTCAGCGAGCAGCCGGCCTCGCGCGCGATGTCGCGCAGGCTGCTGCCGCGGTAGCCGTGGGTGGCGAAGGCGCGCGCGGCCGATTCGAGGATGCGGTCGCGGCGCGAAGGAGTGGCGTCGGCGGCCTGCGTGGAGGCCGGGCCCGGTGCGGGCGCGGTGTCGGTGATGTGGGCGTCTGTCATCGCGAGTCAGTGGCGTGCCGAGCCCGGCTCCGCCGTCTTCCTGTGTTGTTCGGCCAGCATGCTGTCGGGCACGACGTTGGTCATCGCGGCCGACACCTTGTTCTTCCAGCCCGCCACCACGTGGTCCTGGCCCTTGTTCATCGCGTCCCAGCCTTCCGCGGCGACCTCGGCGGGCGAGGCCTTGTCCTCGGTGCCGATCTGGGTGTCGAGCATGTCGGCGCGCTCGAAGAAGTGCGTCTCGGTGGGGCCGGGCATCAGGCAGGTGACGCTGATGCCGGTGTCCTTGAGCTCGTTGCGCAGCGCGAACGAGAACGAGTCGATGAACGCCTTCGTGCCGTTGTAGACGGCCTGGAACGAGCCGGGCATCAGCCCTGCGATCGAGCCGGTGATCAGGATGCGTCCGCGCCCGCGCTGGCGCATGCCGGTGGCCACGCGGTGCAGCAGGTCCAGCGTGCCGGTGATGTTGGTGTCGACCACGTGCCTGGCCTCGTTGAACGGCTTGTCGAGGAAGGCGTGGCCCAGGCCGTGGCCGGCGTTGGCCACCAGCACGTCGACCGGCCGGCCGCCGACGGCCAGCATCAGCTTGTCGACGCCGAAGGACGTGGACAGGTCGGCCTCGACGGCCTCGACGTTGGCGCCGAGGGCGCGGAAGTCGCGCGCCGCCTCGTCGAGCGGGCCCTGGTCGGCGGCGATCACGAGGTCGTGCCCGTCCTGGGCGGCGAGCCGCGCGAGCTCGCGGCCGATGCCGGAGGACGCGCCGGTCACGACGGCCAGGGGACGTTCGGGGTTGAGGGATGCCATGGCGTTCTCCTGCGGTGGTCAGTGCGTGGGCGTGAGGACGACCTTGCGGCAGTCCTGCTGCTTCTTCTCGAAGATCTCGTAGCCCTGCGCGGCCTGCTCCAGCGGCATCGTGTGGCTGATGATGGCCTCGGGGTGGAGGTCGCCCTTGGCGATGTGTTCCAGCAGCTGCGGCATGTAGTTCTGCGCATGCGTCTGGCCGCCCTTGATCGACAGGCCCTTCTCGAACACGTCGCCGAACAGGAAGCCGTGGATCCAGCCGGCGTACACGCCCGGCGCGCTGATCGCGCCGCCGCGCCGCGTCGCGGCGATCGCCTGGCGGATGGACGCGCCGCTGGAGCCCTCGAGCTTGACGGCGGTGAGCGCCGTCTCGACCGCGCTGCCCTTGGCCTCGAAGCCGACGGCGTCGATCGAGGCGTCCACGCCGCGGCCGTCCATGCGATCGATGATCTCGTTGGCCGCGTCGTCCACCTCGTCGAAGTTCAGCGGCTCGACCCCATACGCGTGGCGCGCGAATTCGAGGCGGTACGGGTGGTGGTCCACCATGAAGATGCGCTCGGCGCCCAGCAGCCGCGCGGAGGCCGCCGCCATCAGGCCGACGGGGCCCGCGCCGAAGATCGCCACGCTCGATCCCTTGCCGATCGCCGCGTTGATCGCGGCCATGTATCCGGTGGGCAGGATGTCCGAGAGGAACAGCACCTGCTTGTCCTCGAGGCCGGAGTCGGGGATGACGAGCGGGCCGACGTTGGCCTTGGGCACGCGCACGTACTCGGCCTGGCCGCCCGGGATGCCGCCATACAGGTGGCTGTATCCGAACAGCGCGGCGCCCGGGCGCGTGGACTTCTTGTTGATGATGGCCCCGCGGTCGGGGTTGGTCGTCTCGCAGGCCGCGAACAGCTTGCGGTGGCAGAAGAAGCACTGGCCGCACGAGATGGTGAAGGGCACGACGACGCGGTCGCCGCTGCGGACCCGGGTCACCGCCGGCCCGGTCTCCTCGACGATGCCCATGAACTCATGGCCGAGGATGTCGCCGCTCTCCATCATCGGGATCTTGCCGCGATAGATGTGCAGGTCGGACCCGCAGATGGCGGTGGCGGTCACGCGCAGCAGGATGTCGTCGGGTTCGACGATCCGCGGGTCGGGAACCGTCTCGACCCGGACATCCTTGGAGCCGTGGTAGGTGAGGGCTTTCATGGGGTCTCCATCGAGGCGAAGCGGGGCGCCGGGGCGCTGGGTCCGGAACTTCGGCAATGCCTGTTCCCCGTCCGTGGCCTGCCGCGCGTTCCCGGCACAGCGGTTGCTCGGCCATGCGACCCAACGAGCGACCCGCCGCCATGCCCATCACCCCATCGCCGCGCCCGCGCCCCCAGCGCGAAGGGCTGACCGAACACGACCGGACGCACGACACGGCGCTGGTGATCCTCGACATGATCAGCTGCTGGTCCTTCCCGGACGCCGATGCGCTGGCGCGCGCGGCACGCGACATGACGCCGGTCATCGCGCGACTCAAGCGGCGCTGCGTCGCGGCCGGCATCCCCGTGATCTACGCCAACGACAACAGCGGGCAGTGGCGCTCCGACTTCAAGTTCCTCGTCCGCTCGTCGCTGGAGTCCGCCGGCCCCGGCGCCGACATCACGCGCCAGCTGGAGCCGGGGCCGGACGACTTCTTCGTCCTCAAGCCCAAGCATTCCGCATTCTTTGCGACACCGCTGGAGATCCTGCTCGACCACCTGAGGACGAAGCGCCTGCTGATCGCCGGCGTCGCGGCCGACCAGTGCGTGCTCAGTACCGCCGCCGACGCGCGCATGCGCGATTTCGAGGCCGTGGTGCCTGCCGACTGCATCGCCGCGCTGAACCCCTTGCGCAGCCGCCGCGCGGTCGACCAGCTGCATGACGCGCTGGAGATCAGGACGCCGCCCGCGAGCGCGCTGCGCCTCGCCCGCGCGCCGCGTGCGCGGGCGTGACGCGCTCACTTGCGCGCGGCGCGTCGGCCCGCATCGAGCAGCCTGCGCGCGGCCGACTTGCCGGCGCGTCCGAGCGGTTCGAAGCGCACGCCCTTCTGGTCGTTGTAGAAGACGAAGAAGCGCTCGATCTCGGCGAGCATGCCGTCGCCGAGATCGGCGAGCGAGCGCAGGTCGCCGTGGCGATGCGACTTGTCCGCGACCGCGATCAGGCGATCGTTGCGCGTGGCCTTGGCGCGGGCGTCGTCCTGGGGGCGCTGCCGCGCCTCGATCACGCCGATCAGCCGGCAGGGCACGACGACGCCGGGGAACACGGGCTCGTCCATCAGCACGAGCACGTCCAGCGGATCGCCGTCCTCGCCCAGCGTGCCCGGCACGAAGCCGAAGTCGAACGGGAATGCTGCGCCCATCGGCAGCACGTTGTGCAGCGTGAAGACACCGCGTCCCGGATCGAACTTGAGCTTGTTCGCGCTGCCGCGCGGCGCCTCGATGACGGCCTGCAACCGTCCCTTCTCGTCCCAGGCAGCGAGGGCGGCGATGCCGCTGGCGTCGGAGGCGGGCACGGCGCGGCGGGTCAGCGGGTACTGAGATGCTCGCGCACGCGGTCGGCGCTGCTGCCGACCGCCTTGACGGCCGCGGCGAGGCGCTCCTTGTCGACGCCGAGCGCCTGGGTCCAGTAGCGCACCTCGTGCTCTTCCGAGAGATTGATGCGGGCCCGATCCTGCGGGCCGCGATTCTTCACGTCGTCGGACATGGCGTCTCCAAGGGATTGTCGATGTCCCCGTCCAGCAATTGCGATGCCGGCCGGCTGTCGAAAACGACAGCCCTCCCGTCCGGCCGCGAGGCTCAGCGGTCGCGCGACGACAGCAGGGTGTGCAAGGCCAGGCCCACCAGCACCGCGCCGCCGAGCGCGGCCAGCGGGTGCCGGCGCACGGCCTCGCGCGCCGACTCCAGCCATTCGTCGCGCGTGTCGCCGACGCTGGAGACGCCGCCCTGCAGGCCGTCGAGCGTGGACGAGATGCGGCCGGACAGGCCGTCCACCGCCTCGTGCGCGCGCTGGGTCACGCGGTCGAGCAGGCTGTGCGCGGCCGGCGCCGCGGAGGCGGCGGCGCTCGGGTCGTGGCGGCGGGCCTCGGCGGCGGCGCCGCCGGCCGTGGCGCTGGCCGCCTGGCCGCTGACCGCCTGGCCGCTGACCGGGAAGGGCGTCGCCTCGCCGGAAGTGGCCTCGTCGGTGGTGTAGGGCGTGGTGGCGGTGGTCTGTTCCATGATCGTTCCGAGGTTCGTGAATCGGGAAGCGGGCGGCCTCGTATCGCTGCAGGCTCGATGGCGTCACCGGCAAGGTGCGGGCCCGATCGGCCCGCGTCGTGGCCGCATCCCGGTCGCGGGCGCGGGCGCCGCCGGGGCACTTCCCTTGCTCGAAGCCGGCGGGCACCGGTTGGAACGATGGAATGGAGGTCGATCATGTTGACGAGATGGGCCATGCTGTGCCTGGCCTTGGCCGTCGTCGCCGCCGTCTTCGGGTTGCTGGAGCTGTCGGCCGCCGTCGGGACGGCGATGCGGACGGGCGTGCTGTCGCTCCTGGGCCTGGGGCTCGTGCTGCTGGGACTGGAAGGCGCGCGGCGCGATCGCTAGGCCGCCTTCACGCACCGCGATGCGGATCGCCACCTTCAACGTCAACGGCGTCAAGGGCCGCTTGCCGCGCCTGCTCGAATGGCTGGACGAAGAGCGGCCGGACATCGCCTGCCTGCAGGAGACCCGGACCGGCGATGCCACGTTCCCGGCCGATCCCCTGCGCGCCGCCGGCTACGAACTCGCGTGGCACGGCCAGCCGCGCCACCACGGCGTGGCGATCCTCGCGCGCGGCCACGCCCCGCGCGAGCGCCGCCGCGGCCTGCCGGGCGACGACGCGGACGGCCAGGCGCGCTACCTCGAGGCGGACGTCGGCGCCCTGCGCATCGCCTCCGTCTACCTGCCCAACGGCAACCCGGTGCCGAGCCCGAACTTCGACTACAAGCTGGCCTGGATGGCGCGCTTCGACGCGCATGCGCGCTCGCTCCTCGCGCAAGGACGGGACGTCGTCCTGGCCGGAGACTTCAATGTCGTGCCCACCAACTCCGACATCTACAACGCGGGCTCGTGGCGATTCGACGCCGTGCTGCAGCCCGAGACGCGCGCGCTGTGGGAGTGCCTGATGTCGCAGGGCTGGATCGACGCGGCGCGCCACCTGCACCCGACGCAGCGCGACCTGTACACGTTCTGGGTCAACGAGGAGGCGTGCCACCGCAACGCGGGCTTCCGCATGGATTTCCTGCTGCTGAGCCCGGGCCTGCTGCCACGCCTGCGCCGCACGGGCGTCGATGCCTCGCACCGCCTGCGGGACAAGCCCAGCGACCACGCGCCGACCTGGATCGAGCTGGACGAAGGAGCGGGGCGATGAGCGGCGGCGAGCCGGTCACGCTGGAGGTCGGCGGCCGGGCGGTGGTCGTCACGCACCCGGACAAGCTGCTGTTCCCGGCGGCGCGCGTGCGCAAGATCGAGCTCGTGCAGTACTACGTCGCGCTGGCCGAGGGCGCGCTGCGCGGCGCCGGAGGCCGGCCCTGCGTGCTCGTGCGCCATCCGAACGGCCTGGGCGCGCCGTACTTCTTCCAGAAGCGCGCCCCCGAGGCGCGGCCGGACTGGATCGACGTCGTGGCGCTGCGCTACCCGTCCGGCCGCACCGCGCAGGAAGTGGTGCCGCGCCACGCGTCGGACCTCGCATGGATGGCCAACCTCGCCTGCCTGGAACTGCATCCGCATCCGGTGCGCGCGGACGACACCGAGCACCCCGACGAACTGCGCATCGACCTCGACCCCGTGCCGGGCGTCGAGTGGCCGCAGATCGTGCAGGTGGCCGGGGTCGCGCACGTGGTGCTGAAGGACGCAGGCCTCGCGGGCTGGCCCAAGACCTCGGGTTCGCGCGGAATCCACGTCCTCGTTCGCATCGAGCGGCGCTGGACCTACGACGAGGTGCGCCGCGCCGCGCTGGCGCTCGCCCGCGAGGTGGAGCGCCGCGCGCCCGGCCTGGCCACCAGCGCCTGGCACAAGGAGCAGCGGCAGGGCGTGTTCGTCGACTACAACCAGAACGCCCGCGACCGCACGGTCTGCTCGGCCTGGTCGGTGCGCGCGCGGCCGGATGCGCGCGTGTCGACGCCGGTCGACTGGCGCGAGCTGAAACGCTGCGATCCGGCGGCCTTCACGCTGTGGACGATCCCCGCGCGCTGGCGCAGGCGTGGCGATCCGCACGCGGCGATGGACGAGCAGGCGGGCGTGCTGGACACGCTGCTGGAATGGTCCGCGCGCGACGAGGCCGGGGGCGACGGCGCGGCGGCGACAGGGACGCGATCGCGCCCCGCGGAAGGCCCGTTGATCGAGGCGGCCCGCGTCGCCGACGAGGCCGCGGTGCAGCCCGCGATCGACGCCTGGAAGAAGGCGCATCCCGAGGCGGCGGCCCGGCTCGCGCCGCGCGACGTGCTGGTCGATCGGCTGCGCGGCCGCTCGTCGCTGTCGTACCGCGTGCGCATCAACCTCGCGCGCGTGCCCGAGCGCCTGCGCCCCGCGCCCGCGCGCCAGGCTCAGGCGCCGAAGACGCGCGCGAGCTCGTAGGGCGTGGTGACCTCCAGCTGGTCGTAGCGGCAGTCGCCCGGCGGCTTGTCGGGCCGCCAGCGCAGGAAGGTCGTCGCGTGCCGGAAGCGCGCGCCCTGCAGGTGGTCGTAGCGCACCTCGCAGACGCGCTCGGGCCGCAGCGGCTCCCAGCCCAGGTCCTTGTCGCGGCTCCAGCGGCTCTGCGCGCCCGGGCCCTGGCCGTCGGCCTCGAGCGCCGCGCGCCACGGATGCGACCCGGCCGCGCGCTCGCGCAGCGGCGCCAGGTCCCGCAGCAAGGCCTGCCGCGCGGCCATCGTGAACGATGACGTCACGCCGACATGGCGCAGCGTGTCCGACTCGTCGTACAGCCCCAGCAGCAGCGAACCGACGGCGTCGCTGCGGTCCTTGTACCAGCGGAACCCGGCGACCACGCAGTCGGCGGTTCGTGCATGCTTGATCTTGAGCATCGCGCGCCTGCCGGGTTCGTAGGCGGCCGCCTCCAGCTTCGCCACGACGCCGTCCAGGCCCGCGCCCTCGAACTGGGCGAGCCAGCGGACCGCCTCGGCGCGGTCGTCGGTCGCCGGCGTCAGGTGCAGCGGCGGCGCCGCGTCGGCCAGCAGGCCCTCGAGCAGCATGCGGCGCTCGGCCTGCGACAGCGCCATCGCGGAGCGGCCGTCGGCCCCCAGCAGGTCGAAGGCGACGAAGCTGGCGGGCGTCTCGCGGGACAGCCGCTGCACGCGCGAGGCCGCGGGATGCAGGCGCTGCTGCAGCGCATCGAAGTCCAGCCCGAGCGGCGTCGCGATCACGATCTCGCCGTCGAGGATGCAGCCCGGGGGCAGCTGCGCGAGCAGCGCCTGCTCGAGTTCCGGGAAGTAGCGGTTGAGCGGCTTCAGGTCGCGGCTCTGCAGCATCAGGCCGTCCGATTCGCGAAAGACCAGCGCGCGAAAGCCGTCCCACTTGGGCTCGAACTGGAAGCCCGGCTCGTCGGGCAGCGCATCGGCGATCTTCGCGAGCATCGGCTCGATCGGTGGCCTGGGCAGCGCGGTGGACGTCATGTCGGGCACGTGGCAGGAAGCGTGCGCGGCGCGGTCGCGAGGGAATCCCGCTTGCTGCAGCGCCGACCAACGCGAAGGAACGCCCATGCCCGACTCCGACCCGACCCCGCCCGTCGTCGTCCTGACCGGCGCCTCCAGCGGCATCGGCCGCGCCACCGCCCATCGACTGTCCGCGCGCGGCGCCGACGTGGTGCTGGCCGCGCGCAACCTGCACACGCTGCGCACCGTCGCCGACGAGTGCCTGGCGCGCGGCGCCCGCGTGCTGGTGGTCCCGACCGACGTGTCGGACGCCGACGCCGTCGCCGCGCTGGCGCGCCTGGCGATCGAACGCTTCGGCCGCATCGACGTGTGGATCAACAACGTCGGCGTCGGTGCGGTGGGCCTGTTCGACGAAGTGCCGCTGGCGCTGCATCGCCGCGTGATCGAATCGAACCTCATCGGCCACATGAACGGTGCGCATGCCGCGCTGGCGCATTTCCGCGAGCGCCGGCGCGGCACGCTGATCAACATGATCTCGCTTGGCGGCTGGGTCCCTTCGCCTTACGCGGCGGCCTACTCGGCCAGCAAGTTCGGCCTGCGCGGCTTCACCGAGAGCATCCGCGCCGAGATGTCCGCGCTGCCGGACGTGCATGTCTGCGCCGTGTGCCCGACCTTCGTCGACACGCCCGGCGTGGGCCATGGCGCGAACCGCGTCGGCCGCCACCTGAGCCCGCCGTCGCCGATGCTCGACCCGCGCGAGGTCGCGGACGTCGTCGTCGGCCTGATCGACTCGCCGCGGCCCACGGTGATGGTGGGTGCGGTCGCGGCGCCCGCCCGGGTCGCGCACGCGGTCGCCCCGGAGTTGACGGGCCGCATCGGCCGGCGGGCGATGGAGAAGGCGCTGGAACGCGCCGGGCCGGCCGACGTGGGCAACGGCAACCTGTTCGAACCGTCGGGCGACACCGCCATCGACGGCGGCTATCGGCGTGGTTGGCGGTTGCCGGTCGGCAAGCTGGCCCTCGGCGCCGCCGTCGCGCTCGGAGTGGGCCTGCTCGCCTCCCGCGCCGTGCGCGGTCGCACGTCTGGCGGGCCGTCCTTCCACTGACTTCAGGAGTTCACGCATGAACCGCACGCGATCCCTCCTCGTTCTCGCCACGGCCGGCCTGGCGGCCGCGGCGCTCCTGCGCGCCGTGCGGCACGCGCGCTACGAGCGCCGCATCGCCGCCGCGGCCATGCCCGACCGTTCGGCGCTCGAGCAGCCGCCGGCCCACCACGACGAACTGGAGACCTACCAGGTGCTGCTCGACGAGTCGCTGTACCTCACGTTCCCTGCCAGCGATCCGGTCTGCGCCCAGGCCGCCACGCGCTGCGGCGATCCGGTGACGACGCCCGCCAACCCGGCCGACTGGCGCCTGCACCGCGGATCCATCGAAGCCGGCGCGGCGGCCGACCGGTGAACCTGCGGGAGGGCCGTCGCCGAAGGCCTTGCCGCCGGACGTCCGTTCTCGGGAAGGGTCGTGGTCGACCGGAACACGTCTTGCCCGTCCTGGGCAAACGCATCGATGGAGTCGACATGAACCAGCAGCACGCAGCGCCCGCCGACAAGGGTTCGCCGGACGACCGGTCGCGCGGACAGACGCGCACCTCCCACGACCAGAGCGTCGAGCCCCAGGCGACCGGCACCGGCGGCCGTGCGGGCCCGCGCGTCGAGCCGTCGCTGCCGCACGAGGCGGACGAATCGTCGCGCAGCCAGGCCAGCGCCAGCCCACGGCACCGTGAGATCGGCAGGCAAGCGATGGAAGACGAGCTGAGCCCGTCCGAGGACACCGATCGCGGTCCGGTGCTGGACAAGGTCTATCACGAGAAGGTGGCGACCGATCGCGGCCATACGCCGCCGCGTCGCTGACCCGGCCGCCTTTTTCAGCCCGGCGCGAGCAGGCCGCGCAGCGACTCCAGCGCGCGCCCCGCGCGCTCGGCAGAGTGTGTGCGCCGGGCCGCCGGATCGCCGGCGAGCGCCGCACGCAGGCTGGCGCCGATGTGCTCGAAGTGGCGCACGACCGGTGCGTCGACGGCGTGCCACGTCGAGGCATAGGCCGCGAGCTTGCGGCCTTGCGCCGGCCGCGGCGGCTCCAGGCCGAGCGTCGGCACGCCGAACGCGCGGGCCACGATGCCGCCATGCAGGCTGCTGCACAGGCAGGCGTGCGCATGGGCCAGCAGCGCACACATGTCCCACAGGTCGAGCGACTCGAAGACGCGCACCTGTCGCAGCGGGATGCGCCGCGCGAGGCGGGCGAGCTGGCGTGCGTCGTCATGCCACGGCGCGGCACCGGCGCGGAACAGGACGATGCCCAGTCCCGTGTCGCCGGGGATGGCGCCGAGCTGTTCCGCGATCGCCGCGATCGCCGCGAGCGTCGCGTCGTCGGCGAACTCGGTCGACAGCTGCACGGCCAGCCAGCCGCCGGGAAACGCCTGGCGCAGGTCGGCGATCGCGGGAACCGTCACCCGGGCGCGGATGGCGTCGCCGAAGAGCGTCTCCACCAGCTCGGCCGGGTCGGGCACGAGCGGCGCGACGACGCCGGCGGCATGCAGCTGGGCCTGCGTGACCGCGTCGCGCACGGTCAGCGCGTCGGCGCTCGCCAGCCGCTCGAGCACGGCCGCGCGCGCATCGGCGGGCAACGCGTCGAAGGCGACGCCGCCGACGCCGGCGAACGAGACCGATGCCAGCCAGCGGAAGGCGTCGCGCCCGATGACGTAAGGCAGCTCGTCGTTGGTTCCCAGCATCGCCTGCCGCCATGCGGGCTCGTCGCCAGGATGGGCCGCGAGATACGTCGACGTCGCGTCGACCTCCGCCGGATCGAGCAGCATCAGGGCGGCGTCGCGGGCGCGGCAGGTCAGGATCTCGCCGCCGGCGTGCAGCAGTCGTGCCCCGCGCAGGCGCACGTCGTCGCGCAGCGCATGCAAGGCCTCGACGCGATGGCCGCCGAACGCACGCAGGTCGCGCGCGGCGAGTCCGGCGAAGACGACCGTCTCGTCGCGCGGCAGCAGCGCGGCCGCGACGTGGGCGAACAGCAGGTCGCCGAGGTTGTGGCGGTCGAAGGCGCCGAAGACGATCGTGGTGGACATGGCGTGCGGCCAGCGTAGCGGAAATCGACGGCCGCCGCAGGGCATCGGCCTTGCCCGCGCCGGGCATGAGCAAACGTCCCGGCGCACTGCGCATCGGCATCTCCGGCTGGCGCTATCCCGCCTGGCGCGGCGTCTTCTATCCGCAAGGCCTGCCCCAGCGCGCCGAGCTGGCATACGCCGCGAGCCGGATGAACAGCGCCGAGATCAATGGCTCGTTCTATTCGCTGCAGAGCGCCGCGTCGTGGCAGGCCTGGCACGCGCAGACGCCCGGCGACTTCGTCTTCGCCGTGAAAGGGCCGCGCTACATCACGCACATGCTCAAGCTCAGGAACGCGCGCACCGCGCTCGCCAACTTCATCGCGTCGGGCGTGCTGGCGCTGCACGAGAAACTCGGGCCGATGCTGTGGCAGCTGCCGCCCATGCTCGCCTTCCACGAGGACCGGCTCGAGGAGTTCCTCGCGCTGCTGCCACGCGACACCGACGCCGCCCGCGCGCTCGGCCGCGAGCACGACGCCCGCCTCGAGGGCCGCGCCTGGCTGCCGGAGGGGCCGCGACGGACCCTTCGGCATGCGTTCGAGATCCGGCACCCGAGCTTCGCCGATCCCGCCTTCGTGGCGCTGCTGCGCCGCCACGGCGCGGCGTTGGTGGTGGCCGACACCGCGTCGCGCTGGCCGCTGCTGGAGGACCTGACGGCGGACTTCGTCTACGTGCGGCTGCACGGCGACGAGGCGCTGTACACCAGCGGCTATGGCGACGCCGCGCTCGCGGGCTGGGCGCGCCGCATCGACGCATGGCGCCACGGCGGGCAGGTGGCCGACGCGCGGACGACGTCGGGCGCGCCGCCGCGCGCGACCCGGCGCGACGTCTATTGCTACTTCGACAACGACGTGAAGGTGCACGCGCCGTTCGACGCGATGCGGCTCGCCGTGCTCGCCGCCGGGCGCGCGCCGGCGGCTCAGCCTGCGTCCGCGCCGCGCGCGCACGGCGCGGGCGTCGTGCCGCGCCGCAGCTGCTCGAGCCACGCCTCGTTGCAGGCGAACAGGCCGTGATGCGCGAAGCGCAGGAAGGCCGCCTGGGCCGCGGAGAACGCCAGGCGCCCGAGCGGGCCGTCGAGCGTGCCCAGCCCGCGCCAGGGAGGCGTCACGCAGGCCGCGGCGGCGAACCGATGCGAGCGGATGGCGCCCGGCGTCGCGTCCAACGCGCGATCCATCGCCACGTAGCGGCGGTGGTTGGCCGCGACCGTCGTCGGCAAGGGGCCGAACCCCATGACGCTGTCCGCGGGACGCTGGCGCGACGGGTCATCGAACCGATGCCCGCCGCCTGGACACGTCGCGTGGGACGCGCTTGACGTCAGTTGCGGTCGGCGCGCGGGCGCAGGCCGTTGTTGGACGAGGCGTTCGACGAGTTCGAGCTCGAGTTGTTGTCGTAGCTGCTCGTCGAACTGTTGGTCGAATTGTTGGTCGAATTGTTGGTCGAACTGGAGTTCGTGTCGTTGTTCGAGTTCGCGCCGTAGCCGCTCGTCGAGCTGTTGGAGCTGCTGCTCGGCGTGGTGCTCGTGTTCGAGTTCGTATTCATGTCCGAGCTCGTCGACGAGTTGCTGGGCATCGCGCTCGAATTGTTGTTCGACGAGGTGCCGGTGCTGTTGCTCGTGGCGCTGCTGTTCTGCGCCAGCGCCACGCCGCCGGCGATGCCGACGGCGCCGATCGCGACGGCGGCCAGTTTGAGGATCGCGTTCATGTGAGGTCTCCGTGTGGTGGTTGGCGTCCACGCCCATCGTGGACGACGGTTTCCGGCAATGGCGATGCCTTCGACCGGAATGTCGGAATGTCGATTGCTTCGATTTCTTGGAATGGCGGACCGCGAGCGTGCGCCGCCACGAGGAGACGCGATGCGCAGAAAATCGGGATTCCGTCGAGCAGCGAATGGCGCGATGGCCTGTTCTTGCATCCAGTTTCCGCCGCTCGGCGCGTGGCGCCGTCCATCCGCGGCTCGGGGCGCGCGATGATGCTGGTGCGCCATTTCTACGTCAGTCAGATCGCCGGCGATGTCACGGAGGTCGACGTACAGGTGATCCTCGGAACGGCGCAGATGACGAACCGCCGCCTGGACCTCACGGGCATGCTGGCGCAGGGCGAGGGCTATTTCGCGCAGGTGCTCGAGGGACGGTCCGTCGCCGTGGCGGCGCTCATGGCCAGGATCCGCCGCGATCCCAGGCATCGCGACGTGCGCACGCTGCTGGAGGAGCCGATCCAGCGGCGCCAGTTCGCGCGGTGGGCGATGGGGCTGGTGCAGCGCGACGACATGAGCGCGGCGATGCGCGACGCGCACCGCCACGGCTGCCCGGACGAACTGCACGCGCGCAGGCTCATGCAGGCGCTGCTGGATAGCCCGCCATGAGGCGCGCCGACCCGCGCCGTGGCGGTGGCCTGTGAGCGCCCGCGTCGCGGCGACGAGGCAGTCGAACGCGGGGACGTTCGGTCAGCGGCGTCGGTGCCCCGCGGGTATGGCCGTTGCCTGATCCCGGGGGGCGCCGATCGAGGCGGCGAGGCAGGCCTGGGCGCCGCCCGTTCGAATCCGCAGCTTCAACGAGCTTGAAGAAGCATTTCCGGCTGCCTTCGTCGACATGATCCGAAAGCGGATGTCGAGCGAAGGCGGCCCCCAACGACGAAGAAGGCCGCAGTGCCAAGGAGTTCCCCATGTCCGTTCTCGACAAGGTCGTCGCGGCGATCACCCCCAGCGAATCGGAAGACGAGCGTCGCAGGGCGCGCGAGAAGGCCGGCGCGGTCGCCGCGAACTGCGACTGGCTGCGCCTGATCCTCACCCACCATCGCGCCATCGAGGACGCCTTCGCGCAGCTCGCGGCGGCGTCCGACGCCAACGGCCGCCGGCGCGCGCAGAAATGGCTCGCCACCTTGCTGAACGGCCACTCGATGGCGGAGGAAGCCGTGATCTATCCGGCGATGGCGCTCGGTGACCAGAAGACCCATGCCACGACGGCGTACACGGAGCAGAGCGGCGCCAAGGTCAACCTGGCGGCGCTCGAGGGCCTGGATCCGATGAGCCAGGACTACATCGACAAGTTCGAGCACGTGCGCGGCGCCGTCATGCACCACATGTACTCGGAAGAAGACGACTGGCTGGTCGATCTCGCCAAGACCGCGGATCCGGCGCTGCATGCCCGCCTGGCTGCGCGCTACGCGGAGGAGTTCAACCGCTACATGGGGCCGGACGCCACGATGCCCTGAGGCCGGCCGGCGACGCCGCCGCGAACGAGGAAGCGGTGCGCGTGCACGTCCGGCAGCGGCGAGGGAGCGTCGGATCCGGCGCCGTCAGGCCTCGCCCGCCGCGGGGTGCGTGTTCATCGCCTCGGCGCGCTTGGTGTCCGTCGCGTGCTCGTTGCCGCGCCCGCGCACGCGGCCGCCGTGCCCGGCTTCGTAGAGCGTGCCGTCTCGTCCGCGCGGCGCCTCGTCGCGCTGCTGCCGGCCGATCTGCTGGCGAGCCATCACGTCGCCCAGGCTCGGCACGAACCTGGCCATCGCGGTGTTCAGCACGGACATCGCGCCCACCTTGGTCGAGCGCGTGGGCGACGCCGCGGCATCGAGGATCGCGCTCGCGACCTCTCGACCTCGATCATCGGCGACGGCAGCTTGGGCTCCTGCGCGAGGTAGTTGGCCGCGTGCTCGGGGTAGGGCGTGTCGACCGCGGTCGGCTGGATCAAGGTCACCGACACCGGTGCGCCGTCGGCCTCCAGCTCCAGCCGCAAGCCGTCGGTGAACCCCTTGACCGCATGCTTGCTGGCCGAGTACATCGCCTGCAGCGGAACGGCGGCCTCCGAGGCCTCGCTGCCGAGGTTGATCAGCGCGCCGCCGCTGGCGCGCAGGTGGGGCAGCGCGACCAGCGAGCCGTTGACCACGCCCCAGAAGTTGATGTCGAACAGGCGCCGGCTGTGCGCCTCGTCGACATCGTCGAGCCGGCCATAGATCGACAGCCCGGCGTTGTTGACCCAGGTGTCGATGCGGCCGAACGCGTCGATGGCGCGGCGGGCGAGCTGCTCGAGCTGGGCGCGGTCGGACACGTCCACCTCCACCGCGGCGGCCTGGCCGCCCTCCGCGGAGATGTGGGCGACGA
>JAEKKH010000490.1 GCA_019510465.1 Burkholderiales bacterium
GGTTGCCCGTGCGCTGCGCGCCACGGCGCAGCACCCGGACCGCCTCACCCGGCAGGAAGCCGAGATCGGCCAGCCACGACGCCCACTCCGGAGAGTGCCCGGGCGCACTGACCAACTGGACGGTCAACGCCTGCCCGGCGGGGGCGGCGGCGAGGCTGGAGGGCAGCGTCTCGGGCATGTGGCGGGCTCGGCGGGCAAGCGTTTTGATGAGAATGATTCTCATTGTATGCCTCGAATCCGTCCCTGGCCCTTCATGGTTATTGGGTGGACGTGAGCGAACGCACCGCGCGCCATCCCTCATTTGCGCAAGCTCGACGTCAGATCACCCATCAGGCCTGTGTCAAAATGAATGAGAATCAATCTCATTAAATAGTTTGGCGCTGGCAATGCGGGCGAAAAAACCAATAGACGACTTCAAACACCGCCCGCTGCTCGCCGCCTTCTGCGCAGGGCTGATGCTGCTGCTCGCCGCCTGCGGTGGCGGTGGCACCAGCAGTTCGGGCGGGGATTCATCCAACCCGACGGACGCGCCCGCGCTCTCTGACGCCGCTGCACTGGGCGAGAAGATCTTCAAGGACGCATCGCTGTCGGCCTCCGGCAAGATGAGCTGTGCGACCTGCCACGACCCCAGTGCGTCGCATGGCCAGACCAACAGTCTGGCCGTGCAGCTGGGCGGGCCCAGCCTGGACGTGGCCGGCCTGCGTGCGACGCCCTCGCTGCGCTATCTGAGCCGCACGCCGGCCTTCTTCATCGACAAGGACGGCACGCCCACCGGCGGCTTCAATCACGACGGCAAGGCCGACAGCCTGCTCGCCCAGGCCGTGCGCCCCTTCACCGCCGCACATGAAATGGCCAATGGCGACGCGAAGACCGTCGTCGACAAGCTGGCGCGTGCCGCCTACGCAGCCGACTTCCGCCGCAGCTTCGGCGACAGCATCCTCAACGACGCCGACGCCGCCTTCCTGGCCATGCGCCACGCGCTGCAGCGCTTCCAGCTCGAGGACAGCGCCGCGTTCGCGCCCTTCAGCAGCAAGTACGACGCCT
>JAEKKH010000079.1 GCA_019510465.1 Burkholderiales bacterium
AGATCCCCAACAAGGTCGCCAACATCCACAACAACGCCGAGACGTTCAAGCCCTACAACCCGGGCGAGGTCATCGGCGACATCAACCCGACCCTGCCCGACCCGCCGCCTCCGGCCCAGCCGGGCAAGGGCTGCGGCACCGTCGGCACCATCATCATGGTGGTGGTGGCGATCGTGGCGACGATCTACACCGCAGGCGCGGCCGCCGGGCTCCTGGCCGAGGCCGCGGCGTCCAGCTTTGCGGAAACCATGGTCCTGGGCGCGACGGTCCTCGAAGGTACGTCAGGCCTCGGCATGGTTGCCGTTGCCGCGGCAGCCATCGGCGGAGCCGTCGGCTCGATCGCCAGCCAAGCGGTGGGCGACGCGATGGGCAATACCCGCGGCTTCAGCTGGAAGGCGGTTGCAACGTCGGCCATCGGCTCGGCGGTCAGCGCTGGCGTGGGCTGGGGGATGAACGCGGCGTTCGGAACAGCGACCACTGCTGCGACGACGACGGCCACGACCACCTCGACGACGATGTCGACGGCCGAGGCCTTCGAGAAGGGCGCCGAGCAGTTCGGCATCGGTGTCGCGAACGCGGTGGGCTCCAGCGCCGTGCAGCAGGCACTCAAGGGCGAGTGGAGCTGGCGCCAGATCGGCGCGGCGGCCGTTGGCGCGGCAGCCGGACAAGCGGCCGGCGGAATCATGGGCGATGTCCTGGGCAGCTCGGACTACGCAAAGATCGCCACGCGCACCGTCGCAGGCATGGCCAACGGATGGGCCAGTGGTCAGGTGCTGGCGACCGATCCGCGGTATTCGCAACCCAAGCTCGGGACGTTGTTCGCCAATTCGCTTGGCAATGCGCTGGGCGAAGCCATCTCCGACAAGATGCAGCAGGTTGCGGCAGCTGATAAAGCGAAGCGCGATTCGCTCTATGGGCTGGGCGGCCAGGGGCTGAACCTGACTGGCCGTCCGAACGCGGCAGATCAATGGAGCGCGATGGTCGACCAACGGATCGCGGCAGCCGCGATCTCTCCGTCGCCGGCCCCCGGCCCATCTGCTTCTGATCAGCCGGCGGTGGGCCCAGTCCTTGATCACGATGCGGGCTTGCCTGCCAATGCTCGCCTCTGGATGGGTCTTCCGCCCGAGAAGCCCGACTTCGATGCCAATGGTGTGCGCACCGAGCCGGTGCAGGGCGGTGCGTACAAGCACACCTACATCAACGTCAGCGGCAAAGCCGTGGTGACGTTCGACCAGAACGCGACATTCATTCCCCCAGGCGCGGCCACGCTGACGTCGCTGACCAAGACTCCCAACGGACTCGTCGAGAACTATTCGGATGGCACATCCCAGCCCGGCACTGCCAACAGGCCTGTGACGAATGGCGATGACGCGTTCTCCGCTGGTATTCGAAGGAACCTTGCCGACATGATGGGGCCGCCACCGTCACCGCCTTGGTGGGCGACGCCGCTTGCTCCCTTGACTGCCGCCAAGGACAGCGTCGACGACTTCATCCATGACCATGTCAAGAATGAAGCGTTGGCGGGGCTCCTTCGTGGAACGAACTATTTGTTCTTCCCGGAGACGCCACTCGATTCGCTGACGACCGTGGCTCCGGAGTTCAAACTTGAAGGGTTGCTTGGCAAGAGTGCCGTCAAGTTGGAGGTCTCAACTTCGGAGCGTCTCGCGGACAACCTCTTTGGTCGGACTGTCAGCACCGATGCCAGGGCGTCCATTCATGCGGATTCCGTGCTCGGCACCATGGATACCCGCATCGCTTCGGACCTCGACGGGGGACGATCGATTGGCGCGATCGAACAGAACGAAGCGGTCGACGCCGAACGCGCGGCGGCCGATGCCGTGCAGGCCCAGCCGCGGCAACTCTTCAAGTTCAGTAACGTCGAGGACTTCAATCGAAAGGCGAATGACGCATTGCCCAATTCGAACTACGAATTCGGCAACTATGTATGGAAGACGGATGACAGGGGGCGAATTGCTAGTGTTGAAGGCCAGGTGAGCATCAATCCGCAGGACGGCCGAGCGGGAACGGACGGTTGGAGCACGGTGAAGATCGGGCAAGGTCCCGACTCCCAACCTGGCGACGTAGGGTTCCACTTGATCGGTGATCAATTTGGTGGGCCCACCAACAAGTTGAATGTCGTGCCTGGCAATGGATTCCGATTGGGCGCGGACGTGCCAAACCTCAATCAAGGTGCGTACAAGTCATGGGAGGAATATGTCAAGGGCGTTGCGGCCAATAATCCGAATGCCGTCGTGGAAATGAGGGTCGAGCCTGTGTACAATCTTGGCAATCTGACAAGCCGGCCTGACGCGTTCAATGCATCGCATCGAATTGACGGCGGGAATTGGACGACTCGGATATTCCGGAACACTCAGGGAGGCTGAACATGCGCGCGCTTGAATTGCAGGATCAATTTGCGCGAACGGTCTACCTACCCATACGCGAAAAATGGGATTCCATTGATCTTCACTACGAAAATGTGGTGATAGATGGAATTCCGTACGAGATATTCCAAGCCGTGTTCATTGTCGATTCTGTTCGCAAGGACTTCACTCCTTCGCTTGACTGCCTCGACGCCTTGACTGAGCTTCAGCGCAACCAACCTGAAGGGCAAGAAGAGAAATGGACGTGGCTTGAATTTCGAATGAACAGTGCTGGTCAGTACAAGTTCGACTTCAAGTACGGCATTCCGCCTCTGGCTGCCGAGCAAATGAAATTCGCGAGGTCTGCGAGTGACGACTAAGCGCTGATGGGTTGATCTTCGCGGCTCGGCCCGCCCCTCTTGCGCCACTGCGGCTCAATCAAGTTGCAGCGAGCGCGGCGCGCAGTGGATCGGGCCCGCCCTCCGAGCTGACCTACAGAGGAGATCCGCTGCAGGCAATGTCCTGTCTGCAACGCGAACGGCGACGTCGTGCGGATCGTTCCTAGCGAAGGACCGGCCTCCGCACGCCACGCATTTCCGCGGGCTCATCCGCGCAACGGTCGTACACCATCAGGCGGCGTGGCACTTCGAGAGCCCAACTGCCTGCGGCCGCTTCGGACCAGCCGAAGAGACGAGGCTTGCGCCGCCGGCTAATCGGCGACCTGTTCGGTCTGGCCGCAGTTGTTGCGACGGAGAAAGTGTCCGCGTCCGCAGCAGTCGGACGACACGCGTCCAGTCCGTTCACGATCGACAGCCCTGCATTCGATGGCGGCCGATGCCGGCGCCGCGGTGCTCGAAAGCCTCTGACGAGGCCTGATGTCGCCATGGCGGGCTGTTTGGCTTGCCGACGCGTACTGAGGTGACGCCTTGGTGTTCGGAGCGAGGCAAGAGCAGCCACTGGCACACATCGGCCTCCTCCATGGGCATGCGACCCCCTCGAGCCACGTAGCCGGGCCGCGCATCCCCCCTTGCCGTCCAGCGCTCCGCCGGGAAGCGCCGTCTCGTCCAGGATAGGTAAGCGTGGCTTCACGACCCTCTGGCGAAACTGACCCGACCTAAGCACGATCACGAGATCGTGCGCGCCTACGACGGTGTGCATTAAGGCCCTCATGCACATCATCGACAACGATCAAGTCACAAGCAAGCGGCGCCGCCGCGACCACAGCCCGGAGTTGAAGCGCCAGCTCGTAGAGCGAGCCTTGGAGCCGGGAGCATCGGTGGCGGCTATTGCACTCAAAGCCGGCATCAACGCCAACTTGCTCTTCAACTGGCGGCGTGAGCATCGCGACACCGTGGCCTCTGCTACACCTGTTGCGCTGTTGTCGGTCAATGTCGGGGAGGCAGTCACTTCGACTGCGCAGGCCGCGCCACCTCGATCACCAAGCGGCACGATCGAGATTGACATCGGTCGCGCCCGCGTCCGCCTGCGCGGTGTCGTCGACGACGACAACGCGCGCTGCGTCCTGCAGACATTGAGCACGCTCGCGTGATCGGCTTGCCCGCGCGGACGCGCGTGTGGATCGTCGCCGGCCACACCGACATGAGGAAGGGTTTCGACGGCCTGTCCGCGACGGTGCAGACCGCGATCGACGCGAATCCGTTCTGCGGGCACGTCTTCGTCTTCCGCGGCAAACGCGGCGACATGCCCAAGGTGCTGTGGTTCGACGGCCAGGGTTTGCTGTTGCTGTCCAAGCGGCTCGAGCGTGGGCGCTTCATCTGGCCGCAGGCGACGTCGGGCAGCGTGTCGCTCACGCCGGCGCAGTTGTCGATGCTGCTCGAGGGCATCGACTGGCGCATGCCCGCGCGAACGCACGAGCCTGAGCTCGCAGCCTGAAGTACTGGATGGACTTGCCTCAGGGCGGTCCCGAATGGCGTACGCACCGTTCGGCGGCAAAGTAGATCTCTGTGCCGATCTCCTCGACCCCGCCCCACACCGTCGACGCGACGCTGCGCATGGTCGAGGCGCGCGACGCCGAAGTGGTGCTGCTGAAGCTGATGGTCGAGAAGCTCAAGATGCAACTGCTGCGGCGCTCGCGGGCGCTGTTCGGTGCATCGAGCGAGCATCTTGACGGTCAGCAACTGGCGCTCATCGAAGGCCGACCACTGGATAAACTTCTGATGCCCAAGACGCCTGCGAAGGGCGGTGCGGCCAATGCTCCAGAGGTCGACCGCAAGCTGCCAGCGCATCTGCCACGCGACACACGCGTGCATCGACCTGAGACGACTGCGGCGCATCACGATGCGAACGGCCACGCGTGCGGCTGCACGGGCTGTGGCGGTCGCCTTCGATTGATCGGCCAGGACGTCTCGGAACAACTTGAATACGTTCCCGCGCACTTCAAGGTGATCCGTCACGTGCGGCCGAAGCTGGCGTGCGTTGCATGCGAGACGATCTTCCAGGCGACTGCGCCGAACCGGCCCATTGCACGCGGGCTGGCTGGACCTGGGCTGCTGGCACACGTCATAGTCGCGAAGTACTGCGATCATCTTCCTCTTTAGCGGCAGAGCGGCATCTACGCTCGCGAAGGCGTGCACCTCGATCGCTTGACGATGGCGGGGTGGATGGAACAAGGCAGCGAACTGCTCGACCCGCTGGTGGCCGCGCTCGGTCGCTACACCCTGGCCGGAGCCAAGGTACATGCCGATGACACTCCTGTGGGCGTGCTCGATCCCGGGCGCGGTCGAACGAAGACTGGGCGGCTGTGGGTCTACGTGCGCGACGACCGTGCAGCAGCGAGCGAAGATGCGCCGGCGGTGAGGTTCCAGTACTCACCGGATCGCAAGGGCGAGCATGCGCAGCGACACCTCAAGGCCTTCAACGGCGTGCTGCAGGCCGATGCCTATGGCGGCTGGGGCAAGCTCTATGAGACGGGACGCGTCGTCGAGGCCGCAAGCTGGGCCCATGCAAGACGGGGCTTCTGGGATCGGCACGAGAGTCTCGGGCGCATGCCGGGCACCGTCGCTGCGCAGGCACTGCAACGCATCGCGGCGCTTTACGCCGTCGAAGCCGACATCCGCAGCCAACCAGCCGAGGAGCGCCGGCGACAACGCCAGGCACGTGCCGGGCTATTGCTCGGTGAATTGCATGCTTGGCTCAGTGCCATGGTGGGGCGCGTGTCGGCGAAGTCCGAGCTCGCCTCTGCGATCGGCTACGCGCTCACCCGCTGGCGAGCGCTGACGCGGTACCGCGATGACGGCCGCATCGAGATCGACAACAATGCTGCAGAGCGCGCGCTGCGTGGCGTGAGCCTGGGACGCAAGAACTACCTCTTCATGGGCTCGGACGCCGGCGGCGAGCGCGCCGCGGCGATCTACAGCCTCGTGGAGACGGCCAAGCTGAACAGGCTCGACCCGAAGCTTACCTGCGTGACGTGCTCGAACGCATTGCCGACCATCCCATCAACCGCATCGACGAGTTGCTGCCGTGGAACCTCGGCGCTCGCGCCGACCAACACCGACAAGCAGCATAGAGCATGGCCACCAAGCAACCGCGCCGCCAATCGATCAAGTCCATCCTGCAACTGCACATCGAATTGAAGGGGACGCGGCCAAAGGTGTGGCGTCGCGTGCTGGTGCCCGACACGATCAAGCTGGAGCTATTGCACGTCGTCATTCTGCGAGCGTTCGGCTGGAGCGGCGGGCACCTGCACGAGTTCGTCACCAGCGAGGGCGACCGGTACGGCAGCTCCGACCCGCTCGACGAAATGCCCGGTGTCGTCAGCGGGGCGAACGTCAAGCTGACGACCGTGCTGCGCACTGCGACGCTCCAATACATCTACGACTTTGGTGACTATTGGGAACACCGGATCCAGGTCGAGAAGACTCATTCCCCGGACTCGGTGTTCCGCTTACCGATGTGCGTGGGTGGCGCCTGCGCCACCCCGCCCGACGACTGCGGCGGCGTCCCCGGCTACGCCCACTTCGTTCGTGTCATGGCCGACCCGAACGACCCGGAGCACGACGACCTTGCCGAGTGGATCGGCCAAGACAGTTGGGATCCGAAGGCCATCGACTTCGACGAGATCAATGAGCGGCTGGCCGAGATCAAGGTCTGACGCCATGGCCGGCACATTGCTAAAAAACATCGAGGCGCTCATCGAAGATGGCGGCGACATCTCGATCGGCGGCCAAGTGCTGCGAAACGAATGCGTGGCCACGGCCGCCGACGACAGCAACTGCCTCGCCATGCTGGTACGCCGCGACGGCGAGACCTTCAACGCCCTGTTGAAGCGACTGGACAAGGCCATCGGCAAAGCCTGGTCAGACGATGAATTCGCCGACGAAGTCAACGGCTGAGCGCTGCTCACTTGTCAAGAGGGCCTGCAGGCCTCGCTTACATTCTGAGCTGATGCCAGCAATCATTTCTGCACGCGTGGCTCTCAACTCCTCACCAGCGGCGGATTGGGGCTCTCTGGCGCGTCGGAGAAGCGGAATCGCGGAAGAGGAGGAGCGCATCCGCGAGCAGCGCGATGTCAGCGGCCTCGTGACCGGTTCTTGCGGCTGGTGCAACGGCGGAGCGCTTGGTGGCTCCTGCCATCAGCGAACGCCAGCGCGGATAGCCAATCCGACGCCGCATCACCAGCTGAGGCCGTCTACCGCCCATGCCAAAGCCCGACATGTCGGCTCAGGCAAGCTGCCCAAAGCCGCGCTGATTGCATGGATGCGCGAACAGCTGACCGCGCAACGCGATGGTCACGGCAGGCTCGAAGTGGCATCTCGAGCACTGCCGCGCCTGTCGGCAAGACGGCGACTCAATGGTGCGGGCCGGGCGGCACCTCCTTCTTGTCGGCCGGCTGTTCCGTGCTCCGCGCCTGGCCGCTGATGCCAATGCCCGGTGCCGTATTGGCGTCGCCGGATTCGTGCACCTCGGATCGTCAGCACGCCATGGTTGTAGTCGGCATGCACCTGTTCGGGCTCCGGTGCGAACGGTAGCTGCACGCTGCGTCGGAATCGGCCGTAGCCGCGCTCCATGACGTGGAAGTTCTCGTCCTTGCGCTCCGCTTCGCTCTTTCTCTCGCCGCTGATGACCAGCACGTCGCCTTCCAGACGAAGGTCGACCTCCGATGGCTTCATGCCGGGCAGGTCCGCGCTCACGCTGAGTTCGTGCTCGTCCTCGCGGACATCGATGCGCGGCATCGACATGGCGGACGCGGCGGATGAGCCGCCGACGAGCGGGCCACCACCGCTGAAGAAGGCGTCGAACAATCTGTCCATGTCGCGGCGAAAGTCCGACAGGGGATCGAACGCCCCCAGCGAACGCTGGCTGGAATAGGGAACGGG
This sequence comes from Burkholderiales bacterium, assembly GCA_019510465.1. Classification (GTDB taxonomy): domain Bacteria; phylum Pseudomonadota; class Gammaproteobacteria; order Burkholderiales; family Burkholderiaceae_C; genus Scleromatobacter. The sequence continues at coordinate 7,703 of JAEKKH010000079.1, forward strand.
ATAGCGGGATGTCATGGCAACCTCCTTGAAGAATGCGGAGCTCCCCGCAGCAAACCGACTGCCCGCTCCAGCGCCATTGCTGTCGCCGTCGCAGGGCCGCGCCAAGCCCGAAGGCTCAAGGCTTCGTCCCGCCGGGGTTGCTGCCCGGGCGATCGGGCCTGTCCAGGTCCCCCGGCCCCTGGGAACTACCGAATCGTCCCGACTTGTTCATGACGCCGCTGCCCTGGTATTGGCGGCCAGGCACGGCATCGTCCGGGTCGCTCGGCTGCCCGGATTGCCGTCCCCGACTGCCGGCATCCTGCGACGCCTGATGCTGTTGCCCGGGTGCCGACGAGGGATCACCGCCCTGCTGCGCTGGGCGGGAGTCCGTTCCCGAAGCCGACGTGGTCCTCGTGGTGTCTTGGGGTGAATTCATGCTGCCTCCTTTGAACGCCGTGCTGTAGGCGAACGGCACCGGCCCGGATCCTGCGACAGTTCGTCGACAGGCCGGTCAAGCCCGCTCGGAAATGCAGGCCAACGTCTCGGCGACGTCCGCTGTTCCAGCGGTCGTCGCGACGTCGCCCATCGACAGGATGCCCACCAGGTGGCGGGCCCGATCGACGACGGGCAGCCGTCGTATCTGTGCGTCGCGCATCGTCTCCATCGCCTGCTCGAGCGGGTCGTCGTCGAAGCACCAGAGCGGGTCCTTGGTCATCACCTGGTCGAGCCGCGTCGATTCGGCCGAGCAGCCTTGAGCCACTCCCCGCACGGTGACGTCCCGATCGGTCACCACGCCCACCAACCGCTCGCCATCGCACACAGGCACGATGCCGACGTCGAACTCGTCCATCGCCTTGGCGGCGTTCCGCATCGTGTCGCTGGGCGCGAGTGTGCGAACGCCGCGGCTCATTACTTCTGCAACCTGTGTCATGGCCGTGCTCCTGGGTGACATCCTTGCGAAGATTCGAGCAACCACCGTGCCGCTACCATGGAGCCGAGGCGTCGCGTGGCGAACGCGGGACGTGCGAGCGAGTGCGCCCCCTGGCGCGCTCGACATCGCGCAGGTCGGCACGAACCGACATCGTGTCCGTCCCGGAATAGCCTTCCTGCAGCGATCTCGATGCTGTCGGGATGACTGCAGAAATGGGAAAGGGCCGACGACGATGGCGCGCCGATCCCCCGCGTCTGCCTGCCCGCGATGCTGCTGGGCGGGTGCCGCAGACCTCCTGCCGAACGACGAGGTTCGTCCGCGAGGGGCCGCACGAGGAAGCCGCGCGCCCGGCCTGCCCGGCCATGCCGGCCTGGAGAAGGTGTGGTGAAGGAGCTGGGCGGCGGCATGCAGGCCGGCGACCCAGAGGATGGCGCCAGTCGGCCCCTCAGCCGGCCTCGGCGGCAGCGACCGTGTCCGGCGTCACGCCCGACAACAGCGTGTGCAAGGCGCGCACGCTGACCTCGGGATCGGCCACGGCGTGATAGATGGGCGGGATCACCCTGTCGACGCCGAACAGGCCGTAGACGGCATGCATGGCGGAACGCACCGAGTATTCGACGGTGAACACGCAGTCCTCCGGGATCTCGACATACTGGCCCATCAGGGCGAAGTTCAGCGCGCCCTGCGGAATCACACGTAGTCTCCCGGCTGGTCCACGAACAGGCCGTAGCCCCAGAGCGTGTGCACGCCATCGGGCTGGCCCGCGAAGTGCGGCGCGTGCGGCACCACGATCGACATCAGCCACGACGAGTCCTTGAACGTCATCAGGCCACCGGTGCCCGGCTCGTTGCCGCTGAAGGCCTCGATCCGTTCGAGCAGCAGCGGACTGCGCATCGTCAACGTGAACGACAGCCACTTCGTCTCGTCCACGTTGCCGCAGAACGTGTTGGGCCGTCCGAGGCCGGGCAGCTTGCGCGCCATGTTCTCCCACAGCGTCCACGCGCCGTCGCGCTTGTCGCGCACCAGCGGTGCGGGCCAGCCATCGCCGCCCTGGGTGGCGTCGGCCGTCATCGAGCCCACCGTGAACAGCACGACGTCGTCGTCTGCGATCGCATACGCCAGCGCTTGCCCGTCGCGAAGCGCATCGAGCCTCGTCACCCGATGTCCGCCGGCGTTCGACGCGAATTGCGCGTCGATCACCTTCGTCTCGTGCACGAAGCTCACGCCTTGTCGCTCGAGCCAGCGGCGCATCGGGCGAACGATCGTGTCGTACTGGTTGTAGCGCGTCCGCCGCACCCCGCCCAGCGTGTGGATGCGCGGGAACTCCTGCAGGAAGCGGAGCATGTAGCGCTTCAGCTCGATCGCGCTGTGCCAGTTCTGGAAGGCGAACGTGGTGCGCCACATGGTCCAGAAGTTGGTCTGGAAGAAATGCCCGGAAAAGACCTCCTCGATGCGCTTCGTGCCGAGTGCCTTTTCCGACGTGGCCAGCAGGCGCATCAGCTCGACCCGATCCTGGATGTCGAAGCCCAGGTGCCTGGCGTCGAGGATGCGATGTTCGCGGTCGATGAGGCGGGCCCTGGCGTGCGGCACGTGCTCGGCGTTGAACGCCCAGCAGTCGTCCTTGACCGACACGCCGGGGCGATCGAGCGACGGAATGGCGTGGAGGACATCCCACAGGCACACGTAGGTCTCTTCCGTGAGCATGCGGCCCCCTCGAGTCACGTAGCCGGACTGCGCATCCCCCTTGCCGTCCAGCGCGCCGCCGGGAAGCGCCGTCTCTTCCAGGACATGGATGCGCCGGCCGTCGACGCCCGCATCGCGGATCAGGAGCGCCGCGGCCGACAGCGAGGCGATGCCGGCACCGACCAGGTACACGGTCGACGAAGGGGAGCGCGTCATGCAGATTTCCTTTCTTGCTCTCGATGCGGGAGGCGGGCGGCCCCAAGGGCGCCCTTGGACAGACCTCGACTCTAGGAAGAAGTCCATGCGGGCTGCTTGACGTTCCGCAAGAAGCGCGGATTTCGCGGGCGTCGCCGCGCCGCCGCAGGCCCCCTTGGCGCGTCACGCGTCCCGTCGATCGACGACCTGCAGCACCGGCGGGCGGGCCGCGATCCACGACGCCATCGAGTGGGCGCGCGGGGCCGATATCGTGTTTTCCGCCCGCCGTCACGATCGGGGATGACAATCCTCCTGTCGCCAGACTGTCGCGTCCTGCGAGAATCGGCGCGGAGTGGGACCAAACGAGGGGCTGTCGCCGTGCTGGACGAGGAACTGCGTTCGCTGGATGCCGCCGTCGAAGAAGGCGGCGGCGCGGCGCTGCCTGCCATCCAGGCCGCGGCCGGCCGGATGCGAGAGCGCGGCGAGGGCGACCGGCTGATGTGGCTGTCGCCCCTGCTGGCGCGGGCGCTGGCGTTCCACCGCCAGTACGATGCCGCCGAGGCCGTCGCCAAGGAGGCGTTGTCGCACTTCCGCGAGATCGGCTCGCCCCGCGGCCAGGCGATGGCGCTCATCGTGCACGGGCTGTCCCACGTGATGCAGGGACGCGCCGCGCCCGCGCTGGACGCCGTGCTGCGCGCGAATGCGCTGGCGCGCGCCGCGTCCGACCTGTCGTTGCTGGCGCGCGCCGCCAACGTGCGCGCGATCGCGCTGATGAACTTCGGCCTGGTGTCCGAGGCCACGCAGGTGCTGGAGGAGGCGCTGACGCTCACTGCCCGGCATCCCGACGAACCCGCGACGCTGCGCCTGCGGTCGAACCTGAGCTGGATCCTTGCCCGGACGGCCATCGACACGCGCGAGCGCCATGGCGCCGAATCGACCTGGAAGCCGATGGCGCAGCGGGCGATCGCGATGGCCGAGGGCGTCGCCAAGGCCTGGATCGGACGCGGCAACCAGCACGAGGCCTACGAGGCGCGCGATTGCCTGGCGCTGTCGCACGTCGCGCTCGGCCAGCTCGACCAGGCCCATGCGCAGCTCGACGCCAGCAACCAGCGGCTGCGCGGCGAGATCCCGGCGTTGTCGGTCGTCCCGTACCACGCCATCCGCGCCCGCGCCTACCTGCAGGCGAACCAGACGGCGCAGGCGATGAGCGCCATCGAGCACGGCCTGGTCATGGCGCTCGAGCACGACAGCGAGATCAATGTCGAGGAGCTGTGGCGCCTGAAATCGGCCGTCCACGAGGCCCAGGGCGAGCCGGTGCAGGCGCTGGAGGCCTACCGGCGCTTCCACGAGCTGCACGAGTGCCAGGTGCTGCAGCGCGTCGAGCGCATGCAACTCGAGGCGCGCCACGATGCGCTCACGGGGCTGGCGAACCGGCGCCGCTTCGACGAATACCTGGCGGGCGTGCTGCCGCGGGCGGGCATCGAGGCGCCGATCTGCCTGGCGCTGATCGACGTCGATTTCTTCAAGGCGATCAACGACCGCTTCGGCCACCCCATCGGCGACGCGGCGCTGCGCTGGGTCGCCGCGCAGATGGAGGCGCTGAGCCGCCAGACCGACCTGCCGGTGCGGCTGGGCGGCGACGAGTTCGCGTTCGTGCTGTCGTCGTCGCTGGCCGATGCCCAGGGCGTGTGCGAGCGCCTGCGCGCCGCGATGGCCACGCGTCCCGGCGAGCTGCCACGTGACATGGCGATGACGCTGAGCATCGGCATCGCCGAGACCTGCGCGCCGTGCGCGGAGCACGAGCTCATCCAGCGTGCCGACCTGGCGCTCTACGGCATCAAGACGAAGGGCCGGGACGGCGTCGGGCTGGCGCACGCATCCTGAGCGCGAGCTGACGCGGCAGGACGCCGCGGCCGTGATTTCCTTGGCCGGTGCGCACGCCGTGCCGTCAAGCCGCGGCCTGCTCGTGCCGATATGTCTTGGGTGAGGCGCGATTCCGGCGCCCCGCGCCAGCGCGGCGTACGCGCATCCGGCCTGGAGAAGCCCATGTGGAACTGGTTCGACGATCTGCGGATCGGCACGAAGATGCTGGTCGTGCTGGCGACGGTGCTCGCCCTGACGACGATGGTCGGCGGCCTCGCCGTCGTCGAGCTGGGACACGTCAGCAGCCAGGTGCGCGGCGTCGCCTCCGACGCGTTGCCGCGCGTGCGCATGCTGGGGTCGCTGCGGGCGACCGTCCTGGAGCTGCGCGCGACGCAGTACGCGCACATGGTGTCCGACTCCGAAGACGACCAGAAGCGGCTCAAGGCGCATGTCGCCGAGCTCGCGGCGACGCTCGCGTCCACGAGCGCCCGGTTCCGCGACGCCGCGACGGACGCGGACGAACGAGCGGCTTTCGACGCCTTCGCGCACCAGTGGGACGGCTACCTGCAGGGCAACGAGAAGGTGCTCTCGCTGTCGGGCGACTTCGGCATCAAGGCGATGGAGGGTGACTATCGCAAGCTGTTCGACGCGATGAACGAGAGCCTGAACACGCTGCTCAAGCTCAACGACCGCAGTGCGGACGCGCTGGTGCAGGCGGCCGAGGGCACGGCCAATCGCACGCGCGTCGTCATCTGCGCGGCCGTGGTGCTCAGCGTCGTGCTCGGCCTGGCGCTGGCCCTGGCCGTCGCCCGCCGCATCGCCGGCTCGCTGATGGCGGCCTCGCGGAGCGCGCGCGACGTGGCGCGCGGCAACCTCACCTGCGACATCCCCAGCGGCGGCGCCGACGAGTCGGGCCGGCTCCTGGCCGCGCTGCGGGAGATGCAGGGCGGCCTGCGCGAACTGGTGGGCACGGTGCGCCAGGGCGTCGATTCGGTGGCTACCGCCTCGACCGAGATCGCGAGCGGCAACCTCGACCTGTCGGTGCGCACCGAGAAACAGTCCAGCAGCCTGCAGTTCACCGTGTCGGCGATCCGGCAGATGGCCGACAACATCCGCCACAACACCGAATCGGCCCGCCAGGCGACGCAGCTGGCGACCAGCGCCTCCGAGATCGCCCTGCGCGGTGGCGAGACGGTGCAGGGGGTGGTGCGCACGATGGATGAGATCAGCGCCGCATCGCGCAAGATCGTCGACATCATCGCCGTCATCGACGGCATCGCCTTCCAGACCAACATCCTGGCGCTGAACGCCGCCGTCGAGGCGGCGCGCGCGGGCGAGCAGGGGCGCGGCTTCGCGGTCGTCGCCTCGGAGGTCCGCACGCTGGCCCAGCGCAGCGCGGTCGCCGCCAAGGAGATCAAGTCGCTGATCCAGGCCTCGGTCGACCGGATCGAGGCCGGCGCCACGCTCGTGCAGGACGCGGGTTCGACCATGACCGAGATCGTGCGGGCCGTGCGCGGCGTCAGCGACGTGATCGGTGAGATCGCCACGGCCGCCGGCGCGCAGAACGAAGGCATCGGGCAGATCAGTGTCGCGGTCAGCGACCTCGACCAGATGACGCAGCAGAACGCCGCGCTCGTCGAACAGAGCGCCGCGGCGGCCGAAAGCCTCAAGGAGCAGGGCGTCCGCCTGCACGAGGTGGTGGCCCGGTTCCAGCTCGGCTGAGCGTTCCCCCGCCGCCCCGCGCGTCGCTCGCCCGGCTCACTCGTCCTGCAGGGCGCCTGCGCCTGCGTCTGCGCTGGCGCGGCGCCGGCCCGCGCCCAGCGACTCGATGATGGTGTCGTCCTCGCCGGCCTCGGCACGGAGCGCGAGGTCCGCGGCCGCAGCCATCGGGGCGGCGGCGGATGGCGCGGGGTCGTTCGGGCGCACCAGCTCGAAGATGCCGTCGGCCAGCGGCCGCAGCGTCGCCACGGAGGCATCGAAGATCGGCAGCGTGCCCTGGTCCGTCGCCGCCACGAAGATGCCGCTGCGCGGCGCGACCTGGCCCAGCACGTGGTGACAGGCGCGCAACGCGGGCCCGTTCCAGACCCGGCCCGACGCGCGCGCCGTCAGCCGCGCCCGGCCGTGCGCCATGCCGATGCGCAGCGGGGCGCGCAGCCCCTCGATGTCGCCGTGATCCGCCGCCTCGAGGACCTTGCGTGCGAAGCCCAGCGCCAGGCCCAGCTCCGGGCGGTTGCCGACGAACACGGCCGTGATCGAACGCGTGCCGTAGACCGCCACGGAGCCGCGATGGTGGCTCGCCAGCACCGCCAGGTGGTTGTCCAGCCCGTCGATCAGCGCGTCGATCTCGTCCTCCTCCGGCGATTCGATGAGCTTGACGCACACGGCGGTGACCGTCATGTCCGGCCCGGTGGGCTGCACCAGGTGCCAGTCCGTCAGCGCGTCGGTGCCGGTGGAGCTGGACAGCGCCTGCGTCACCTCCTCGATGCGCGCGCGCTCCATCGCCATGCCGTAGAGCACGCGGTTGGTGGAATCGTCGATCGTGAGTTCGTAGCCTTCGGCGGTCTCGCGCTGAGGATTCGCGATGAAGGCCGCGAAGTTGGCCAGCGGGCCGTCGGGCGAGAAGGCGACGACGTAGGCCGTCATCAGGCGCTGCGCGCCGCGGATGCCGCGCGCCGTCAGTTCGTCGCGAAAATTCAGCCAGCGCTTCGCGTCGGCATGCGAGCTCAGGAAGTAGGTATAGCGCACGCCGCGCACGAGGTTGCGCTCCATCGCCTGGCCCATCTCGTCGCTCTGGTCGCCCAGGAAATTGGGCAGCAGCACCCAGAACTCGCGCAGGGCGGGCATGTTGCCCTCCCAGGCGATGAGCTCGCGCACCGGACGATAGCCGCTGCGCAGGATCAGCGGCGCGCGCCAGACCGCCAGCGCCTCCTCGGCCACCAGCCGCAGCTTCGCGTCGCGCAGCGCCGCGATGGGGGAATCGTCGAGCTGGCGCCGCAGGCGCTGCCAGCGCAGGCGCAGCGCCATCGACGACACGCTGGGCACGAAGGCGTTCGACCGATACGCCCAGCGGTGCTCGTCGTGGAACAGGAACCAGCCGCCCTGCTCGACGCCCGCGGCCTGCGCGATCACCCGCAGGTCTTCCAGCGCCACGGGCGGGCGCGGCGGGGCGTCGGGCGTCTTGCGGATGTCGATGGAGAAGTGCAGCTCGTACTTCGCCAGCTTCTGGTCGACCTTGTTGAACGCGATGAACAGCTGCATCGCCGGCTGCGTCTCGAGCGAGCCGTTCGTGCCGCGCATCTCGAGATCGGCGGCCATCAGCGCGGTGCCTTCGGCGTCGACCGTGCCCACGACGCGCTCGAGCTCGACGACGGCGCCCGCGGCCGCCTCGCCCTGGCCGTGCAGGTCGCACAGGATGTCGTGCGCCTCGAGCGCCAGCAGGCGGCGCTGCGCCTGGGTCGGCAGCGCGTCGCCGCTGTGGAAATGCGTGGTGGAGAAGAAGTCGAGTTCGCCGGGATCGTGCAACTGGTAGAAGTCGCGCAGCAGGTGTTCCTCGCGCTGCGGCCCCTGCGTGGCGCGCACCACCCAGGCCAGCTCGGCGTCGAAGCCGGCTTCCTGGTGCCGCGCGACCAGCCCTTCGATGAAGGTGCGAGCCTGGGCGCCGTCGACGTGCAGGTGGATCGAGCCGAGGCGATGCGACAGCCCCGTGCGGCCCTCGGGCGACGGCGGGATGCGGATCGGCTCGAGGCTGGCGTCGGGCGCCAGGGCGACGGCGCGCCCGTCGACGACCGCGCGGATCCACTCCGCCAGCACGTGCAGGGACAGGAAGCGCGCGATGGGCTGGTTCTCGACGCGCCGCGTCATCAGCCCGATCACCACGTTCTCGTGCACCACCGCGCCGCCGCTGTTGCCGCTGGCCACCGTCTCGGCCACCTCGTACTCGTACGTCGCCTGGTCGAACGCCGTCACCGTCAGCGGCACCGGGGTCACGCGGGGCATCACGGGCGTGACGGCGCGCAGTTCCACGGGCTGCCGCGTCAGGGGCAGGTAGGCCTCCAGCAGCGCCGGGAACACGACGTGTTCCGGCGCCTCCCACGAGCCCACGCGCATCACGCACGCGTCGAGCCCGCCCGGGTTCGGGGCCACGGCCTCGATGGCCAGCGGCTCCTCGCAATCGGGCAGCATGCCCACCCACACCTCGGGTCCAAAGCGGGTGGCCTCCTGCCAGACATGCAAGGCGGTCAGCACATGGCAAGGCCCCACCAGGAAACCCGAGCCGCAGAAGCGCCGCGCCTCGGAGTCGCTCGCCCGGCCCTTGATCGAGACGACGTTCATTCGTTCTTCCACTTGGCGCTGACCTTGACCGCGCCATTGGCCTCGCCGTTGACCACGAACGGGATGCCCGCGCCGCCCTTGAAGCCGAAGCTGAGCTCGACGGTCCATTCCGCCACGCCGAGGCCCTTGCCGGCGCGCTGGATGGGCTCGAGCACGGCTCGCAGCGTGTTCTCCATGCGCCGGGCCGCCTCGACGGCGTCGCTGCTGAGGGACACGTTCTCGAAGCGCACCTGGTCGCGATGCCCGTCGTCGGCGCGACGCGGAGCGGGCGCCGCCTGGTCCGTGACGGGCAGGCGATCGCCTTCTTCCTCGCCCACGACCTCGACGAGGATGGGCTGCCCGCCGATCATGATCGTCTGCACTGCCATGCGGCCTCCTGCGTTGCTGCCGCGCTGCCGGCCGCCGCGGCGAAGCCGACGCGAGCGCGAGCGCTGGCTCAGCGCAAACTAACTCCGGCGGCGGCCGGTGTCCACCACCAACCTGGGGGCGGATGCGGCAGGCCGCACCGGTGCCGGGTCGCCGCGCTACAAGCCGCGCAACTGCGCGATCACCGGCCGCAGCCGGCCATCGACGGCCCGCACCAGCGGCGCGATGGCGGCATCGTCGGCGCCGTCGATGCAGGCGCGTTCCAGGTCGGCGGCGGCCTCGTGCACGGCCACGACGGCCAGCGAGCCGGTGACGCTCTTGAGGTCGTGCGCCATGCGCAGCGCGGCGGCCGCGGCGCCGTTGTCGCGCGCGGCCTCGAAGCGCTGCGCGAAATCGCTCTCGCGATCGCGGAACATGCGCAGCAGGTGGCGGTACAGCGCATCGTCGCCCATCATGGCGGCGACGCCGGCGCGGCAGTCGATGCCGTCCACGCTCGCCAGCGGATCGCGCGCCGCGTCGGCGACGGGCGCGGCGGACGGGCCGGCAGCCGCCGGCGCGGGCCGCACCCAGCGCGCCAGCGTGGCGAACATCTCCTCGATCCTGATCGGCTTGGCGATGTGGTCGTTCATGCCGGCCGCGATCGCCTTGTCGCGATCGCCCACCATCGCGTTGGCGGTCATCGCGATGACGGGCAGCGTGCCCCAGCGCGCCTGGCGGCGCAGCTCGCGGGTGGCCGCGTAGCCGTCCAGGACGGGCATCTGGCAGTCCATCAGCACGCCGTCGAACGGCTGCGCGGCGAGCATGTCGAGCGCCTCCCGCCCGTCGCGCGCGACGCTCACGCGCACGCCCGCGCGCGTGAGGATCGCCAGCGCGATCTCGCGGTTGATCGCGTTGTCCTCGGCCAGCAGCACGTGGGCACCGCGCAATTGCGCCTGGTGCGCGAGCAGCGCCTCCTCGCGCTTGCTCGCGCGCGTGGGCGGCGGCGCCTCGAGCCCGAGCACGGTGTTGCAGACATCGAACAAGGTCGACGGCGTCACCGGCTTGACCAGCAAGGCACCCACCGACACGCCGCATTCGGCCAGCCGCCGCCGCACCGTGTCGCGGCTGAACGCGGTGAGCATCAGCACCGCCGGCATCGGGTGACGGCGGTCCTCGCGCTGAGCGAGCCGCCGGGCGCATTCGATGCCATCCAGCCCGGGCATCTTCCAATCGAGCAGCACGGCGCGGTAGGGTGCGTCGCCGGCATCGGCGCGGGCCACCGCGAGCAGCGCCTCCTCGCCACCGCACGCGGTATCGGCGTGCAGGCCCAGCGCGGCGCTCATCGCGGCCAGGATCTCGCGGGCGCTCGCGTTGTCGTCGACGATCAGGATCCGGTTGCCGGCGGCCGGGTCGACGGGCAGCGGCGGCTGCTCATGGGCGTCCGACTGCAGCGCGAAGCGCAGCGCGAAATGGAAGCTGCTGCCGGCCCCGGACGTGCTGTCGACGCCGATCTCGCCGCCCATCAGGCGCACCAGCTGGCAGCTGATCGCCAGCCCCAGCCCGGTGCCGCCGTAGCGCCGGCTGGTGGACGCGTCGGCCTGCGAGAACGGCTGGAACAGGCGGCGCTGCTCGGCGGCGGCCATGCCGATGCCGGTGTCGCGCACCTCGAAGCGCAGCACGATCGCCTCGGGCGTGCGCTCGACGATCCCGATGGCCACCACGACCTCGCCGCGCTCGGTGAACTTCACCGCGTTGTAGCCGAGGTTCAGCAGCACCTGGCGCAGCCGGGACGGGTCGCCCACCAGCCCGGCGGGCAGGTGCGGCGGCTCCGCGAAGATCAGCTCCAGGCCCTTCTGCTCCGCGCTCATGCCCACCAGGTTGGCCAGGCTGTCCATCACGTCGCCGAGGTTGAACGGGATGGACTCGATGTCGAGCTTGCCGGCCTCGATCTTCGAGAAGTCGAGGATGTCGTTGATGATGCCCAGCAGCGACTCGGCGGCGCCATGCACCTTCTGCACGTAGTTGACCTGCTCCGGGTTCAGGCCGCTCTGCAGCGCGAGGTAGGCCATGCCGAGGATCGCGTTCATCGGCGTGCGGATCTCGTGGCTCATGTTGGCCAGGAAGTCGCTCTTGGCCTGGCTGGCCGCGTCGGCGGCCTCCTTGGCGACGCGCAGCTCGGCGGTGCGCTCGTGGATCATGTCCTCGAGGTGCTCCCGGTGGCGGCGCAGCTCGCCGTCCGCCCGCTTCTGCTCGGTGATGTCGCGCGAGATCCCCAGCAGGAAAGCGGGCTCGCCGCGCTCGTCGAGGATCGGGATCTTCATCGTGTGCACGAGGCGCGGGCCGCGCCGCGTCAGCACCTCCTCCTCCGGGATGTCGACCATCTGGCGCGACTCGAGCACGGCGCGGTCCTTCAGGGCGAAGAAGTCGGCCTCGTGCCTGGGGAACAGGTCGTGCACGTTGTGGCCGATCAGCTCCTCCCGCCCGTAGCCCAGCAACTGCTCTCCCGCGCGGTTGAAGCGCACGAAGCACAGGCTCGCCGCGTCCTTGACGAAGATCATGTCGGGGATGTTCTCGACGATGCTGTCGAGGAAGCGCTCGCTGGCGCGCAGCGCCTTCTCGGCATGCAGGCGCTCGGCGATCTCGCGCGTGCGGTCGTCGAGCGCGGCGCTGAGTTCGGCGGTGCGCTGGTGCACGCGTTCCTCGAGGTCGACGTTGAGGCGTTGCAGCGCGTCCTCGGCCTGGCGGCGCTGGCGGCGATGCTCGAGGAACTGTTCCACGGCGCGTGCCATGTCGGCGATCTCGTCGCGTCCGTGCACCGGCACCTCGCGCGGGGCGTCGCCGTCGCCCAGGCCGTGGCGCAGCGAGCGGCTCACCTCGCGCAGGCGCGCCACGAGCCGGCGTCCGAGCAGCTGGCGCACGATCAACCAGGACAGCAGCAGGCTGGCCACGACCTCCGCGATGATCCAGCGCTGCGTGCGGCCCGATTCGTCGACCAGCCGCTGCACCGCGTCGCGGTAGTCGCGCGTGAACCAGTCCGATTGCTGGCGCGCGGCCGCGGCCAGCGCGTCGGCCTGCAGCCGCAGTTCGTCGTCGAGGCGGGCGAGCGACTCGCTCGCGCTCGCGGCGGCCGGGGGCCGGCCCGCCGCGGCCAGCACCGTCTCTCGCATCTGCGCGGCGATGTTGACGGTGTTGCGGAAGCGCTGGCTGGTGCGATGCAAGGCCAGCACGTCGACGTCGTCGCCCCCGTGCGCCGCGGCCAGGCCTTCGACCAGGTGGTCGAATGCGGACAGGTGGTCCACGACCTGGCGGTGGGTCTCGCGCAGGTCGACGACGCTGTCGATCGCCGACAGGCGCAGCGCCATCCGCTCGATCGCCACGGTGTGCTGAAGCAGGTCCTGCGCCTCCTGCAGCCGGGCGAGCCGTTGTTCGGCCAGCTGGCGGACCGACTGCGCCGAGCCGGCCAGCGACCAGATCGTCGTCGCGCCCACGACGCCCACCAGCGCCACGAGGCACGACACGACCAGCGCGAACTGGGCCGCCAGCGAGTGCGGGAGCGGCAGCTTCATGGACGCTTCCAGATGCGGCGGTAGACGTCCCGGTAGCCGTTGGCGGGGTCGAAGTGCAGGCGGTCGCCGCCATCGGCGCCGATGTTGGCGGCCGTCACCAGGTGCACGGGGTAGACATAGCCCGTGACGCGCTCGCCGGCGAACAACCGGTTCATCTCGTCGACCAGCTGCCAGCCGTGCAGGTTCAGCGGCTCGGCCACGGTGGCGGTCTGGAAGGTGCCGGCACGGATGCGCAGGAACGCCGACTCGCTGCCGTCGCCGGCCGACAGCATGCTGAGCCCGTTGTTGGGGACGCCGGCCTGCGTCAGCACCGGCGCGGCGTAGTCGAAGTAGATGTCGTTGATCGCCAGCGCGTGCGTCCAGCGGCGGCCGTGGCGCGCCAGCAGCGCGCTGGTGGCGGCCGGCATCAACTCCGCGTTGCGCGAGATGGCGATGTCCTGCACGTCCAGCAGGGTGCAGCCGCCGCACGCGCGCACCACGGCGGCCATGGCGTCGGCCTTGGCCCTGGGCAGCTCGTAGTTCGTGTCGGTGAAGATGACGACGCCGGCGTGGCCGCCCGATTGCACGATCGCCGCCAGCGCGGTGACGCGGGCGACGTCCAGGGGGTCGGTCGACACGTTCATCGCCACCGGCGTGCCCGGCACCGGGCCGGCCTTGGCGGCCACGTGCCAGCCCACGACCGGGATCCGGCGATCCGCGAAGGGCTGCAGCCAGGGGCGCAGCGCGTGCGCGTCGCCGCCCACCAGGACGAGGCCGTCGGGATGGCTGTCCAGCGCCTCGGCCAGCCTCCTGCGGCGACCGTCGGGCGTGCCGCCGGAGTCGTACACCTTCACCTTCCAGCCGACGACCCGGGCCGCCTCCAGCACCCCATCGTTGACGCTCAGGATGCCGCCGTTGCGCAGGTCCTCGTTGACGACCGCGAGCTGCTTGCCGGGCGCGGCCGGCGGGCCGGTGCGCGGGCCCGTCCAGGCCGCCGCCGGTTGCGCCGCGGCGTCGACGATGCGGCGCCCGTCGGCCAGCGCCGCCGCGGCCAAGCCCGAGGCGGCCGGCTCCGGCGCCGTCACCGACGCGGACACCGACGCCGACGCGCAGGCCAAGGCCCCTGCCAGGAGCAAGCCCTTCATGTTGGTCTCCCTCGGCCCCGAGCGAGGCCGGTTGCCCCCGTGTGCGGACGTTCGCGAACGCCGCCCGCAGCGTCTCCCTGATCGCCAAATACTAGCGCAACGCCGCCGGCGATTGGGACTGTTCGGCGAACCCGGCGCCGCCTCCTTCGGGGTTGACGACGGCGTGCGGGCGCGCTCCGGCTCGCCGCGGTCTGCGCAGGCACGCCCCGGCGCGAGGCCGCGGGCTCATCGAGGACGGACGGGCTGCGGGGGCCGGGCGCCGCCGGGGGTCAGGCCCAGGCGCGGAACACCGTGAACAGCCAGCCGAAGCGCTGGGCGCGCGGCGTGGGCCGCACGATCTCGCGGCTGGTGCGGAACTCCGAGGCGGGCGCCTTGGGCACCGGCAGCGGGGCGCGCACGAGGGTGCGGCGGCGCGAGGCGGCCGCGGGCGCGGTCGGCGCGATCGACGGGGCCGACACCGGCACGGCCGTCTTGGCCGTCGCCTCCATCTTCTCGGTGGCGGACCAGGCGGCCTCGATCCATTCCGTCACGGGCTTCCACTGCGCCAGGTCGTTCTGCACCCGGTCGGCGTCGGCGTCGAAGATGGTCAGGCCGGTCTCGGCGCCGCGCGGGTACAGCTGGGATTCGCGCACCGAGCCCACGTAGGGCAGGCCGTGCTCCGTGGCCCAGGCCAGCATGCGCGGGGCGGGCTTGGTGCGGGCGTCCAGGCGCATGCCGACGATGCCCACCTTGCAGCGGCCGCTGGCCACGCGCGGCAGCGTCATCAGTTCGGCATGGCACTCGAGCGCGGATTCGCGGTCGAAGATGGAATCGCCGACCGGGATGACGATGGCGTCGGCGCTCATGACGACGCGAGCGAGGTCGTAGCCGCTCAGGCCGCCGGGGGTGTCGAGCACCACGTGCGTGATGCCGGCGGGCGGGCGCATGACGCTCTTGGCGCCGAAGGCCCAGCCGACGATGGCGGCGTTCCTGGCCAGCGGCTGCGCCGCGCGGCGACGCAGCCAGGCGAGGGAGGATTGCTGACGGTCCACGTCGCCCAGCATCACCTGCAGGCCGCGGTTGGCGAGACAACCCGCCAACTGCGTCGCCAGTGTGCTCTTGCCGCTCCCGCCCTTGCGATTGATGACTGCTACAACAGGCATGACTTTCCAGGCGTCGTGCGCCTTCGCGTATGGAACCGTCGCATCACGGCTGAGTTGCCGCACTTGCCCGCGCATTGTGAGGCTGTCAACCCCCCGATGCTGTCAGGGAACTCACTCGGTGGTAACGGATCGTTAGCCGATTCGGACTTGGGCGACAGGCCGGTGACAGCTTTGTCGGCACGACACCCGCACGTCTTGAGTCGCGCCCGACCGGCGGCGTCCGTCAGGCGCGCAGCACGCCCGCCGCCAGGCGCAGTCCGAGCAGCCCCATGGTGAGGGCGACGCCGCCGTCGAGCCAGCGCCAGGCGGCCGGGCGCGCGAACACGGGGGCGAGCAGGCGTGCGCCGAAGCCCAGGCCGACGAACCAGACCGCGCTGGCGCTGACGCAGCCGGCGATGAACGCGGGGCGCAGCACGGGCGCCTGCTGCGCCCCGACGGCGCCCACCAGCAGCAGGGTGTCCAGGTAGACGTGCGGGTTGAGCAGCGTGCACGCGAGGGTCTGCAGGAGCACGCCGCCCAGCGGCTTGGCCCTGCCGCCGGCCCGGGTCGACAACGCCTGGCCGGACACCGCCCGCCGCGCCGCCTGCCACGCGTACCAGAGCAGGAACGCCACGCCGGCCCAGCCCATGGCGGCCAGCAGCGCGGGATGCGATCCCAGCGCTGCCGCGACACCGTTGACGCCCAGCGTCATCAGGATCGCGTCCAGCCCCAGGCACACGGCGACGACCGCGCCGACGTGCTCGCGCCGCAGGCCCTGCTGCAGCACGAAGGTGTTCTGCGCGCCGACGGCGACGACGAGCGACGCGCCGAGCGAGAGGCCGGCCAGCCAGGCGATCAATTGCGTGTCCATGGCGCCAGTGTCGACAGGCAGCGGCCACCGCGGCAAGTTAGCATTGCTGAATCAGCATCAGTCGCGCTTAATCCGGAATGATCGACCATCACCTGATCCAGGCCGTCGCGGCCGTCGTGCGCGAGGGCTCCTTCGAGGCGGCGGCGCGCGCGCTGAAGGTGACGCCGTCGGCGATCTCGCAGCGCGTCAAGCTGATCGAGGAGCGCCTCGGCTCGGTGCTGGTCGTGCGCGGCCAGCCCTGCACGGCCACCGACACCGGTGCGCGCCTGTGCCGCCATGCGGAGTTGATGGGGGCGCTGGAGGCCGAGCTGCACCGCGACCTGCCCGAGCTCGCGCAGGCCGGCCTGTCGCCCGGGCCCGCGTCGCTGCGCATCGCCGTCAACGCCGATTCGCTGGGCACCTGGTTCGTCGCGGCGATGGCGCGCTTCGGCCAGGAGGATCCCACGCTGCTGGAGCTGGCGGTCGACAACGAGGACCACACCGCGGACTGGCTGCGGCGCGGCCGCGTGCTGGGGGCGGTCACGTCGATCGCGAGCCCCGTCCAAGGCTGCCGCAGCCGGCGGCTGGGCGCGCTGCGCTACCTCGCCACGGCCAGTCCGGCTTTCGTCGC